>CAZFPT010000059.1:0-17292 GCA_964521005.1 uncultured Planctomycetaceae bacterium | reverse complement strand
AACGGCACACGCGTTCGCTGCGTGTGCCGCTTGTCGTAACGGAGAGGGTGGGATTCGAACCCACGGAACCGCGAAGGTTCACTGGTTTTCGAAACCAGCCCGATCGGCCACTCCGGCACCTCTCCGTGTGTCTGCTCTGATTGGAACGAGCGATTCTATGGAGTCGCTCCGCGCGGTTCAAGGGCGCAGGTACAAATCGGCACAAATGCGGGCTTGCTCCAAGGCAAAGCGGGCTTTAGACTCACATCCGCCGGGTCGAGGATTTTCGTGCGTTTTTCCGACATAAATCGGCCGATGAAGCGTTACACATGAGGCGGGCGGCTGCGGACGCGCTGCAGGCACGCCCGGGCGATGACAACTGAGGACGTCGACGTATGGCCAAGCTGCAGATCTTCAAGGCGACGGTACAGCATTTCCTGGGACCGATTCTTGAGTTCATGGACGACCCGGACGTCGCCGAGATCATGGTCAACGGCCCCGACGAGATCTACGTCGAGCGCGAGGGGCGACTGATCCAGACCGACGCCCGCTTCGAAGACGAAGAGGCCCTCCTCTCGGCCATCAACAACGTGCTGCAGTACACCGGCAAGCGGCTGGATCCGGAGCACCCGCTGATCGACTCCCGCCTGCCCGACGGCAGCCGAGTGCACGTGGTGCTCAGCCCACCCAGCCGACATGGCGTGTGCATGACGATCCGCAAATTCTCCCGCGTCAAGTTCGACGCCGACCACCTCGAAAAGGTCGGCAGCTGGACCGGCGAAGTCCGCGAGTATCTTACCACCTGCGTGCTGGCCGAGAAGAACCTGCTTGTCGCCGGCGGAACATCCAGCGGTAAGACCAGTCTCCTGAACGTCTTGAGCGAATTCGTCCCCAACCGCCAGCGCATCGTGGTGATCGAAGACTCCGCCGAGCTGGAGATGCACCAGGACCACGTGATTTCTCTCGAAGCCCAGCCGCCGGACCGCTGGGGTCGGGGCGGAGTGAGCATTCGCGACCTGTTCCGCTCGTCGCTTCGGCTGCGGCCTGACCGTATCATCATCGGCGAGGTCCGCGGCGGCGAGGCGCTGGACATGATTCAGGCGATGACCTCCGGGCACGCCGGCAGCATGTCCACGCTGCACGCGAATATGCCCCTGGACGCGCTGAATCGCCTGGAGACCCTGGCGCTGATGAGCAAAGTCGAGCTTCCGCTGCACGCCCTGCGGGCCCAGATCACCTCGGCGATCGACGTGATCGTGCAGGTGACGCGATTCTCCGACGGGCGTCGCGGTCTTACGCAGGTCTCGGAGGTTCAGCCGCTTGGTGACGACGGAAAATATCGTGTGCAAGATATGTACACGTATGATCTTGGCCTCAGCGAGGACGGCACGCGCGAGGAAGGTAAGCTCCGATGGACTGGGACGCCCTCGCAATACGCCCGGGAGCCCAAAGTTCGCATACTTCGCGATCGCATAGACTTAACGAAGGACGTCTTCGCATCCGATGAGTAGAATAATTGTGAACGCGAGTCTGCGGGTTTCCGTACAATACTGTAGAGCCTATGACGCGATGGACTGAAGCAATCCGCCGGTTTCACGCCGATCAGCAGGGCGAGACCATCATCGAATGGACGCTCCTTCTGGTGGCGTTCGGCATTCCCATCATCGCGGTGTTCGGCGTGCTCCTGGCAGCATTGGTGGAGCATTACCGGATGGTGAGTTTTCTCGTGACGTTGCCGTTTCCCTGACGGGTCAGCCGGGAGACGGATTGTGTGATCAGCACGGACCTTTACTCTGACTCGAGGACGGACGAAGATGAAGACACTGATGAAGAATCTGGGCAGGACGCTGAAGTCGCTGCATGACGACGAGGGTGGCGCGGACATGGTGGAGTACATCCTTGTCGTCGCAGCCATCGCTTTGCCGCTTCTGGGCGTGGTGATCTGGTTCTGGAAGGACATCTCCCAGGAAGCCGCCTCCTGGTGGGACAAAGCCAAGGGCCAGGAAGGCCTCTCGCCGGACGAGCTGAACTGAGCGTGCCTGACGCGATAGCGGCGTGAGTCTCACGAAGTCAGACCAGGGAGGCGTGCATGCCGCTTGAATGGACGTATGCCTGGGCGATCTGCGTGACGGGCGTGGTGCTGGTCATCGCGTCCGTCACCGATGTCCGCACGGGCAAGATTTACAATTGGCTGACGTACCCGGCCGTTATGGTCGGGCTCGTCGGGCATAGCGTACTGGGCGGACTCACCGGCGAAGGCTCGTCGGCATTGGGTCTGACCGGCTCGCTGCTGGGTCTGGCGGTGGGTTTCGGCCCGCTGCTGTTGGCGTGGTTGGCCGGTGGCATCAATGGTGGCGACGCGAAGCTGATGGGCGTGGTCGGAGCGCTGACGGGTTGGCCGTTCACGCTTTCGGCGATGTTCTACGGGTTTGCGGTGGCGGCTGTGATGTCGCTGATCGTGATGATCCGCCAAAAGGTACTGCTGCGCACGCTCAAACGCGTGGGTCGATTTCTGTATCTGAGCTTCTCGCCGAATCGGCCGACCGACCCGGCGACGGCAGAGAGCCCGAAGATCCCCTTCGGACTGGCGCTGTGCATTGGTTCGGCGATCGCCTGCGTCGAACTGTTGATCCAGGGCAAGGACGCTTTCGCCTGGCCTCTTGGTGGTTGATCGAATGGCCGATACGCAACGAGACATCTCGCCCCGAGCGAACCGACGCCGATGGATCGGCGGGGGAATCCTTGCCGCCGTCGTCGCCTCGGTCATTGCCGTCGCCATCGCATGGGGCGGCGGGCTGGCGGTGATGCACTCGCCGGCTGGCTGGGTCGGCCGGGCCGTCGAGTCCAGGTTGTTCGTGACGTGCGCCACGGTGACGCTGATCTGCGCCGCCGCGGTTGTGTGGCTTTCTGCGGGTCTGTGGCGGGCCGGGGCGGTCCACCGCACTCAGCCCCGAGATGGTGAAGGCGGGTCGGCCATCCTCGAGTTCGCCATCGTAATTCCCATTCTGGGCTCGCTGGCGATGGTCATGGTGCAGGCTTCCTTCCTGATGGGCGGAAATCTCTGCGTCCATTACGCCGCCTATTGTGCCGCCCGGTCGGCGATCGTGCAGATCCCGCAGGACGACTCGTTCCGCGGCGGGGAGGACGCCAACGAGATCGACCTGGACGGGGCATCGCGCAAAATGCTCGCGATCCGCGACGCGGCGATCATGGCCGTCATGCCCGTCTCGGCGGGCGGAACGGATATGCCCGACGGCGACGACGCCGGGCTGGGTGACGACCTCGAATCGGTCTTCAGCGCCTACGGCGAGGACGCCCCGGGCTGGATCGACGGCCGAATCGGTCGAAAGCTGCGATACGCCCGCGACCATACCTCCGTCACGGTGGATCCGCCCGAGAACGGCTGGCGGTACGCACCCGGCGAGGATATCAAGGTGACCGTCGAGCATACGCTGTACATGCCCGTTCCGTACGCGAACTGGCTGTTCGGCGAGCTGGACGAGGACGGCGTGGAACTCCGTAGCGGCCAGGGCGAGTATGGCATGATGATCCGCGCCACGTGCTTTATGACCAACGAGGGCACCACGGACGTGATCGAGGTCGAGGAATTCGACGTGGATGAATAGCCCCGTCGGGCCGGATACAGCAGACAAACCAACCAATCGAAGACAAACTGAGCAGCCTTGGGACGTGTGAATGGCAGATCAGCAGAACAACGGGACGCAAGTCGGATTCCAGCCGGGTACGAAGATCGGTAAGTACGAGGTGATCGATCGGCTGGCCATGGGCGGGCAGGCGGTCATCTACAAGTGTCAGGACCCGCTGCTGGACCGGCAGGTGGCGATCAAGCAGATCTCCACGCACCTGGCCGAGGATGAGAAGTTTCTGGAGCGGTTCCGCAAGGAAGCGCAGATTCTCGCCCGCCTCGGGGCAGAGCAGCCGGCGATCGTGACCATTCACGAGATGATCGAGGAGGAGAAGGGCCTCTTCATCGTGATGGAATTCGTGAAGGGTCCGACGCTCGAGCAGGTTCTGCGCGACACCCAGGGCCCGACCGAAACCAAGGCCGTCCTGCAGATTCTCTGGCGGATGGCGGCTGCCTTGCACGACGTGCACGCCGCGGGGATCATCCACCGCGACCTGAAGCCCTCCAACATTATCATCGCCGAGGGACTGCACCCGAAGATCGCCGATTTCGGCGTCGCCGCAAGCACCACCGGCCAGACGTCCATGATGCTGGGCACGACGAAGTACATGGCCCCGGAGCTCTACGGCGACGACCCGGTCGACGGCAGGGCGGACATGTACTCGCTGGGGTTCATGATGTACGAGCTGCTGGTGGGTCGCCCGAAGTTCGAGGAGGCCTTCAGCGACGTGGTTCGCGACCGTCACAGCGAGACGCTGCGATGGATGAAATGGCACGGTAACAAGAATCTCTCCGCCCCGCCGGTTCGTGAACTGAACCCCGACGTGCCCGAGGGTCTGGCGCACATCGTGATGAAGATGATCAAGAAGGACCCCCGCGAGCGGTTCGAGAGCATGGAAATGCTCGGCAGGGCGATCAAGATGGCGTTCAGCTCCAAGGCCCGCAAAGCGGCGGGGGGCGCGGGCCCTGCGGCAGGCAAGCAGGGCAAAGCCACCGGCGTCGCCGCCCCGACCCAGGCCGGCCAGGCCGAGATGTCGCTGGACGATTCGGGCATCCTGCCGGCCGATGAACCCGCCCCGCAGCTGGGGCGCAAAGCCCCCGCCGGCGGCGGACAGGGCGCCACCTCCGCCCCGGACACAGGTGAGCTGGAAGAGCCGGCCACCGCCCCGATCCCGCAATCCAGCTTCTCCCGCAAGACGAAGATCCTGCTGGCGGTGATCGTCGGGCTGTCGATCGTCGGGATCGGCGTTGCCGTGGGGATGATGAATCGCGGCGAGGAAGAGACCCGCGCGAAGAAGATCGCCGGGCTTTACGATTCCGGTCTGGACGCCTACAAGCGCGGTGATTACGCATCGGCCGCCAAGACATTCGATACGCTGGTGAGTCGCTACCCCAACAGCGCCGCCGCCCGGCGCGGCGGGGTGCTGATGCACCTGGCCAAGGGTCGCGTCGCGGTGAGCGAGGAGAACTGGACCCGTGCCGCCGAGCAGCGCCAGGCCGCCCGCGACAAGCTGACCGATGTCCAGCGGGACGCGACGGGTGATCTGCTGGAGTGGACCCGCACCGTCGAGCCGCAGATATCGCAGTTCGAGGACTACTACACGAAGGTGCGGTCTTACAGCGAAGCCGTCGCGCGGGCCGAGGTAATGATTGCCGACGAGCGGTTCCAGGAGGCCCGCACCGAGCTTCGGGCCATCGAGCGGACCATCGGGGACGGCTGGAAGGGATTCCGCCAGCGCCACCAGAAGCTGCTGGATCGCATCGATCGGTTGGAGTTCACCAAGGAACTCAACGAGGCGATCACCGAGGCCGACGAATTGGCAAAGGCCGACCAGTTCGCCCAGGCGAAGGCTGCCTATACCGTGGCGATCGACAAGATCCAAGACGACCGTCGCTCCGAGTTGCTCGCGAGCGATTTCCGGTCCGAGCGGATGGAGTATCTCACGGCGCGACGCGACGAGATGGAGAGCTACCGGGCCTACAGCGAGGCGATGGCCGAGGCGAACAAGGCCCGCGACAGCGGCAACCGTGCCCGCGAGCTGGAATGGCTGCGCAAGGCAGCGGCCGTCAAGAAGACCGACTCGCTGACCCAGCGGATCAAAGAGGTCCAGAGCGACTGGTACCTGCAGGTGGCCAACCGGGCACTGAGCGATGGCGAGCAGGACCAGGCACGGAAGCTCTACAACAAGGCCCTGGAGACCAATCCGGACAACGAGCGGGCGAAGTCCGCCCTGGCGGCGCTGGAGAAGAACGCCAAGTATGCCAGCCTGGTGGCCGCCGGTAACACAGCCATGGTCGCTCGCGAGTGGAGCAAGGCCATCGAGAAGTTCATGGAGGCCCGGAAGATCGACTCGACCCAGCAGCTGGACGAGAAGATCGTGACCTGCCAGTTCAACATCCAACTGGCCAAGGCCAACCAGCTCCGGGCAAACGGCGAGTACGACAAGGCCAAGACCGCCTACGAGAAGGCCGCCGCGATCAAGGAATCCGAGGCGGCGATGGTCGAGTCGCTTCAGGTGGCGATGGCCCAGGAAGTGGCGTACAAGGACTTGATGAGCAAGGCGGGCAAGCTCCTGGAGCAGGGCAGCTACAAGCAGGCGATCGAGGAGTTCGAGAAGGCCGGCCAGGTGTACGCCACCGCCCCGGACGAGGTGGATGAGGGCATCCGCCGGGCGAAGTACGAGATCAACATGAAGCTCGGGCGCGACGCATTGGCCGACGATGACAGGACGCTGGCGAAGTCCTACTTCGGGCTGGCCCAGGCGCAGATGGACACCGCCGAGGTCCGCCGGCTGTTGAACCAGTTGAGAGACGCCACGCCGGAGTAGACTCCGGGGTTGGGAGCAGACGATGAACCGCCTCCACGCAAGACGAACCCGCCGACCCGCCGCCGGCCGAAAGGGCCAGGTGATCGTGGTTTCGCTGGTCGGGCTGACGCTGATGGTGGGGCTGATCTTCTTCGTGTACAACCTCGGCGATCAGGTCAACCGCCGGCTGGAAATGCAGAACGCCGCGGACTCCGCCGCCGTCAGCGGGGGCGGATGGATGGCGCGGTCGATGAACCTCGTCGCGATGAACAACGTCGGCCAGGCCAAGCTGCTCTCGCTGGTGCCTGTGCTCGACGCGCTGCCGCTTTCCACGGAGATGGCCGTCACGGAAGTGGACGACTGGCAGGCCCGCCTGGACGAGCAGCTCAACCACAACATTCCACACATGAACGGCGCGGGCGACCTGATCTCCGACGGGGTGCGAGCCCTCCGCGACCGGATGCGCGACCAGCGGGACATCCTCATTCCGCTCAACGAACTGCTCAACGAGAGCGGCTTCGACATGACCGAGCACACCTACTGGCGCCGCGGCAGCGGGGCCGGTCCGCAGGGTCAGCTCTGGCGGGCTGCCGTCACGTTGGCCGAGCTGTCCGAGGCAACGGCAGAGTCGGCCGGCACGCTCGCGCAGATCAACGCCGCCCGGTACGGCAAGGCGTCGCAGGCGCGGACGGCCTTCATGGTTCCGGTCCTGCCTCGGCTGCCGGCGGTCCGCGGGAACTTCCGCGACTTCCAGTACCTCCTGGAAGGGAGCGAGAAAGTCGTCAACAACGACGCCGAGGTGCATCGCACCGGCGGAAACGGCGGGGCGATTCCGGACATGAAATATCCGCATCGGCTGGGGCCTTACGCCAAGCTGTTCCGGTGGCGGGACTATCTCAGGAAGGCCACCGCGTGGGAGTGGGTCTCCGGCACGCCCGGTGTGGGCAAGACCAAGGGCGGATCGGGCGGCAAGGTCTCGGTGGGGGGGCGGCGTTCGGGCAGTTCGGCGCGGGGAAACAGCGGCGGGGGAACCTCCGGACGCTGGGCTGCGACAGACTGGGAAATTTACGGCTACCGCCCCTACGGGCCGTTCTCCTGGGCGATGCGCCGGATCAACTGGTACGCCAACGACCACTGGCACTGGGAGGGTGCCCGACGCGTGGTGCGTGAAGGCCACCTGGACGACACGCTGTTCTACAAGTATCAGCGCGACCTGGCCAAGATGAAGCTCAAGTACATGTTCCGCCCCGGTGTCGCCGAGGGCAAATACCACTACCCCGAGTGGATCACGAGCTTCTCTGCCGCCGTCGACCGGGCCGAGAGGGACGAGGAGAGCATCCACCAGACGATGTTCTACCTGGTGGAGATCGCCTCGAAGCATCCGCCCGGCAGCGGGGCCTGGCTGACGCCGGGCACCTACCGCACCAACGGCGAGCGCCCCATCGCGATCTGGTCGGGCGACTGGGTCGACCCGCGCGAATGGTCGGTGCCCAAGGTGGCCGACCACATCTGGCGCGACGAAAGCTACTACTACACGACGATGGACCACGAGATCGACATCAACCTGAGGCTTGACGCCGACGGCGAGCCGGTCTGGCAGGAAGTGTACCTGACGTCCTTCTGGATCTGGGGCGGAATCGACGTGGGCGAGGACGTCACCGTCCGCAACCCCTCCAATTACGACTCGGACGAGGACTTGCCCTATCCATTGATGATGGATACCAGCGAGGGCGATTACGACCCGCGCGAGCTGAACCCGGACGCGGGAATCCGCCGGACGCACTTCAGCTATCTCGGGGTGGCCGAGGATACCGACCGGGCGGTTCTGTGGCGGGCCCGGTTCAAGGGCGTCAACCCGGCCGAGGCGATCTACGCCGTCGCCCAGGCCGAGGTGTTCAACAACAAAAGCTGGGACCTCTGGACGCAGGACTGGCAGGTGCGTCTCAAGCCGGTGGTCGGCTGGGAAGACTGGATGGACCGCATGGACGCCGGCGCGCCCGACGCGCCGGCCGAGGTGCTCTCGGTGGAGGATATCGACCGGGCATGGGAGTATCTCTCGACGATTGACGAGGAAACCGTCCGGATCCACCTGCAGCATTAGTCCCGCCATCCACATACGGACAATGACATGACGATGAGGCGAACGACAATCCGACGACGCTCGCGGCGGGGAACCGCCCTGATCGAGTTCGTGTTTTCCCTGCCGCTGTACGTGCTCGTGCTGGCGCTGACGTTCTTCTTCGGGTACGCGATGATGAACCAGCAGCGCGTCCGGTCGGCCGACCGGTACGTCGTCTGGCGGGACGTGCATCGCGACGGCCACGTGGACGCCAACGACGTTCGCCCGCGGTTCTTCGGCGACCAGGCCGAGAGTGTGGGCATTCACCGGCGCTCGGGCCCGCACGAGACGCGCCGCGACCTCAGTGCCGAGGCGTCGACCTACTCGGTGGAGACCGGCGAGTTTGCCGAGGAGATGATCGTGAACCGGTTCCGGCGGGGTACGTGGCGCGGGCTCTCAGCGGAGTTTCCCACCGAGCTTCCGCTGTGGGCGTGGTTCACCGGGGCGATTGAGAACCACCACACGCGGGACGGTGTGGAATGGCGCCACCACCAGGCGTCGGTAAGCAGTACCATCCGCGACTCGTACCTGCGCGACCTTGTGGATTCCCTGGACCGCATCGACGCGCCGGGCGACTCGCTGGCAGCCGAGATCCACTCACTCATTCGCAATGGATGGTAAGGGTTCCACGGACGTGTCAGCCGACCGGGACCGAGCTTCCTCCCCGCCGTCGACGACCCGGCGCCGTCGCGGGCTGTTGGTGGGCCTCGCTTTGATGGCGCTGCTGGGGCTGACGGCCGCCTGGTTGTTCGGCGAGCTTTGGCCCGCTTCGAGGGGGGGCGGAAATTCCCAACCCGGAGAACTCCTGCGGTACGATCGCGATCGTCAACCCGAGCGGCGCAACCCGCGAGGTCTGGTCTCCGACCCGCTGGCGGAGGTCGGCCTCAAGGCGATCGACGACGCCAATGATCCGCTGGATCCCCCCGGCCCGCTCGTCCGCGTATTCGCGATGCGATCGCCCGGCGGGGCGAGGACGTTTCGCTATGCGGGCGATCTTTCGATGGCAGAGGCGGCCGACCACTACCTCTCGGCGCTGAGGAAAATCGGCTACAGGATCGTGCGGGACGCGGCGATGCGAAGCGGCGGGCGGATTCTGGTGGGCGAAAAAGCGGGCGACACGCTGGAGGTCGCCTTGCGAAATCGCGACGGAAAGAGCAAGATACACGTAACCGTAATAGCCCGCGAGCAATCCGCTGCGGGGCGATCGAGGTGAAGGCATGGCCGAAGAGCAACCGAGAGTGAACAACACCAAACTCCTGCTGATTTCCGTGTTTCTGGGTTTGGTGGTCATGGTGATCTACAACATCCACATCGAGCAGGTCCGCAGCGCAGCCCGCGGCGAGAGCGTGACGGTGTACCGTCTCCGCCGCGACGCCCGCGCCCGGGAAGAAATCGAGATGAGCGACCTGCGGGAGGCGACCATCCCCCGGCGAGTCGCCGAGTCTCTGGGCAGCCCGGTCTACAAGCAGGATATCCAGTCGGCGCTGCAGGACCCGCTGCGTAAGTCGATCGAACAGAACGAAGTCCTTGTGTGGGCGCATTTCATGGCGCCCGGGGGCACCTCGGACGTGACGGAAATCGAGATCGGTATGCGCGGGACCACGATCGAGTTCGACCCGCGCAAATCGCCCGGTGAACTGCTCCGCCGCGGCGACCACGTGGACGTGCTGGGCATTCTTCGTCCGCCCGGCGAGAGGGTCAGCCGAACGTTTGTGATCCTGCCGGCCGTCAAGGTCATCCGCGTGCCCGGCGAGGAGCTCGATGGGCGCGGCGGCTCGCGAAGCCGTTATCGCACGGTGCAGGTGCAGGTGAGCCCCGAGGTCTCCAAGCAGCTCAAGAACGTGATGACGTGGGTCGAGGGCAGCCTGTGGATCGACGTTCGCCCGTCGACCGAGTCGCTCCCGCAGGACGCCGGGAAGATCCACGAAGATCTCGACGAGTTGCCCGCCAACGTGGGCACGCGTCGCGGTGGACCATCCGACGGGTTCGAATAGGCCGGGAGTCATACGTGGAAATCTGGGTCTACAATCAGTACTCCGATGAGCGCGACGTCCACGAGGTCGATGACGATAACGTCACCATCGGCCGCGAGGAAAGCAACGACGTGACGCTGCGCAGCCCGTTCGTTTCGCGCGAGCATGCCCGGCTGTTCCGCGACAACGGGACGTACTTCATCGAATCGCTCGGGCTCAACGGGCTCACCGTCGCCAACCGCGAGCTGGACGTCCAGGAACGGACGAAAGTCAGCTACGGCGACGAGATCCGCATCGGCGAGTTCAGCATCTACATGATGGAGCCCTCCTCGCGGCGTGTGCAAGGCCAGAAGGTCTCCGCATCGCCGCGGAAACGGGTGATCGAGCTGGAGCAGAATCTCCACGCCGAACTGCTTGAACGCCTGAACCTTCGCGTGACCGGCCAGGCCGGCGCCGACGAGCAACTGGTGATCATGATCAAGAAGAACCTCGACGAGATCATCGATCACCACATCGAGGACATCGACACGGAGATGTCCGAGCACCTCGTTCGCGAGTTTCTCTGGCGGGCGGTGGTCACCGAACTCACCCGGCGGGCGACCGGCAAACTGATGTACAGCTACGGCTTCGAGCATTCCGAGCTGCTCAACCAGACGCACGAGGAAGCGATCTCCCGCATGGTGGGCGACGTGGTGGGGTATTTCCCGCTGCGGCTCCGCCCGCACACGCTGAAGGAGGACGTCGCCACGGTCGAGGCGGAGTGGAACGCCCAGTTGCAGCGCATCACGCCCCGGCTGAGCCCGGAGCTGCGGCGGTACATCGTCCGGCGGATGCTCTCGAAGGAAATCGAGGACGTCGTGCTGGGCTACGGGCCGTTGCAGGACCTCCTGGAGATGCCCAACATCAACGAGATCATGGTCGTCGGGCGCGACAAGATCTACATTGAGAAAGACGGCGTGCTGCAGAACACCGGGCGGAGCTTCTTTTCCGACGAGATCGTCGAGAGCGTCATCGAGCGGATCATCACGCCGGTGGGACGGCGGATCGACCGGTCCACGCCGCTGGTGGACGCCCGGCTGCCGGACGGTTCGCGCGTGAATGCGGTGATCAATCCGCTGAGTCTCTCGGGCCCGACGCTGACGATCCGCAAGTTCGCCCGCATTCCGTTTACCATCGACGACCTCGTCGAACGCGGCACGCTGAGCGAGTCGACCGCCCAGTTCCTGCGGGCCTGCGTGGTCGGACGAAAGAACATCATGATCGCCGGCGGAACGGGCAGCGGCAAGACGACCACACTGAACGTGCTGAGCAATTTCATTCCCGGCGACGAGCGCATCGTCACCATCGAAGACTCGGCCGAGCTGCAACTTCAGCAGGAGCATCTCGTCCGCCTCGAGACGCGCCCGGCCAACGTGGAAGGCAAGGGCGCCTACACGATCCGCGAACTGGTCAAGAATGCCCTGCGCATGCGGCCCGATCGACTGATCGTGGGCGAGGTACGCGGGCCCGAGGCGCTGGACATGCTCCAGGCGATGAATACCGGGCACGACGGTTCGCTGAGCACCATTCACGCCAACAACCCTGCCGACACGCTGCTGCGGATCGAGACGATGGTCCTGATGGCCGTCGAGATGCCCATCCGGGCGATTCGCGAGCAGATCGTCGCTGCCTTGGACCTGGTGGTGCAGATCTCGCGTTTCCAGGACGGCTCGCGCCGCGTGACGCACGTCAGCGAGGTGGTCGGGCTGGATCCGGAAACCAGTCGAATCATCACCGAGGACGTGTTCCTCTCCAAGCCGATTCCCGGTGAGCATGGCAAGGTGGGCCCGTTGCGGCATACGGGGTATCTGCCGGTGTTCGCCCAGGAGCTGGTCGAGCGGGACATTCTCGGAATCGAGGTGTTCACGTGATCGCCCAGCTGATTGCATTTACCGCCCCGCAGATTGCCATCAGCGTGGTCCTCGGGCTGCTGACGGCGACGGCTGTTCGCATCGGCGCCGGGCCGCTGGTGGCGTATCTCGGCGGGCAGTATCGCAAGTTCGACGACATCCTGCGCGGGCAGATGCTCTCGGCCACGAACCCGGGCGTGGCGATGGCGTTCGTGTGGGTGCTGATCCTCCTGACGGCGCTGCTGGGCTACGTCCTGACCAGCAGCGTCTGGGGAGCGTTGCTGTTCTTCGTGGGCGGATTGTTCCTGCCGAACCTGGCGATGCGGTATCTCAAGCAGCGGCGCGTGAAGAGGCTGGAAGAGCAACTGGTCGGGGCGGTGCAGACACTCGCTTCCGGCGTGCGGGCCGGGCTGAACCTGGTGCAGGCGATGCAGATGATCGCCCGCGACGGGGCCGACCCGATCTGCGAGGAGTTCGGCCACCTGCTGCGGGAGTACGAATACGGCGTCCCGTTGGACGAGGCGATGGACAACGCGGCGGAGCGGATCGACTCGGGGGACTTCCGCCTGCTGTTCTCCGCGCTGCACACCCACCGTGAGCGCGGCGGCGACCTCGGCGAGACGCTGGACCGCATCGCCGAGAGCGTCCGGGAGATCCAACGACTGGAGAAGCGCATCGAGTCGCTCACGGCCCAGGGGCGCGCCACGGCCCGCTGGCTGGGGGCCATGCCCGCCGTCGTGTTGGGGTTGCTGGCACTTCTGGTGGACCCTGCCGGCGTGCGTGCGATGTTCACCACGGACATGGGCAAGCTGATTCTCGCGGTGATTCTCGTGCTGAACGTCGCGGGGTTCCTCTGGATCCGCAAGATTGTGGCGGTGGACATATGAACCGGGGCACGCCATGAAACGAACCACCGTTCTGATGCTCCTGATCGTCCTGCCGATCTGCGTGATCGCCGGTGTGGCAGCGATGCTCTTCAGCGGCGACCGCCTCCAGGGCGCGCTGACCGCGCTGATCGGGCTGACCGTTGCCACGTTCATCGCGGGGCTGTTCGGGCAGTCCGGCTCGCCGAAGCTCTCCCCGCAGCGCGCCGCCGCCATCGCGACCGGCCATTCCGACCGCGAGACCGTCTTCGAGCAGACCATCACCAGGCCGCTGATGTGGGTGTTGCTGGGGATCAGCCATTCGATTTCGCTGGGCGGGGTCAAGGACTGGATCGACCGCAACCTCGTCTCTGCCGGCAGCCCGAACTACTACACCGCCGAGGAGTACCTGGCCGTGTGCATGGCCGGCGGTCTGGCGGCGGCGGGAATTCTCGAAGCGTTCCACCTGCTGGTCCTCCAGCAGTTCAGCGTGGTGTTGCTGATCGTGGTATTCCTGGGCGGAGTGGGCGTGGGCCTCTACAAGCTCTACGACAAGGCCCAGAAGCGACTGATGGTGATCCGTCGGCGCGTTCCGTATGCTTTGGACCTGATCGCCCTGGCGATGGGCGCCGGTGCCAACTTCACCGAGGCCGTCCAGACCATCACCTCCGAAAGCGGGGACGACCCGTTGAACGTGGAGTTCAAGACGATGCTCGCGGAGATGGAGCTGGGAGCAACCCGCCGGCGGGCCCTGCAGAATCTCGCGCGGCGCGTTCCGCTGGAATCGTTGCGGAGCATCACCGCCAGCGTCATGCAGGCTGAGGAACTCGGAACGCCGCTGGGCGTGGTCCTTCGCGACCAGGCGAAGCTGCTGCGATTGCAGCGATCGGTGCGGGCGGAGAACAAGGCCGCCGTGGCCAGCGTGCGGATTCTCATCCCGTGTCTGCTTCTGGTGATGGCCGTCATTCTGGCGGTGTTCGGACCGGCGATCCTCCGGGGCGCCACAAAAGGACTGTTCTAGGTACAACCCGTCGACCGACGCCCTGGTCGGTTGGCCGGCAGGAATGGAAGACACATGGCAGAACCTTGTCCAGAACTGGTATTCCTCTCGGGCCCGCAGGCGGGTGAGCACGCCGTGGTGCTCGGGCAGCAGGCGCTGATGGGGCGTTCGTCCCAGGCGGACATCCCGCTGCGCGAGGAGGCGGCGTCGCGCGAGCAATTGGTGTTCGAGCTCACGCCCGAAGGCTGGGTCGTGGAGAACCGCTCGGCGAACGGCACGGAGGTCAACGGCAAGCGTTACAAGCGCGGCCGGCAGATCCTCCTGGAGACCGGCGACATTCTGGGCGTCGGGCAGGAGACGCGCATTCTCTACGTTTCCCCCGAGGACGACCCGAAAGAAGCGATGGCCGAGCGAGGCCTGGAACCGGTCAAACCCGCTCCCGCAGCTGCGCCTGCCACCGAGGCGCCCGAGCAGGGCCCCAAGCCCCCCCCGATGGACTCGCCCGAAGCAGTCACCGACCAAGACGAAGCCGGTGGCCTGAGCGAAGCCGAGGCCCGCAAGAAGGCCAAGATGCGCAAGTACGCCATTTTCGGCGGGGTGTACCTGGCGGCGATGATCGCCCTGATCGTGTTCTTCGCCACGCGTGGCGGGGAGCAGACCGATCACGGCGGGGTTCCGGAAATCCTCAGCCGAACGGAGATCAAGGAGGTCATCGAAGGGCCTCTCGAGATCAGCGTTCAGGTGGACGACATCAAGGCCAAGGAGGCTCTGGAGAAGGCCCGGTCGCACTATCGCAACCGGGAGCGGACGGGGAATCTCGCCTGGGCTGTGAAGTATTTCAAGCTTCACCAGGAGTACAGCGGCAGCGTCGCCTTTGCCCGCTCGCAGGACAGTACGATGTACTTCAACGCCACGCGCGAGCTGGTGGATCGCGTCTACAACGCCTATCGCAAAGCCTACATCAACACGAAACGCAAGCGGTGGAGCGACGCCGCCGACGACTTCCAGCGCGTCCGTGAGATGATCACGCCGCTGACGTCCCAGCCGTTCCCCGACAGCGACAATCGGCTGTGGCGGAACGTGCTGACCCACCTGCGATACGCCAACAGGCAGATCGCCGCCGAGAAAACCCGCTGAACCGTGGTACGCAGCAGCAAAACCAATCGAGCCCGCCTACGCCAGGAAAGAAAGACAGGTCATGCAAAACCGTCAGCCGAACGTTGTTGTCGTATTCATGGACGACATGGGATACGGAGACATGGGATGTTTCGGATCCACCTCGATCCGGACGCCGAACATGGACCGCGTCGCCGAGACGGGCATCCGCTTCACGCAGATGTACGCCTCTGCCTCGATCTGCACGCCGTCCCGCTGCGGGCTGCTCACCGGACGATACGGCCAGCGGGCGGGAATCGGACGCGTGCTGTTCCCGCGCGACACGGAAGGGATCGGCCCGCAGGACACCACCATCGCCGAGTACCTCAAAACCGCCGGCTACGCGACCTGCATGGCCGGCAAGTGGCACCTCGGTTGCCTGCCCGAACACAACCCGACCCGCCACGGATTTGACGAGTACTTCGGGCTGCTTTACAGCAACGACATGAGCCCGCTGCACCTCTATGACGGCGAGGTCGCCATCGAAGAAGAGGTCGACCAGGCGGGCCTGACGCGACGGTATACCGATCGGGCGATCGAGTTCATCCAGGCCCATCGCGACGAGCCGTTCTTCGTCTATCTCGCCCACACCATGCCCCACATCCCGCTGCACGTGGAACCCGCATTCCGCGGCCAATCGGACGGCGGAACCTACGGCGACACGATCGAATGCATCGACTTCCATCTCGGGCGACTGATGGACAAGCTGGACGAGTTCGGCCTCGCCGAGGACACGCTGCTGATCGTGACCAGCGACAATGGTCCGTGGTTCGAGGGCAGCACGGGCGGCCTGCGTGGCCGAAAGTTCGACGTGTACGAGGGCGGCGTCCGCATGCCCTTCGTCGCCCGCCAGCCGGGAACCATCCCCGCCGGGAGTGTCTGCCAGCAGGTCGCCAGCCAGTTGGATCTCCTTCCGACGGTCGCGAACCTCGCCGGGGCGGACCTGCCAGGCGAGCGGACCTTTGACGGGGTCGACATCGGCCCGGCGCTGGTCGGCGGCGACGTTCCGCCGCGCGAGCAGCTGTGCTACTTCTTCCACGACACGCTGCAGGCGATTCGCGTGGGCAAGTGGAAGCTGCACGTGTCCTTCGGGTTCGACGACAAGACCAAGGAAATGCCCCAGCTGTTCGACGTGGAGCGCGACTGGCAGGAGAGTTACAACCTCGCCGACAAGTATCCCGACGTGGTGGCCGACCTGCGTAAACGACTGGACGCCTGCGCCGCGGAGGTCCGGGCCGAGCGCGAGCTGCGCGACTGACGCGACGCTCATCGGCCGCTGGGCTGCCAGCCTTCTTCGCCGATCAGGCGTACGAACCGCACGCCACAGCCGGCGGTTTCGTGCAGCACGCCGTCGCGTTTCTCTCCGATCATGAGATGCTGGGCGTGCTCCGGACCCACCGGGCAGATCAGTCGGCCGCCCTCGGCGAGCTGGTCGATCCAGGGCTCGGGAATCTTCGGTCCGCCGGCACCGGAGATGATGCGATCGAACGGGGCATGCTCCGGCCAACCCAGCGTGCCGTCACCGGTGCGCGTGGTGACGTTGTCGATCTCCAGTTCCCGCAGGATTCCATCCGCCCGCTTGGTGAGCGTTTCGATCCGCTCGATCGCGAAGACATGCTCGGCGAGCGTGGCCAGCAGGGCGGTCTGGTATCCGCTGCCCAGCCCGATATCCAGCACGCGGTCGGTCGGCTGAACCTGCAGCGCCTCGAGCATCACCGCCACGATGTAAGGCTGGGAGATCGTCTGCCCGTGTCCGATGGGACGCGGCGCGTCGGCGTAGGCTTCGCGGGGTGATACGTCGCCCATGAAGGCTTCGCGCGGGACCACCCGGAAGGCGTCCAGGACGCGCTGATCCTCGATG
>CAZFPT010000058.1:0-17309 GCA_964521005.1 uncultured Planctomycetaceae bacterium | reverse complement strand
CGCGGAAACTCCCATACCCGGCAAGACCGTAGGGCTCGCAACTTGTTGCGGGCGCAACACCGAAGACGAAACAGAACAGAACATGGGCTGGAAGCCCATGCGACGGCAGGCCGTAGGGCTCGCAACTTGTTGCGGGCGCGATCGCAGGTCGATGCGGGACGATCACTCCTTGGAACTTGTCATTTGGAATTTGGAGCTTGTCGATACCCCCACCTTTCGCTTCGCTCAAGATGGGGCTTCAGCGATACCTCGGGTGCCCTTGTCGCAATTCGCGTGTCGCTCGTCGCTCAATACCTGGAGCTTGCCCCCAATTCATGTCGCACACCCGCGTGCGCGGAAGGCGAAACCCCGCTTTCCGCGCAGGCGGGGCGATGTTATCATGACAGGGGCCCGCAGAGAGCGGGACGTGCCCGGCCTCCTGGCCGAGGCGTTCTGTCCGCCAAGCAGCTGGGAATATCCGACCATGCCCGCGACCGAGAAGAACTCCGACAAAATCCGTAAGCTCCAGGAGACCCTCGACGGGGCACGCAGCCTGCTCGTGGTCCTGCAGGACCACCCGGACCCCGACGCCATCGCCGCCGGCGTGGGGCTTCGTGCGGTGGTGCATCATCTCACGGATATCCAGTGCACGTTCGTGCACGGCGGCACCGTCGGGCGGGGCGAGAACCGCGCGCTGGTGCAGTACCTTTCGCTGCGGCTTCGCCCGATCGACGACATCGACATCGGCGATTACGATTGCATCGCCATGGTCGACGCCCAGCCTGGCACGGGCAACAGTTCGCTGGCTGCCGACGTCGTCCCGGCCATCGTCATCGACCATCATTCCATCCGCAACGCTACCCGCAAGGCGAAGTTCACGGACATCCGTTCGCGCTACGGCGCGACCGCGACGATCCTCTGGGAGTACCTCCAGGAAGTCGGCGTCACCCCGGAAATCCCCCTGGCCACCGCCCTGCTGTACGGGATCCGCTCGGACACCCAGGATCTCGGCCGCGAGGCGACCGACGCGGACATCCAGGCCGCCGAAGGTCTCCACCCGCTGGCGAACAAGCGCATGCTCGGCCAGATCCAGCGTGGACGGGTGCCCGGGGTGTATTTCCAGATGCTCAATGACGCCCTCAGCGAGGCGATGATCTACCCCGACGCCATCGTCGCCGGGCTGGGTGACATCCACAACGCCGACATGCTCGGCGAGACGGCCGACCTGTTCCTGCGACACGAGAACGTCGACTGGGCGCTGACGCACGGGTTCTACGACGGCGAACTGCTCGTGTCCATCCGAACGCTGAACGGTGAGCCCCGGGCCGACGAAGTCGCCAAGAAGGTCTGCTACCGCATCGGCACCGGCGGCGGACATGCCATGCTCGCCGGGGCACAGATCCACGTCGGCAAGGACTCGGCCAAGAGGCGCAAAGAGGTCATTGCGAAGGTCAATTCGCGTTTCCTCAAGGCGATCGGTTCCAACGGCAAGTCCGGCTCTCGCCTGGTTTCATCCTGATCGCCGCTCAGACTCTCACCGCCCTGCCGCTGCGCATCGCCTGGCGCATCGTGTCCAGCGAAAGCGACTGCCGGGCCTGCAGCGACTCGCTGGCCACACACATCTGCCTGTCTCTGCCGCAACCGGCCATCGCCCGCACCTGCCCGTCCACGAGGTAGTACGCCAGGAAGTCCTGGTCGTCGATGCTGCCGTCAATGCGGATCCCGTCCCAGTCGGGCGCGTACCCGATATGGTCCGTAATGACGAAATACTGGTTCGTCCAGAAAAACGGCGTGCCGCGGTAGGGTTGATCCTTCCCGAGCATGGACCGGGCGGCCGTTCGCCCGAGCTGCTGGGCCAGTCGCCAGTGCTCCACGCGGATGTCCTCGCCGGTCCGCCAGTCGGGGAAGCTGGCGATGTCGCCGGCGGCGAAGAGGTCCTCCTGCCCGCGAACCCGCATCATCGGATCGACGGGAATGCTGCCGTCGTCCTTGCGGTCCAGACCCTTGAGGAATCCGGTCCTTGGCGCGACGCCCACGCCCACCACAGCCAGGTCGGCCGGCAGCGTCTGGCCGTTCTGCAGCGTCACGCCGGTGAGCGAACCGTTGTCTCCCTGGAACGAGTCGATCTTCTCACCCATGCGGAAGCTCACGCCCTTCTCCTCGTGGACGGCGCGGTACATCCTGCCGATCTCGCTGCCCAGGGCCGCGGCGAACGGAACATCCGCGACGTCCACGACGGTCACGTCGATCTCACGCTGCTGCAGCGAGGCAGCCACCTCCATGCCGATGAAACTCCCCCCGATCACGACCGCCCTGTCGGCCTGGTCGGCCTGACGGCGAATCGCGTTGCAGTCGGCCAGCGAACGCAGCGTAAAGACGTTGTCCAGGTCTTCCCCGTCCACGCCCAGACGTCTCGGCTGCGAGCCGGTGGCGATCAGGCACTTGTCGAACGCCAGGTCTTCCCCGCCGTTGCAGTGGAGGCGATTGGCCTGGAGGTCGATGTCCGTCACCTCACAGCCGGTGATGATGTCGATCCCGAACCGCTTGTAGAACTCCGCGTCGCGCAGCTGGGGCGACGAGGCATCGGGCTTCTGCAGGTAGCGTTTGCTCAGGTCCGTGCGGTCGTAGGGCAGGTCCTGATCGGCGGTGAGTACGGTGATGTTGCCGGCAAAGCCCTCCTCGCGCAAGCCCTCCGCGGCGGCCATCCCGGCGGCCCCGCTGCCGATGATCGCAAAGGTTCGACCTTGTTCGAGGCGTTCGACGGGGAACCGGTCTGCCGAGCGGTACTGCCCCTCGTCGGACCCGACCGCCTCGCGGGCGTCGGCTTCCAGATCGGGAACGGTCATCGCCGGTGTCTGTTTGCCGGGCAACTCACGAGGCAGCAGCACCACGACGTTCTCTTCGACCACCTCCGTCTCGAAACGAGGCAGGTCGTCCATTGCCGGCGGCTCGACACGTTTGCCCGTCAGGGCGTCGAACACCGCCTGATGCCACGGACACCGCAGCTTGCCGTCCATCAGCGCCCCCTCGGCCAACGGGGCCCCGTGATGCGGACATTCCGAGGCGTAAGCGCGGAACTCATCGCCGATCCGAAGAAGCAGAATCTCCTTCTGACCGACGGAAACAGCCTTCATCTGCCCATCGGACAGCTCATTGACTTTCGCGACGACTTCGCGGTTTCTCATGGGTTGCTCTCCTTTCGGCGGGGCCGTATCGCCCCGGCGCGATGTGTTGGTTCACTGTTGGGTCTGGGATTGGGGGATCCGGGGCAGGCTCACACCGGCGGGCGCTTCGCCCTGGTCCAATTCCAGGCGTAGCGCCAGCAGCTGCGTGAGGTCCTTCAGCGAGATGATGCCCTCGATCTTCCCGTCAGTGGTCACCATCAGTCGGCTTGCCTTGCTCCCGGACATCTGCGTCAGGGCGTCCATGGCGTCGGCATCGGGTGAAATGGTGTTCTCCCCGGAGCAATCGGAGGCGATGTACTCCACGAGCTGATCGTCCCACTCGCCGCGCGGAATCTCGGCGAGGTCTTTGGTGGTCACGCAGCCGACGAGTTTCTCATCGCGGACCACGGGATACATCTTGTGGTGGTAGTGATAGACGTAATCCTCCACGAGTTGTCGCAGCGAGGTCTCTGCCGGCACGGTCACGGGTTCGGGATTCATGTATTTGCGCACCGGGTCGCCGTGCAGCAACTGCCGCAGGATCACCTGCTGGTAGCCCTGCCTGGCTGCGGCGCGGATGAACATGCCGATGAGGATCCACCAGACCGCGCCGATGACGTTGCCGCCGATCAGCAACTCGACGATGCCCAGCCCGATCAGCACCAGGCCGAACCCGGCCCCCACGCGCGAAGCCGCCCGCGTCGCCCGGCGAAGATCGCCCCAGACCTTCCACAGGATCGAACGCAGCACCCGCCCGCCGTCGAGCGGGAAACCCGGGATGAGATTGAACGCGACCAGGGCTACGTTGATAATGCCCAGCCACATCAGTACGCCCCGGACAGCCACGGGCCAACCCCCGACAAGCCCCCACTGCCACAGACCCAGGCAGACGCCCGCGACCACCACCGACGCGATCGGCCCGGCGATGGCCATGTAGAACTCCGCCGCGGGGCTGGGGGGCTCTTCGTCCATCTGCGCGACGCCCCCGAAAAGGAACAGCGTGATCCCCTCCATCGGCAGCCCGAACCGACGGGCGATCAGCGAATGCCACATCTCGTGAAACACGATCGATCCGAACAGCCCCACAGCGGCCGCCAGCCCCATTCCGAAGTATGCCCAACTGCCCAGTTGCGGGAACTCGTCGGTGGGATACTGCTGGGGAAACACGCCGGCCGACAGCGACCAGACCACGATCACGAGAATAATCAGCCAACTGAGGTCGATGCGGACCTCGAACCCGAACAGGGTGAATAGATGAATGCTTTTGCCGAACATCGGGACTCCTTCTGTGTCTGCTCGCCGGAATTGGCGATGCGGATCAACGCTGTTTCATTGTATTCGTACCGGTTGGCTCGAACCGAGCTTGCACAGAACGCTTTCCCGGGCGGCTGCCGGCCGTGGGGCGATCTCCCATGGGTGCTGCGATTCCGGCTCACGTCAGTTCCCGTCTGACTCCCATTGGGGCGACCCGGGGGCATCCATACCATTCTGTGAAGTCGATGGCCGATCCGGCAGACCAACACAACTGCCACACTCTCGGCCGATCCGGAGACGGATTCATCCACAATACGGGAAGGGCCGACTCCATGTTGCTGACACTGAATAGCCTGATGGGAACCGCACTCGACGCCCGGGATGATACGCTGGGCAAGGTGAAAGATTTCTACTTCGACGATCACAGCTGGATCGTTCGTTACCTCGTTGCCGACACGGGCGATTGGCTTCCCGGCCGAGAGGTGCTGATCTCCACGGAATCCTTCGACGCGCCCGAGTCCGGGGACGAGGCGATCCCCGTCTCACTCACCCGCGAGCAGATCGAGAGCAGCCCGCCGATTCACGCCGACCGCCCCGTTTCCCGCCAGCGGGAGGCGGAAATGGTCGGTCATTACAATTGGCCGATGTACTGGACGCATCTCGGAGTACCGGCCGTTGGGATGATGCCCGTGGGCGTGGCGCCGCGATCCGTCAAGGAAGAGCAGACCGCGCCCGAACCCCCGCAGACCAGCGAAGCCGAGACCTCGCTGCGAAGCGTTCGCGAAGTAACCGGCTATCACCTCCTCGCCGAGGATGGCGAAATCGGCCACGTCGAGGGGCTCATCGCCGACCCGGCCGACTGGCGAATCCGCTATCTGCTGGTCGACACCCGCAACTGGCTGCCCGGCAAGAAAGTGCTGCTCGCCCCGGACTGGGCGAAGGGGATCCTCTGGTCGCAGAAGCAGGTGCAGATCGACCTGCCTGTCGACCGGATCCGATCGGCTCCGGAGTACGACCCCGACCAACCGATTACCCGCGATTACGAGCGGGCCCTGTTTGACCACTACGGCATGAGGCACTACTGGGAGAATGTCTCAGCCGTCCGATGACCGCAACCATCGTCTCCCAACAGAAACGCAACCGCAGAGGAAAGGAGCTGGACCAGATGCTACGCACACGAACAAGAGGACACGGGTTCATCGCGACGATGGTCATCGCGATGTTGACCGTCGCGATGGCGACGCTGCCGGCAACGGCAGCCCCCGAGAAAGAACTGACAGACCGGAACATCACCGACGCCATCGAGGACGAGTTGCTGTTCGACTCGGCCGTCCCGGCCCACAAGATTGATGTCCGCACCAATGAGGGCATTCCGACGTTGACCGGAACGGTAACCAACATCATGGCCAAGCAGCGCGCGGGTCGATTGGCGGAGACCGTCAAGGGCGTGCGTTCGGTGATCAACCGGATCAAAGTCACACCGCCCGAGGACCGTTCCGACGCGACGATCCGCAACGACGTGATCGCCGCCCTGGCGTACGACCCGGCCGCCGATTCCTACGAACTGGACGTAAGCGTGGAAGACGGCGTGGTGACGCTGGAAGGAACCGTGGAGTCCTGGCAGGAGAAGCAACTGGCGATGAACGTCGCCAAGGGCGTCAGGGGCGTCACCGCACTGAAGGACGCCATCATCGTCTCGTACGAGCAGGACCGCACCGACGCGGAGATCGCCGCCGAGGTCCGCGGGGCCCTCAAGTGGGACGCGCTGGTGGACCACTCGCTGATCACCGTAGAGGTCGACGATGGCGAGGTCACTCTCGATGGAACCGTCGGCTCCGCCGCCGAGAAACGCCAGGCCCGCTACGACGCCTGGGTGGTCGGCGTGACGGACGTCGACGCGACCGGCCTGGCGATTCAGGACTGGGCCAAGGACGACCGGATGCAGCGGAAGTCCTTCCCCATCAAGTCCTCGGACGAGATCAAGGACGCCATCACGGACGCCTTGGTGTACGATCCGCGTGCGTTCTCGTTCAACATCGACGTGGACGTGGCCGGCTCTGCCGTCACGCTCCGCGGCAAGGTGGACAACATGCTCGCCAAGCGGGCCGCTGAGCAGGTCGCACGGCGTACCACCGGCGTGACGGCCGTCACCAACCGGATCAAGGTCCGCCAGGACGCCGAACTGTCCGATGAGAAGATCGCCGCCAACGTCCGCAAGGCACTGCTGCGGGACCCCGTCGCCGACCGTTTCGAGATTACCGTCTCGGTGGTCGACAACACCGCGTATCTCTACGGCGACGTGGACACCTACTACGAGAAGTCCCGTGCCCACGACGCAGCCGCCACGGCCAAGGGCGTGACGAACGTCCGGAACCAGTTGGACGTCGAATACACCGACGAACCGCTGGTCTACGACCCGTACGTGGTCGAGTACAACCCGTACACGTTCGACTGGTACGACTACGAGCCGTACTACACGTTCGCGACCGACGCGGAAATCCGCGACGACATCCAGGGTGAGCTCTGGTGGAGCCCGTTCGTGGATGAGGATCAGGTGAACGTCTCGGTGGATAACGGCGTGGCAACGCTGACCGGCGAGGTGGATACCTACTCCGAACGCGAAGCCGCCCGGGAAAACGCCTACGAAGGCGGAGCCACCTGGGTCATCGACAAGATGACCGTCAAGTAACCGCGTTTGCCCAGCCAAACCAGGCCGACCCCACGCACCTGTGGGGTCGGCCTCGGTTTTGCCTGCCCGATAAACGAGACCAAAGGAGCCTGCTGATGTGGATCGCTGAATTTCTTATCGCAATGATCATCGCCGTCATCCTCGCCGCCCTGCTGATCGCCGCGGCAGGACGTCGCGGACCCGGCCCGGCTGCGGGGTTTCTGTTCTTCTTCCTCCTGCTGTTCCTGGCGATCTGGGCCGGGGGCCTGTGGATGACGCCCTACGGGCCGATGATGTGGGGCACGGTCCCCTGGTTGAGCTACGTGGTCATCGGCGTGATCCTCGCCCTGCTGCTGGCCGCCCTGATCCCGCCGGCCGGCGAACCGGTCGCCACGACCCCGTCCGCGCCGGGCGAGGAGATCGAAGCCACCACCACCGAGAAGGCCGCCGCCGGTGTGGGTCTGGCGCTGGGCATCTTCTTCTGGCTGTTCCTGCTGGCGATGATCATCGCCATCGTCGCCCGCTACGTCGTCATGGCTGCCACCTGAGTCGGCCGACCGACGGATATCCTGCTCCAAAGTCCGGCCTGTGGGGTACACACCCCCGGGCCGGCTCTTTGCGCCGGTTGGCGGGCAACGAGCGAAATCGGCTCGCCTTCAGCGTCGATAGAGGGTGGGGGCATCCGGTTTTCCGGAAACCACAGGCCGCCCCCGAACGTCCTGTAGGGTGGAGAGACACGGACGAACTCCGTACAATAAAGACTTACGGGAAGTGGATTGCGAGAACGCGATGACCCGAGACATGCTCAAGGCGATGGGGCTGGTGCTGCTGGCCTCGACGATGCTCTTTGCCGGCGGAGAATCCGAAAAGACCGAGCCGGTCACCAGGCCGTTCGAGAAACGCCGCAGCGTGACGCTGGTTCGTCCCGATGGCGGGCGGTACGTGGGGGTCATCAAGAGCGTGGACGCCAACGCCGTCGTCCTGATCGACAAGGACGGCGACGAGAAGACGATCAAGACCTCACAGCTCAAGCCCGTCAGCGTGTACGTCGCGCATCGCGAGACGCTGAACCTTTCCTACGCCCGCAGCCGGTTCGCCCTGGGCAAGATCGCCTACAAGCTGGACCTCAAGACCATGGGCGACCGCGAGTTCCGCAAGGCCGGGCTGATGGAGTCCAAGCTGCGCGATGAGATCAAAGCCTTCAAGGCTGAGTTCGCCAGGACCGGCGGCAAACCCCTGATGGCCGCCAAGGCCAGCGAGTCCGAGGCCAAGGCCAACCGCAAGCGGGCCGACGCGTGGTACAAGTACATCAAGGAGAACATCAACGACGAGGCCCATTTCACCCAGACCGATCATTTCTGGGTGTACAGCACGTGGAACAAGTCCGACACGAAGGGCTTCCACAACGCCCTGGAGAAGCTTTACGCCGCCCTGTGCAAGCAGTTCGACATCCCCAAGCGGCAGAACATCTGGGCGGGCAAAGCGGCCATCTTCGCCTTCTGGAAGCCCGAGGAATATCAGAAGTTCTGCCTGAACGTGATGAAATCCCAGAGGGCGACCAAGGCGGCCGGCTTCTGCGGACACCGCGGCGGGTACGTCTTCGTCGTGCTCGGGCCCACGCGCAACAAGAACTGGTTTTACGAACTGCTCACCCACGAGACCACTCACGGCTTCGTGGCCCGCTACAAGACCAACCGCCCGGTGCCCACATGGGTCAACGAGGGTCTCGCCGAGACCATGTCCGCCACATTGGTCGCCAAGAGCAACGCCACCCGCAAGCTCAAGCACGGCCACGATGGCGTGCTGCGGGGTCGCTCGCCGCTGCCGGTATTCAAGGGTGTCGGCCTGGATCCGTTCGATTACGGCGTCGCCCAGTCGATGGTCCGCTACCTCATCGCCCGCGACCGCAAGGCGTTCATCAAGTTCTTCAATTACATGAAGGTCGGCAAACCCCGGAAGACCGACGACGGCAAGACCATCACCAAACCGCTCTCAGGCGAAGAAGCCCTTCAGGAAGCGTATGGCCTGTCGTACCGGCAACTGGCGGAGGCGTGGCTCAGGGCGGTCAAGAAGGCCGAGGGCTGACCAGCGCAGGACTTCTGCGCCTCAGCGGACCTTTCCGACTCTGCGTGGGCGCGTGAGAAAGCCCGGCCGTCCTGGATGGGAACGACCGGGCTCGTTGCTTTGTCTTTCAGCCGGTCTCAGCCGGCGGATTCCTCGTCCGGATTCCAGTTCCGCTTGGCGGGCTTGGTGATGCAGCCGTTGCGGATGGCGCTGGTCGAGACGTTGATCCTCATGACCTTGCCGTCCACCAACGCACGCACGCGCTGCATGTTGGGCTTGAACTTCCGCTTGGTCTTCGAGGTAACCTTGATTCCGACGCCACCGAGACGCTTGGCCTTGCCGCGGCGGGAATACTTCCGCCCGGTGCGGGTCTGCTTTCCGGTATATGGGCACTTCCGTGACATCATTCAGCTCCTGATTGACTCAACGCTTCGACGAAAAGAGCGATCCATTGTACTTCCCATCGCCCTGCTCGCAAGCGATTTTCACCGTTTTTCCCGACGATCCTGACGAGCTCAGTCTTCCTCGTCCTTCTTGGCGGCCGCCGCGACGATCTGCTGCTGCACGTTGCCCGGGACCGGCTCGTAGTGACTGAGCTCCATCGTGTAGCTGCCCTGCCCGCCGGTGACGGATCGCAGCTGCGAGTTGTACTGCATCACTTCCGACAGGGGCGCCTGGGCCTTGATGACGATCTGGTTGCCCGGGAGCATCTCCTGCCCCTGGATCCGCCCGCGCCGGCCCGAAAGGTCCGAAGCAATATCCCCCATGAAGTCGGCGGGAATGGTGATTTCCATATCCACCATCGGCTCGAGCAGTGCGGGCTTGGCCTTCTCCACCGCGTCGATGAACGCATAGCGACCGGCCGTCTTGAAGGCGACCTCCTTCGAGTCCACCGGGTGGTGCTTGCCGTCATAGACGCTCACGCGAATGTCCTGCATCGGGTAACCGGCGATGGCCCCCTTGGCCAGGACGTCGTGAATGCCCTTCTCGATGGCCGGCAGGAACTGTCGCGGAATCGACTCGCCGAACAGATCGTTGACGAACTCGAACCCCTCGCCTCGCTGCATCGGCTCGACGCGCAGATACACCTCGCCGAACTGACCGGCCCCGCCGGTCTGCTTCTTGTGACGGTGGTGACCCTCGGCCTTGCCCTGGATCGTCTCGCGGTAAGGAATCTTGGGGGGCTTGGTCTCGACCTCCAGGTCGAAGCTCTCCTTCATCTTGGTGAGCATCACCCGCAGGTGCAGGTCGCCGATCCCGCTGATGACGGTCTCGTGGGTCTGCGAATCCCGCTCGGCCACGAATGTCGGGTCCTCTTCGCTGAGCTTGCGCAGGGCGTCGGAGATCTTCTGTTCGTCGCCGCGGCTTTTGGGCTCGATCGCCAGGGAGTACATGGGCGTCGGCGTCGGAGTGGTCTGGCGGTACATCGGCTCGCCGTCCTCGTGGAGCACGTCGCCGTAGGTGATCTCCTCGACCTTCGCCAGGCCGATAATGTCGCCGGCGACGACCTTCTGCACTTCCTCGGTCTCTTTCCCGCAGACCTTGAAGATGTGCGAAAGCTTGGTGCTCTTGCGGTCGTCGCGAAGATGGTAGGTCGTGTCCGGGGTGGCGGTGCCCTGCAGCACACGGACCCACGCCAGCTTGCCCACGAACGGGTCGGAGGTGATCTTGAACGCCTGGGCGATGAACGGCTTGGACGGGTCGCAGGCGACTTCCATCTCCTCGGCGTCCTCGCCCTCGCCCTTCAACACCGGGTAGCCGGACACATCGGCCGGGGTGGGCATGTATTTGGCGACGGCGTCGAGGAACTCCGCGACACCGACGTTTTCCTTGGCGGCCGTGAAGAACACCGGAATCACCGTACCCTCGCACATCGCCTGGGCGAAGGCGGCCCCGAGCTTGTCGGCCGGGATCTCGTCCCCGCCGAGATAGGCCTCCATGAGCTCTTCGTCGGCTTCGATGATGTTCTCGGTCAGCTCCATGTGGGCGTCCTCGACGCTGCCGAAATCGGCGTCGCCGGACTGGTTCACGAAACAGTCGATCACAGCGGTGTTTCCACCGGTGGGAAGGTTCATCGCCTTGCAGGCCGACCCGAACACTTCCTGGATGCTCTCCAGCAGCGCCGCAAGGTCGGTGTTCTCGCCGTCGATCTTGTTGACGACGATGGCCCGGGGCATGCCCGCCGCCTCGGCCGCCTTGAACAGTCGACGCGTGTTGACCTCGATCCCCGCCGTCGCGGAGACCACGACCACGGCCGTATCCGCCCCGTTGATCGTGCTCAACGCCCCGCCGACAAAGTCCGGATAGCCCGGTGAATCAATGAGATTGATCGACTTGCCCGCATGCTCGAAACTCGCCAACCCCGGATCGATCGAATGCTGGCGGTCCTTCTCGATCGCGGAGTAATCCAGCACGCTCGTCCCATCATCCACCGAGCCCAGTCGGCTGGAAACCCCGACGTTGTGCAGAATCGCCTCGCCAAGGGTGGTCTTGCCGGCGCCGCCATGGCCGACCAGCACGATGTTGCGGATGTCCTGAGGTTTTGATGCAGGCATAGGTTGTCTCTCCGACGTCACGAATTGTCACCCACAGCCGAGACGACCTCGCCAAGCCTGTTGAAATTGCCCTTGACGGACCCTCGGCTGCGAAAAATGCGAGCCCTCAATATTAACGCCGCCCGAACCGCACGCAAGGGAAAACCACACCTCGCCGAAACCGCCATCCGGCAGGACAGGTCCCCTGCAGATCCTTCCCCGGGAACCTTGGAATATTCGCCGACGGCAGGGATCCGCTGATACAATACGCTGCCGCAGCGTAGTGGCCTGACGTACAGAGCCAACGCTGCCACACCAGACATGAAAGGCAACACGATGATGCAGCCTGCAACAGAAACTTCCCCGACGGTCGACCGATCGCGCCTGCGAATGGTCTGCCCGTCCTATCCGACGTTCAATATCTACTCGCGCCCGGCACGGGTGATGACTGCGATGGGACCGGTTTCCGTCGCGACGGCCGTCAACGACATGCCCGGATGGGACGCGGAAATCGTCGACGAGAACAACTACCACCGAGGCCCGCTCGATGAGGCCGGGCAACCCGACCACCGCGCCCTGCAACAGGCCCGACCCGCCGACGTCGTCGGCCTATATGGCGGGCTCACCAGCACCATCCCCCGTCTGATCGAGCTGGCGAAGTTCTACAAGGACCTCGGAGCCATCACCATTACCGGCGGCCAGCATTTTGTCCCTCAGAACGTCGAGCACGCACTGCGAAACGGCGTGGACGTGGTGGTTCTCGGCGAGGGCGAACACACCATCACCGAGCTGCTGAATACGCTCAGCCAGGGCGGCGAGCTGGCGAAGGTCAAAGGCATCGCCTTCATCGACCAGGCCGACGAGTTGGTCATCACGCCCGCGCGCGAGCCGATAACCGACTTCGACCGCCTGCCCCTGCCGGATTTCGGCCTGCTGCGCCACGCCCGGATGAAGTTCTACCCCGTCTCGGGTACGCGGGGCTGCCGCATGCAGTGCGAGTTCTGCTCGGTCAAGGGCACACCACGGTTCGCCTCGGCCCAACGAATGCTCGAACAGTTCGCCTCGATCTACGAGACCTGGGGCGGGACGACGTTCTTCGTGGTGGACGACCTGTTCGGGCAGAACCGCTCGGAAACAATCGAACTCTGCCGCATGCTGCGGGACTACCAGCGGCGCGTCGGCGTGCGATTCAGCATCACCGTGCAGATCCGTCTGGACATGGCCCGGGACGAGGAACTCCTCACGGCCATGCATGAGGCGGGCGTGCGGATGCTGGCGATCGGGTTCGAGTCGCCCATTCCCGCCGAACTGGAAGCGATGGGCAAACAGCTCCGCCCGGACGACATGCTTCAACTGGTGCGGCGCTATCACGATGCGGGCTTCCGCATCCACGGGATGTTCATTTTCGGCTATCCCGCCCAGCCCGGCTCGCCGTTCCACATGGACGCCGACCAGCGCGTGCGCCACTTCCGGCGCTTCATTCGCAAGGCGAAGCTCGCCACGGTGCAGGTGCTCCTGCCGATCCCCATCATCGGCACGAAGCTCTACGAACGCCTCGACGCCGAGAACCGCATCTTCTCCACCGAGCAGATCGGCCTGGAGTACTACGACGGGAATTTCCCCGTCAGCCAACCCGACGCCCCGCTGACCCCCGAGAGCATCCAGGAGGCCGCCCAGAAGATCATGGGCTACCTCTATCGTCCCACAGCCCTGTTCAAGATCGGCGTGAATATCCTCACGTTCCCCACGCTGCTGTTCCATGCCCATCGCCTTCAGGAGGGATGGCAGAAGTGGAACCGTCGCTGGCTGACGAATCTCTATCGCGCCGGCGGATGGGTGGTCCAGAGACAGTGGGCTGCCGCTTTCCGACAGGACGAGTTCCTCCAGCGCCTCGAATGGGCCAAGCGACAACTCGACAGCGGCCCGCCCGAAGCGCAGGCGTCCTGAGAGCTGGTAGGGCTGGCGAACCGTCGGTTGCAGGCGAGAGATACACTGTCGGCCAAGCCGCTGTGTGTACCAGGGAATCCCGGTAAGCAGAGCGTCCAGACGGTTTGCCGGCGCAATATCTCGGGCCTTGCTCTCGGGCCGATCCGTTCCTCCCGCTCACAGCAGCAGCTCGCCCAGCGTTTCGACCAGGCCCGGCGGGCCGGCAAGAACGGTCCTCTCGCCCTGCTGGAAGACGGCGCCGGCTTCGGCGAGAATCGCCCGTCCGGCGGAGAAGTCCACCTTCTTGAAGTTCGATCCGAGGTTTACGTACGCGTCGAAACCCCCGGCGGCGGTAAAGCACAGCCCCAGCGCCCCGGCCCCGATGATGCGAACCCGCAGGCAGCGTTCCATCAGCGCCCGCAGCGTGTCCATCGCCCATCGGCGGTGCTCCGGGTCGGACTCGGCGTGGGGGATCTCCGCGCAGAGGAATGCGTCGCCCAATTCCACACCCTCGCTGCAGCGGATCGGCTGGGCGTTGCAGAAGGAGCCCGCCCCCTCGGATGCGGTGAACATGCGGCCCAACTCCGGAGCGTAGACCATCCCGGCGATTGGCTGGCTGCGCCGCTCCAGCCCCAGCGAGACCGACCAGTACGGCAGGTGGCGGGCGTAGTGCTTGGTCCCGTCGATCGGGTCCAGCACCCAGACATACTCAGCCTGCTCGTTCTCCGGCGGGCGTTCCTCGGAGTAGAATCCGTGCTCGGGGAACTCCGCGCGCAGCGCATCGATCACCTGCTGCTCGACGGCCAGGTCGCCATCGGTGACGATATCGCGCCCGGCCTTCTCGTGGCGCACCTCGGACGAGGCAGCCATCTCGGCTGCCCGGTCTCCGGCGCGACGGACGATCGGTTCGGCGATGTCCAGGAAACGATCCATTCAGCCTTTCCGCCGGGCTCGCCTACCGCGGCGCTTTGAGCTTCTCGCGCAGGTCATCCATCATCGTCTGCCCCATGGCGGCCAGGCGTCGCTTGTCGGCGACGAGTTCGTCTTTGCTGGTCGGGGTAGTGTGCAGTTGGATGTGGAACCGCAGGCTGTTGCCCGTGCCCGAGGGGCGGATCGTGAGGTGTTCGAGCTTCTCCTCGTCGAAGAAGAAGCGGATTCCCTCGTCCGGGAAGACGAAGTCCCACGTCGCCGGGTAGAGCGCGTCGTATTTGCCGGTGCGGTACATGGTGGCGGACAGTACTTTGCGCCCGCCGATTTCCAGGTCGCCCGCCAGCGCCATCTGGAAGAACCCCAGCGCCCGCCGAAGGACCGCTTTTTTCGTGCGATCGCCCTCGATACCGGGATACTCCCCGTCCAGCGGGTCGGGCTCGTAGAAGTTCACGAACAGCCCGACCTCCGGATCGAGGTAGATCTCCTCATCGAGGATCTGCATCATCGTCTTGCCGTTGTCCTTCGCCCAGGCGGCGACCTCGGCCATCAGCAGCGCCGCCAGCATGCCGTCCTTGTCGCGAACATGCCCGCCCTCGCCCAGCGACCGCTCATCCTTTGGCGGGCCGCCCAGCAGCGAGAACCCGTTGCTCTGTTCCATCGCCGCCATGTTGATCGAACGTGGCTGACCTTCCATCTTCTCGGTCTCGCAGACGATCGGGTGGCAGAGGTCCTCGTAGTTCTCGCCGTCCCGTCCGTCGGTGAGCTTCACGAGCTGATCGGTCTGTCCGTCCCACACCATCCGCGTCGAGGCAGCCAGCGCGGCAAAGCCCACCCACGTCTTGACCACGCCCAGCCCGTACTTCTTCGCCAGGCGTGCGGTGGTGTCGGCCGTCGTGTGCGAAAGGACAATGAACTTCTTTTCGGCGTCCTGGACCGACCCGTACTTCTTGACCTCCTGCTGGAGGCGATACCACAGCAGCACGCTCCAGGCCTCGTCGGCAGGAAGGAGCATCCAGTCCTTGTCGCCGAAGATATCCTGCTGCTCGGCCGGAACCTTGATGGTGATCCCGCAGCGGTCGGCATCGGGGTCGGTGCCGATCAGCAGATCGGTGGCGTCCCACTTCTCCTGGCCGTACTCCTTGATGAAGGCATCGACGGCCGTCTTTGCCGCCCGCTTGTCGCCCGGGTCGGGCTGCTGCTCCTTGCCCGGGTCCGAGCGGAAGGACGGAAACAGCCCGTTGAGATCGTTGAGCCCGTCCTCGTGGATGGCGTCGGGCGCCTCGAAGCCGACCTCTTCCAGAACCCGTGGAACCGCGAGTCTGCCGGCACCGTGATACGCACAGAAGGCGATCTTCAGCGGATCCTTCTTCTGCGTCTCGGGGAGGTTGTCCATCATCAGGAAGCTCTGGGCATGCTCGATGTGCCGCCTGTGCATGTCGATGAGATTGTCGGCTTTGCCGGCGTAGTCGTAGTCGTCCCGGACCGACTCGCTGCCCAGGAAATGCAGCTTGTCCGGGGCGGCGTCGGCGAAGGAGGTGAGCTTCACGTCGGCAAACGTCGAGTTCACGATGAACTCGTTGTACATCCGATCGCGCTCTTCGGGGTCGAACTGTGAGCCGTTCGCACACGAGAGCTTGTAGCCGTTGTAGCGATAGTCGTTGTGGCTGGCGGAGATCAGGATGCCCATGTCCGCCTTGATGTTCGGGATGGCGAAGGTCACTTCCGGGTACGGACACGGAGCGTCAAAGAAGTACACCGTGTAGTCGTACGCCAGGAACAGCTGGGCGACGATCTTCGCCAGGTCGTGGCCCCGCACCCGGCTGTCGTAGCCGATGACGATGCTCTTGAGGGGGGGCTTGCGCTGCTGGCCGAACTTGGCCACGCCGGCAGAGGTCCGCAGGAGCACCAGGTCGTTGAGCGTGTTGGGACCCTTGAGGATGGGCACGTCGAGCCCGTCTTCCTTCATCTTGACGATGCTCTCGCGGTCGAACGCCATCATCCCGCGGATTCCGCCGGTCCCGAACCGCAGCGACTGGCGAAACGCGTTGACCAGCGCCTCCCACTGCTCGGCCTCGATGGCAGCGGCGATGCCCTCCTTCGCGTGGTCGCTGAGACGGTCGATCTCCTTGCTTGTCAGCCAGTGCTGGAGATTCTCGAAGGTCTGGCGATTGGCGACTTCGTAAAGCTGGCCGTCGATGCGTTCCTCGGCCAATGCGGTGTCCAGATACGAGCGGATTCCCTGCTCTGCCTTGCCCAGCAGTGCGTCGATGTTCAGATCAGCCATGAAGGGTGTCTCCCTTTCGAGTTCGTGTGTGCGAAACGTGTCAGACCATTATTCTCGCTGGGGGGCCCGGGGTCAAGGTTCGCGGCCGGGACAATGCGGGCAACCGTAAGAGATTCCCGCAAGCCCCACAGCCCGCAGGGCCCGCAACTTGTTGCGGGCGGGATCACCAGGTTGGCGTGGGTCAGTCACCTTGAAGCGGGTGCCCGGGATTGTGCCGGTCGGAGCGAGCGCAGCGAGGGAGGAACGGAGCAACCCGGTAGACCGTAGGGCTCGCAACTTGTTGCGGGCGGGATCACCAGGTTGGCGTGGGTCAGTCACCTTGAAGCGGGTGCCCGGGATTGTGCCGGTCGGAGCGAGCGCAGCGAGGGAGGAACGGAGCAACCCGGCTGTCGCGATGCCCGACCACTACCTGAAGCGCGATCCGGACCAACCGGGTTGCTCAGCTCGCTTGGGCTCGCTGCACAACGCCGGGCACCCTTGGTTTGTGAGTGGAGTGACAAACCCGC
>CAZFPT010000057.1:0-17356 GCA_964521005.1 uncultured Planctomycetaceae bacterium | reverse complement strand
CAAACCGGGGCACCCTTGGTTGGGGGTCGATCGCCGTAGGGCTCGCAACTTGTTGCGGGCGCATTGGCAGGTGGCGCTACCGGAACCCCAGCCCGACACGAAAACAGAAGCCCGGGACATCGCCCCGGGCTTCTCGCAAAATCACTCAAGTTGTCCGCTGCTGCCGGCCGGCAGGATCCACACACGCCCCGGCTGTACTTCCGGGGCCCATTGAACGAGCCTGCCGCTCAGCCTTCTCAGACGTCGGCAGAGGGAAACTGCTTGCGCCACTTCAGCCGCATTACGATCGTATCCAGCAACCCGGCACGGTGCAGCTTCGGGTCGTCGGCCTCCAGGACATGATGCTTGCCGCCGGGCGTGACGACCTCGACCGTTTCCTCATCGGGTGCGGCCACGACGGTCCAGGGCTTGCGAACGACGTAACTGTAACCTTCGCCATGCCTCGCCGGCTCGACGTTCTCGGCACGCTGGCCGGGATGGTCGGAGAACTTCAGCTTGTAGTAGATCACGTGGTCGCCCCGGCTGAATCGGCTGCGCTCCCGGACGTGCTGCACGGTTCGCACGATGATGTAAACCGCCATCACCCCGATGAGAAACCACGCGTATGGACGGGCGGCGGTGAGCATCGGCTCGGCGTCGAACCCCATCGCCATGCCAACGCAGAATACAATCGTCCCCAGGACCACGATCATCAACACATTCATCAGTACGGTTTCCATGGGCAACTCCTTCCCGTCCGTGTATTTGCCGATTCCAGGGCGGCCATGCCGGCCCCGTGTCGGCTCCAGCTTCCTAATCGGATTTTATACTGTTCTTAATCCAATCCCAACATAAATTCCCTTTCCGTCGCATCTTGGTGTACGAGATGCGTTGGGCGGCACGCTCCCGCTATCGAGCGACACGCGAATCGCAGGTGCCAGGCCTTGTACCGTTCTGAGCGAGCTCACAACTAAGGATGCCGGGCTTGTGACGTTTCGCCTGAGCTTGCGACGGAGGAACGTGGCAAGCCGGCACGTGAGAAGAACGGAAAGGTGGGCACAACTCGTAGGGCTGGCGATCCGCCGGCCGCGTTCTGCCGAAGACCTGGCCGACCAGAAAGCGTTCCACTCCGATTCCCGCCAAGCGCCGACGCCGACGAGGCGGATTGCCGGCGGAACCGGAACATGGTTACTGCTGAGAGATTCCGCCGGCAAACCGTCTGCTGATTCTGCTTACCGGGCGTCTCCTGGGACTCACAGCAGTTCCGCCCGGGAGCGTTTGCCCTGCCTGTAACCGACGGTTCGCCAGCCCTACCACTCGCTGCCGTAAGATCAGTCCAGAATCACCAGTTCGCTGGAGAGTTCGTCGCGGTCGTCGTCCGCGACGGGCAGGGCGTCGGCCAAACGGTCGGCCGCCTTCTCGATTGTGGTGGTGAAGGCCCCGGCCACGTCGCCCTCGCGCAGCTTCCCTGTCAGCACGTCCCGCAATTCGTCCAGGAAGGGCTGCCCGACGGTCTCCAGCACGCGCTCGTCGCCCAGCACGACGGCCATCCGTTCGTACAGCGAGACATACACCAGCAATCCGGTAGCCCCCTCGGTACGGTAGATTCCGCGCGTGGCGAACACCGTCGCCGCGTGATCGGTCACCTCGTCCACCATCTCCTGCCGCGGAGTGAACAGCCGTCGCAGCCACGGGATCTTCGAGCCGACAATCGCCCCGAGTATGAACCCCGCCACGAGCACAGCCAGCAGGATCAGCAGGTTCGCCCAGCCAGGCCAACCACCCCAGCCACCGGCGGCGTCGCTGGACTCGACGGCCGGTAGCAGGAACCAGGTCACGGCAATTGCGATCCCTCCCAGCCACAAGCCCGCGACGTCCTCAGGACGATCATATCGGCCGGACGCCGTCGCCAGCACCGGCACGACCTCGGCGGCAGTGCGGTTCTCTGCGTCCCGCACAGCCTGTTCGATCGCCTCTTTCTGCTCGCCGCTCAATACGTTCGATGCACGTTTCATCTATCTGCTCCCGCTGATGGACCTACCAGGACCCTGTCGCTCCGCCGCCGCCGGAGAAGCCCCCGCCGAACGACCCGCCGCCGAACCCGCCTCCCCCACCACGACTCGAGCTGGTGAGCATCTGATAGAGCATGAATCCGATGATGGCGAATACCGCCCCCCACAGCAACCACGCCCAGCCGCTACTGCCCCGACGCACGAGCGAGACCACCGTGAAGATCGCCAAGCCAATCACCCCAACCACCAACGCGTAGTGCCACCAGGGCCTGGGCTTGCGGGCCGCAACGGGGATCTCCAGCTTGTCCCGCGCCATCGACGCCAGCGACTGAACGCCCGCGAAAATCCCGCCGGAGAACTCGCCCTCCTTGAAGTGCGGGATGATCGCCTCGTCCATGATCGTCTGGCAGAACTCATCGTGACGATGGCCCCAGTGAGCTCCCAGTTGTATGCGGGCCTTGCGGTCGCCCTTGCTCACCAGCAGGAGGATGCCCGTGTTCCAGACCTTCTCTTCGCCGTCGATGGTCAGCTTCTCGTGGCCGATACCCCAACTGTCGAAAAGCATGTGGGCGAACGTCTCGATGCGCATCCCGCCTGGCCCGGCGTCGGCCATCGAGTCGATCGTAACCACGATGATCGGCGTGGCCTTCTCGGTGAGGAGCTTGCGGCAGATGGTGTTGATCGCGTTGGCGTCGGCTTCGCTGATCAGGCCTGCCTGGTCGGTGATGAAGTTCTCTTTGCCGTCCGGCGGCTGGATCTCGAAGCGACCTTGCTGACCAGCGGCGGAACTCGCCAGCATGGCTGCAAGCACAAAGCAGATCCCCGTTTGCATGGTTCGCCTGTTCATGGCGTCTCCCTTCGCAGGAACAATAGCCAGACGCTAGCACCCCGGCTGACTGGCGTCAAGACGACACTCGCACGATCTTCCGGATCCGCCAGGCGAACTGCCCCGAGCGATGGCACTGGCCGCCTGTGATCCCGCCCGCGAAACGTTGCGGGCCCTACGAGCCGCCCCGAGCGATGGCCCGCATTCGTAGGGCTGGCGATCCGCCGGCTTCGTATCACGGAAATGATGGCCGACCAAGAAGCGTTCCACTCCGATTGCCGCCAAGCGCCGACGCCGACGAGGCGGATTGCCAGCGAAACGGGAACGCAGATACTGCCGAGAGATTCCCCCTCAAATGGGCCGTACTGGACTCGAACCCAATGACGCAAGATGCAGTCGCCACAAAGACTTAGGGGATCCTTGTTCATCGAGCGGTGCAGAATCCGGTGCAGTTGGCCGTGTGGGTGTGTTTCCGCACTGGTATCAAGACCCTCTCTGCGATCTGATCCGCAAGGCCCTTCTCGATGCGGTTGACCGCCACGGGCCTGTTACATCCGACCCGAGTAGGCTGAACTCGGCCATCAAGCGGGTGTATGGCGTTCTGAAGGCACTGGACGCCGGAGAACTGGACAACCGGCGACAACGGGCACGCCAGCGGATCACGGGGAGACGCTCATGACTCCGAACCCCCAGCCCGCCGCGAAGGTGACGGGAGCCCAGTTGCCGGGAACGGCTGCCCCTCTGCCCATCTCATCCTTTCGGGCCCTCCCTTCACAAGCTTCTCAGGGAGGGCCCGGAAGATGCGCCAAGTCAAGGCGGAGCGGAAGGCCCGCACGACGAAGGCCAAGCTGTGAGTGGATGACACGGCTGACAGGTGCGAGCAGAGGAACGCAATTCAGAGACGGTTGGGGGTGCTGCCTGACGGGCTTGGCCGAGACGTGCCGCCGGGAGCGAGCCGCAGCTGGGACGTGTGGGCTGCTGCTGAAGCGAAGGGACTGAAAACAGAAGCCGCCTGTCCGGTTGACTCTTAGCGGGGTTCTCCGGAACAGGCGGCCAAAGGAGAATCTACATGCAGGATCATGCAGAGAAACGAGCAGGGACGCAAGGAGAACTTTGCACGAAACAGTATCGCTCTGTTGATGTCCGGCGGCCCGCCGAGTCCCCGCGCCCTGCAGCGGGGGCGGCGGCCGCCGCAGGCGGCCGTAGACTTGAATCAATTGATTATAAGTTGAAGTCGAAGTCTGAGGTGTTGGTGGTGAACCACAGATGCAAGGCCCGGACGTGCCCTCGTTGCGGTCGTGTTCGAGGCTGGGAGACAAGGCAGGTTCTTCTGGAAAAGGCGCGAGACGGAGCGTTTCAATCGCCCTACCTGCTGACGCTGACCGTTGACCCGAAGGGCTTCGATTCGCCGGAAGCGGCCCATGATGCGGTAACGTCTGGAAGCTACATCCCTCGATTGCTGCGTCTTTTTAATATCCGCGTTTGGGTATGGGTTTTGGAGTTCCAGCAGAACGGCTGGCCGCACTGGCATATTCTGGTTGACCTGGCTGAGCGCGGGCGACTGTCTCGCGGTGATCTGCGTCGGATGTGGTACCTGTGGCGTGACAAATGGGGGCTTGGCGGGCTCGACGTGCAGGAGCGGAAGCGGTTCGGTACAGCACAACATGCGGTGATGTATGTGACGAAGTACCTTACCAAGCCGCCTCGTCGGGGATATCCCGCGTGGTTCATTCGAGGCAAGCGGCGGCGCATGATACAGGCGTCTCGGGCTGTAGGGGCTCTGTGCTTTCGTGGGTCGGGAGAGAAAGAGGAGGCCGAGGAGGAAGCCGAGGAGGACAAAGCGAAGTCGCGAAGCGATAGCCGCCCGCTGGTCGATCGCATGGCAGAGTGCGGTTGTTCATCGCAGTTGCTGTTGCGGAAGGTTGACGAGAGGACCGGCGAGGAACGCCACGAGATCGTTGGGGAACTTCCCGTGAGTGTTGACAAGCTGCAAGAGCTTGAACGATCAGGCGAGTTGCCGCGACATTTTGGGATGCAGGTGCGGGAGGTGCTTTTCTTCGGGGGGCGGTATGAGGAAGTGACCTTCTGCAGCGTGGACCAGGCCGAACGCGTGGCCCGGATGCTGGGTGCGATGGGCTACGGTGAAGAACGGGAAGAACGCATCCAGAAGCATCGTGTAGCACTGCTGAGCGGGGAGGCTTGGAAATCTCGCAAGAAATCGCTTGACGGACCAAGCAGCGGCAGGAAGAATAGACTTGATTCATATCTATTCATGGCCTGAAAGAAAGGGAACAGCGAATGTCGACGGAGAAGAAAGTGCGGCTGCAAGCGATGGTCGAGCCGGAAGTGGGGGCACGGATCGAATGGTTCGCGAGGAATCTTCGGATGAGCACGTCCGCATTCATCGGTCTGGTATTGGACCTGTACTGCGATGACGAGTCGAAGATCGTTGGCTTCGCGGACGCATTGAGAGAGCAAGCATCGGATGCCTTCGAGCAGGCCGTGGAGAAGTACGAGAGCGAGAAGGAAGCCAGGTTGGAAAGGCAGATCGAGCAACATGAACAGGGTCGAGTGACGGGGAAGATCAAGAGCGGACGAAGGAAGGAGAGCGGCAAGAATGAAAGTTGAGAATGGAAGCCGACTGCTGACAGAGAGGGAAGCTGCTGAGTACCTGGGCGTTTCGCCCCGGACTCTGTGGGGACTTCGGAATGAGGGGCAGGTTCGTTGCGTGAAGATCCGGCGGCTTGTGAAGTATGAGGTGGCTGAGCTGGAACGGTTCATCGAGTCATGCAGGGAAGCGGACTGAGATATGGCAAGCATCAGCTACGACAGGAAGAACGGAACGCGGACAGTGCAGGTTGTCTGCCCGGATGGGAAGCGGCGAAGTATCCGTCTCGGCAAGTGCACCAGGAAGCAGGCAGAGCAGGCGAGAACATACATCGAAGATCTTCGGGCGTGTACGGCGACAGGATCAGCGCCGAGAGCAACGACGGCCGAGTGGCTTTCGAGGTTGCCGGATGCGATACGTCAGCGGCTGGTGAAGGCTGGTCTCTGTGAAGTCGTCGCCACCAGACAGTCCCCTCTTCTGGGAGAGTGGCTATCGCAGTACATCTGGAGTCGCCGAGACGTGAAGCCATCGACGCGGACCGTCTACGGGCACACGAAGCGGAATTTGCTGGCGCACTTCGGCGGAGATACGCGACTGGACGCTATCACACCCGGCGCGGCCGACGGGTTCCGTATCTTCCTCAAGACCGTCGAGGGGCTGAGCGAGAACACCATCCGCCGGAGAATCGGGATCTCGAAGCAGTTCTTCCGAGCGGCCATGCGGAAGAAGCTGATCGCCGGGAACCCGTTTGATGGGCTGGCGTCCACCGTGCGGGAGAACAAGACGCGAATGTACTTTGTATCGCGTGAGGAAACAGAAGCCGTCCTGGACGCCCTGCCGAGCTCAGATATGCGGCTGGCAGTCGCGCTGGCGCGGTACGCCGGGCTGAGGTGCCCGTCTGAGGTGCAGCGCCTGAAATGGCATGACGTGAACTGGGACAAGGACCGCTTCACCGTACACGCGAGCAAGACCGAGCATCACGACGATGGAGGCGTCCGCGTTGTGCCGATCTTCCCCGAGCTCAGGCCGCACTTGCAGGAAGCATTCGAGCGCGCCGAACCTGGGGCCGTGTACTGCCTCAAGCGATACAAGCCGGGTATCGCCGGGCCTTACTACCGGAAGGTCTTGCGGCAGGCCATTTATCACGCGGGGCTGAAGCCGTGGCCGAAGCTCTTCCAGAACCTGAGAGCTTCACGCGAGACGGAGCTTGTCGAGCGTTTCACCGTGCAGGTGGTCTGCGACTGGATCGGCAATTCGCCCGCCGTGGCTGCAAAGCACTACTTGCAGGTCACAGAAGAGCATTACGCGAAGGCGTCGGCTGGCGAAGGCAGAACGGTGCAGAAAGCGGTGCAGTCCACGGCGGCAAACGGCCGCAAGAATTCGCGGCGGTGCGAAGGACCTTGCGAAGCCCCGACCGCTAACCCGGCTGCCAACGGGACCTTGCGAACATCTGCGGGCCGGGACGACTCGAAGCATAACTCTCTTAACAACAATCGCTTGGGCCGTACTGGACTCGAACCAGTGACCTCACGGGTGTGATCCGTGCGCTCTAGCCAGCTGAGCTAACAGCCCGTCACTCGCGTGGGTTGTCTCACGCGGGTTTGGTAGTATACACCATCGCCGCTGTGATGCAACCCCTCGGGCGAGGAAGTCGCAGCTTTTCATCCATCGTTTCGCCGGCCGACGCTCACAGTCGCGCCGGCCGATGCACAGAAGCGCCCTGGCGTTCGTTCAGCGGCCCTGCGTCGGCAGGATCAGGCGATTGGAGAGGTAGCGGCTTTCCTTCCAGAGCAGACCCTGCTCGGGGTCCCGCACGGGGTAGCTGACGTCGAACTCCCCGAGCACGACGGTCTCGCCGGGCAGCAGCACCTCGAAGCCAGGGTCCTGACCCTTGCCTCGCGGCTCGACGGCTGTGAGCATATCGCCGCGCCGGTAGCTGACCACCGTGAAGAACCGACGCATCTGGAGTGCGGAGATTGGCCGACCGGAGGCATTCCGGACACTGGCGCGGACGCGGAAGTCTTCCCAGGCGGACTCAGCCTTGCCGACCACTTCCAGCTTCAGCTCCACCGGCGGCAGGAAAAAGTACTCGGCCAACCGGTCGGGCCAGTAGGTCTCGGCCTTGGTGAAGGCGTAGCCGTCGGGGAATCTCCCGTCGGTGTGATCTTCCACCGCATTGACCAGCCACCATCGGCCCTCGTCGCGGAGGAAGTAGGCCCGGGCAGTGACCTTCTCGCCCAGCGTGGAGGTGCCCTCCTGCGTCAGGCGGGCCCATCGGCCCGAGGCTTCCAGCTTGCTGGGCTTGTCGGGAGCGAACGCCGGACCCTTCTCCTTGGCGTAGCCCATTACCTCTTGCGGAATGCGGGTGCTATCGGGATCCCAGCCGGCGTAAATGGCGGTAGCTCGCTGCTCGTCCTGCATGTAGGGCAGGAGGAAGGAGCGGACCTTTTCGGCGTCGCCGGCCAGCGCCGCCTCATGCCGCTTGGTGAGGATGTCCAGCAGGTGCTTCTTGAGCGGCTCGCCCTCGGTGGGCAGGTTGGCGTTCTCGTCCTCGCCGCCGCAGCCTCCCAGCAGGACAGCCGACAGGAGCATCGGAATCGTTACGCAAAGAATGGAACGTCTCATCGCAGCCTTCCTTTCCGGTGAGATGATATTCATTTTTCGGCCCGTCGCGAGCGAATTTCTTCGAGGGTGGCCGTCATGTCCGTCGGCAGCGGGGCTTCCAGCGTGGTGCGCGTTCCGCTGCGCGGGTGGTCGAACTCGATGGTATGGGCGTGCAGCGCCTGGCGGGTGATCAGTTCACCCTCGACCACGTCGTGTCGCCCCTCGAGCTGCGAGACGTACACCGGCGCGCCGCCGTAGAGCTTGTCGGCAACGATGGGGTGCCCCAGGCCGCTCATGTGCACGCGGATCTGGTGGGTCCGCCCGGTTTTGGGGTAGCACTCCACCAGCGTGAACCGCGCCCCCTGCGGGCCGACGTTTTCGATCCGTTCGATGACCTTGTACCGCGTGACCGCCTCTTTCGTGGTGGCCGGGTGAGGCCGACCCGTCCGGCGGTCCACCACGTACCGCTCCTTGATGACCGGATGCTTGCCGATAGGCCGATCGATGATGTCCTCGTCCAGCTCGACGATCCCGTGAACCAGGGCGGTGTAGGTCTTGTTGATCTTTCGGTGCTCGAACTGATGCCCCAGCCGCCACAGCGCCAGTTCGCTCTTGGCCACGAGAATCACGCCGGTGGTATCGCGGTCGAGACGGTGCACGATGCCCGGGCGGAAGGACTGCCCGCCGTCGGGAAGCGAATCGCCCTGGCGGTCGGTGTCCCGCCAGTTCATCTGGAAGTAGTACGCCAGGCCGTTGACCAGCGTGCCCGACCAGTTTCCCCGCGCGGGATGGATGATCAGCCCGGGCTGCTTGTTGATGGCGATGAGGTCGTCGTCCTCGTAGATGACATCGAGGGGGATCGGCTCGGGCGGGATCTCGCCGGGCCTGTCCTCCGGGAGCATCATGTCGATAACGTCGCCGGGCTGGATCTGGTAGGAGGACTTGACGATCTCGTCGTTGACGGTGACGTCGCCCTCCTTGATGTACCGCTGCAGGGCCGACCGCGAAACGCTCTTGCCCAGCCGACCGGAGAGATACTTGTCCAGACGTCGCCCGGTGAGCACCTTGCGGATCTCGATCCGAACGTGCCGCACGCCGTCCTCGTCGGCTTCGGGCTCGATGGGCGTCTCGTCGGACTCGAGCCCTTCGGCGTCGTGGCCGGAAGGCGTGTCCTCGTCGTGAGGAATCTGTTCGATGGTGGGGCGTTTTTGTTTGTTGCGTCGGCTCATGGGTCGCGTACCGCTCGGGTCCGGATGCAACAGCGCCCGCGGCCGAGACGGACGAGCGGGTCCGTCCCGGCGGCGGGCGCGAGGTTCAGCGAATCGGGTTCGACGCTCAGGCGGCGCCGAGGAGTTGCTTGACGACGTCGACGGCCGATGCGGCGTCGGAGGCGTAGCCGTCGGCACCGATGTCGTTGGCGTAGTTCTCGGTCACCGGCGCACCGCCGATGATGGTCTTGGTCTCGATGCCCGATGCTTTCAGGGCGGCGACCACTTCCTTCATCTGCGGCATGGTGGTGGTCAGCAGGGCGCTCATGGCGCAGACCTTCGCACCCTCGGCCTGGCAGACCTCGACGAACTTCTCGGGGGCCACGTCCGTACCCGCATCGACCACCTTCAGTCCGCCGCCGGTGAGCATCATGGCCACGAGGTTCTTGCCGATGTCGTGCAGGTCGCCCTTGACCGTACCGATCACGACCGTACCGATGGGCTCGACGCCGGCCTTGGTCAGTTCGGGCTGGAGGACTTCCATGGAGGACTTCATCGCGCGGGCGGCGATGAGCACCTCGGGGACGTAGATTTCGTTGGCTTTGAACCGCTTTCCGATGACTTCCATCCCGGCGATGAGTCCGTTTTCGAGGATCTCGCGGGGGGCGGTGCCTTCGTCAATCGCGGCCTGGGTGAGTTCAACGACGGTGTCTCGGTCGCCCTTGATCAGTGCGTCGGCCAGGGCCTGCATGTCAGCCATGGGTGCTGTACTCCGTTTCGTGCTGCGGTAGGGTCGAGCTCGCCGGTATTCGGCGCCACGAGGCGTCCGCCGGCGGGCCGGTCTGCTATTCGGGGTTGTTGGCGTCGGTCTCGACCGGCTCAATCGGCGAGACGGGCGGAACGTCGTTGGCGTCGGGCTCGGGTTCCGTCTCCGGCAGGACCGCATCCAGCGACACCTCGGCCATCGGTTCGATGTCGATCCGGGCCTTGGGGAACTCCTTGCGGAAGGCAGCCCGATCGGCCTTGGCCTGCTCGACGGTTTTGAGCTGCACCGACGAGATCTTCCAGTCCTCGCCCTTCTTCATCAGGTGGATCACCAAAGGCTTGAGCGAGTCGTCGTCGCCCCGCACCGGTCTGGTGAGCACAAAAGCGCTGGTCTCGGCGACGTCGGAGCTCAGGATCCCCGGCGCTTCCTCGCCGGGCAGGTTGCGGATCATCTCAGCCGCCTCGACGGCCGCCCCGTTTTCGGTGAACATCGCCGCGAGCGTTTCGTCCTGGCCGGCGTCGACGGCGCGGAAAAACCGGCGGGTCGCATTGATCGGGCCCATCGGCAGTGCATTCACCGGCCTGATGTCGGAGAGGTAGACCGGCTTTTTCAGGCTGGGCAAGCCGTTCAACCCGCCCCGCGCCAGCAGCAGCACGGGATTGCCCGACAGCTGGGTCATGTTGGCGACCTTCTCGTAATACTCCCGAGCCTGGTCCCAGTCCTCCCGACCCTCGGCTTCCTTGGCCAGCCCGTAGTAGGCGGCGGCTTCCATGTCCGGCAGGGAGGCGAAATCCTTGATGATGCGATTGAACTGCAGCACCGCCCGCTCACCGGCCTGGACCGCCTCCATCGGCTGGAGGGCCGTGGTGGTCTTAAGGAGGTAGATGTTTCCCATCCGCAGAATGGCCGCAGCCGCGATGCGCCGATCGTCCACCTCGCTGAGCTCCTGGAGCTGCTGGATCTGCTCTGCCTCGGTGAACTCGCGGTTGGGGAAGACCACCGCCCGGTTGAACTGTCCCTGGATGGCAGCGTCCGCCTGGCGCGCGTTGTAAAGCCAGTACCACCCGGCCACGACAAGGCCGACCACCAGGATGGCCACCCAGATCACGCGGGAGGCGTTCCTGCGGAACCACCGGACCATCTCGTGGAGCTCATGATCCAGTTCGTTCTGCTGCAGTTCGTGACGTCGTTCTGATTTCATAATGGTCTGTCTGCTACCTTATATTCTCTCGTCCCGCGCTGCCGGCTGAGGGGATCTTCCCCGACGAGCTCAGCAGCACCTTGATCTCCAGCCGGTTGCCCCAGCCTTCCTCGGTGATCACCACGTGGCAGCGTTCGTTGCCCTTGTCGAAGTCCAGGATGATGTCACCCTGGGCGAAGACATCCCGCACCATCTCCCACCGGTTGATGGGCATCTGCGTGCGGTAGAACCGCGCCACGTCAAATTTCTCGCCCGATCCTTCATACACGTGGTCGACCAGGCGGATCGAGCCCACCGTCCAGTGTCGCGACCGTCCCTCGTCCAGGTCGAACCCGAACGGAACCGGAAGGTCCGCGATGGGCGGATGGGCCTTGGCGAACAACGTCCCGCTGCCGGACGAACCGGACTTCCCGCCGGAGTTCGATCCGTTTTCGGACCTGCCCGAAGAGGACGAATTCGTCTGGATGCAGCCGGCCAGAAACGCCGCGCCCACCATCAGCCATGCTATGCGTGTCATGTGTCTCATCGCGACCTCCCTGCCGCAATGCGTTCCGACCCGCCGACCGGCGAAAGCACACGCCTCCACCGTCGGCTGGGAAGGCTTCAGGGTCCCGCATCGGGCGGACTTTGTCAAGGGGCTTTCACCCCGTCGCGCCGGGCGCAGCCGTGCGCCCGACCTGAAGATCCTATCGGCCCGGGACCGACCTGCTCACCACCCGATCTCCCGCCCGATCGAACGTCGCCGCCGCCAACCGCCGTAGGGCCCGCAACTTGTTGCGGGCGTGATTGTCGGCGTGGCGTCGGTTTGCCATCTTGAAGCCCCTTCCTGAGTAACACGACCGGAGCGGGGTACAACACCGCCGGGTTGCTCAGCTCGCTTGGGCTCGCTGCACAAACCCGGGCACCCTTGAAAAGGCCGTAGGGCCCGCAACTTGTTGCGGGCGGAATCGACCTACCCACTTTCCACCCCATCTGCCGCCAACAGGTCGGACTGCTCCCTTTCGATTCCATCACGGGCGGATATAATCAGTTGCACGCCCCTACTCAATGACAGGACGCCAAATGAACGACCAACCCGACCGCTCCACGCCCACCTCGGTGATTCGCATCGACACGCCCGAGCCCGAGCCGATGCTGTCGCGCGAGTGGCTGATCAGCAACGACATCGGCGCGTACGCGTCGAGCACGGTGATCGGCTGCCCCACCCGCCGCTATCACGGCCTGCTGGTGGCGAGCACCCATCCGCCGGTCGGACGGGTCGTCACGCTGGCCAACATCATGGAGCAGTTCCAACGCCAGGAGCATCGCCTGGAACTGTCCACCAACGAGTTCGAGGGCACCTTCGCTCCCAACGGCGTGGCGCATCTGCGTGAATTCCGCCAGGACGCCGTGGTCACAATGGTCTACGACGTCGGCGGCGGCGGGACGCTCACACGCGAGCTGATCCTGCACGACACACAGAACACCGTCGCCCTTCGCTACACCCTCCGCGGAACCAGCGGGACGCTCTACGCCTTCCCGTTCGTCGCCCTGCGGGACTTCCACCACCTGCGCACCATGGAAGAGCCCGGAGACCTGACCTTCCAGCACACCGACTACGGCGTGGCCGTCTCCGACCCGCGAAACCCGCAGACCCCGTCGGTCTACCTGGCCGGCGGGACGGTCTTCCGCGTGCAGCCGGACTGGTGGAAACGCTTCCGCTACCGCGCCGACCTCCGACGCGGACAGGACGGCCACGAGGACCTCTACACCCCGGGATGCTTCCACGTGGAGATGGCCGACGGGGACGTCTGGCAGCTCACCGCGGGCATCGAGGAGAACCCCAGCCTGAAGTTCGACACCGTGAAAGAACGCCGCACCAGGCGTCTGACGGAGTTGGCCGACGCCATGGGCGACGCCGACGAGACCACCCGTCGCCTGGCGGCGGCCACGGACAGCTACGTCGTCAAGCGAACCTTCCCCGAGGCGGGAAGCGAACCCAGCGAGACCATTCTCGCCGGGTTCCACTGGTTCGCCGACTGGGGGCGCGACGCGTTTATCGCCCTGCCCGGACTGCTGCTGGAGACCGGCCGATTCGACGAAGCCCGCAACGTCATGCGAACCTTCGCCTCGCACATCCACGCGGGCATGGTGCCCAACCGCTTCGACGATTACGCCCCGACCGCTCACTACAACAGCATCGACGCGTCGCTGTGGTTCGCCCTGGCGGCAGAACGATACATGCAGGCCACCGACGACACGGACTTCTGGGACTCGACGCTCGCCTCGGCGCTGCACGCGATCGTCTCGGCCTATCACGAGGGAACGGAGTTCGGCATCCACGCCGACGAGGACGGGCTGATCGTCGGCGGCTCGCCCGAGACCCAACTCACCTGGATGGACGCCAAGCTCGGCGACCAGGCCGTCACCCCGCGCCACGGAAGATGCGTGGAGGTCAACGCGATGTGGCACAGCCTGCTGCGAACCGTCGCCCAGCGCAGCGGCAACCCGGACCTCGCCGAGACCTGCGCCCGACGGGCCGGGATCGTGGCTGAGAGCTTCCGCAACGCATTCTGGCATGACGAGTACAAGTGTCTTTACGACGTCATCACCCACGGAACGCCGGACGGTTCGCTCCGCCCCAACCAGATCATCGCTGTCGCCGTCCCGCACAGCCCCCTCACCGACGACCAGCAGAAATCCGTCGTCGACGCGGTCACCACGCACCTGCTGACGCCGTTGGGTCTGCGTACCCTCCACCAGAAGGACCCGCGCTACCGCGGACGATACGGAAACTCGTGGGAATCGCGCGACCGCGCCTACCACCAGGGAACCGTCTGGGCCTGGCTGATCGGCCCGTTCATCGAGGCGTACCTGAAGGTCCATCGCGGCCAGGCAGCCGCCCTGCGCCAGGCGTCGGCATGGCTGAGCGGGTTCGACGAGCACCTCGACCGGGCGGGCATCGGACACATCAGCGAGATCTTCGACGGCGACGCGCCCCACCAGCCGCGAGGGTGCATCGCCCAGGCGTGGTCGGTCGCCGAGGTGCTCCGGGCCAAGCGGCTGGTCGCCCGGGCCATGGAGGCAGAGAAACAATGAACCTCCCCCGCGGGTTGCTGGTGGTGTGCGGAGTTCTCGCGCTGCTGGGCGCGTCGGTGCAGGCGGCCCAGCCGCCCCGGGCCCAACTCGCGCCGGTGGAGGCAGACGCCCCCCGCACCACCCGCCTTCAGCCGGCGAGCTTGACGATCGACAACACCACCGACGCCGCCATCGAAGCCGTCGCCCTGCGCTGGGATCGCGGCGGACCGACGTTCGTGTTCCCCCTCGCGATCGCCCCCGGCTCGGCCGGTCGGCGCGAGGTCTTCCTGCCCGCCGCCGCCGGTGAGCAGTCCTGGGAAGTGCACCTGCGGGGGAAGGGCGACTCGCCCATCGCCACAACGGCAGCCCGCATCCGCTGGCCCATCGATCGCGTGGACCCGGCCGCCCTGGTCTCGCCGGGGGTGTACCGCCGCTTCCAGGCGGACCTGCCCCGCTGGGATGATCGCCTGCGGATGAATCTCATCGGACTGGCGGCTGTGGCGACCCTGGCGATGTCCGCCCTGGCGTGGATGCATCGCTCGCGAGGCCAATTGATCGGCCTGGCTGTGGCGATCGTGGTGGCGACGGCGGTGGCGGGCTGGATCCTCGCCGGCGAGGCGATCGTGTTGGAACGCACGCTTCCGGTAACGCTGCCTTCGGGCGAGCCCAACCAGCCCGGCGGGCGGGCCCTGGTGCTCACCGCGCGACGCACCACCTCCTACAGCCGAGAGGAAGGACGGTACATTCCCCTTTACCGCTCGCCGGAACACATGCTCGCCGACGAAACCACGCTGTCGGCCTCGGGCGGATTCACCACCACGCTGAGCCCGGACCGCCCCACCGTCCTGCTTATCGCCCCGTCCCGTTAGCTTCTTCGTCGCCGGTCGATCCGCCATCCTCATCTTCGTCGTCACGTACCTCCACCCGCTCGCCCGAGAGCTTCCAGACGTCCACGTGCGGGGCGGGCTCGCGCGAACCGCCGGACGGCTGCAGGCCGGCAGCCAACCAGCGAATCATGACCCACACCAGCAGCACCAGCACCACCGCCAGCCCCGCCAGCGATGCCCACGCCAGTCGGCTGTAAACCGCACGCTGGTCCGGCGGGGCCGACTCGGCGAAGTTCTGGGCGAGGAACACGCCGCCCGTCAAGGCCGCCCCGATCACCACCAGAACCAGCGTGGTGATGGCATAGCCGATGCGTCGGGATGCGGGGAGAATTACTGGCCGCTTTTCCATGGGGCGTCCGATCGGGGATCGTGCTGGGTGACCTCGCTGAACTTCTCGATGAGTTCCTTGCCTTCGTCGCTGATGTCGCTGGGCGGGACGACCTTGATGGCGACGTACTGATCGCCCCTGTCGCCGTCGCGTCCTTCCACGCCCTGGCCTCGCAGGCGAAGCTTCCGCCCGCTGGGAGTACCAGGCGGAACGGTAACCGTCGTGAGCCCGTCGAGCGTAGGCACGTCCACCTTCCCGCCCAGCACCGACTCGGTGACGCTGATGGGCACGTCCACGTGAATGTCGTTGCCCTCACGCCGGAAGAACGGGTGCGCCCGAACGTGGCAGACGATGTACAGGTCGCCCTGGCCTCCGGGGCCGGTCTGACCTTTGCCCTTGACACGGATCTTCTGGCCGTCCTTTACGCCCGGGGGAATCTTGATGTCGATCGTCTCGGCGCCCTCCGATCCGCCCGGGCCCTGGGCGATCTTGAGCGTCTTGGTGGTTCCGTGGATCGCCTCGACAAAGTGCAGCTGCAGGTCGTGCTGAGCGTCCTGCCCCCGAGCGGCGCCGCGGGGTCGGCGTCGCGTTCGCGTACCGCCCCGGCCGCCGCCTCGCAGGGCGTCCATGATCTCGTCGAGACTCATCCGCATAAAGCCGCTGCCCGCGCCGCCCCTGCCCCCTCCGCCGCGAGGACCCGCCCCGCCGAAGAAGTCCTCGAAGTTCACCGTCTGCCCGCCGTTGGACCAGCCCGTACTCTGGGCACCGGCCCCGCCGAACCCTCCGCCCGGCCCGGCATGACCGAACTGGTCGTACATCTTGCGCTTCTCCGGGTCGGAGAGAACCTCGTAGGCCTCGGTGGCTTCCTTGAACTTCTGCTCGGAACCACCCTCTTTGTTCACGTCCGGGTGGTACTGCCTGGCCAGCTTGCGGTAGGCCGACTTGATTTCGCTGTCCGAAGCCGAGCGCGAAACGCCCAGCACGTCGTAGTAATCCTTCTTTGCCATGTCCGTATTCTACCGAGGCGCCCGCCTCTCGCCAATACCGACGTGAGATCCGCCCCGATCCGCAGCGCGCGTCGCTCTACCCCCACGGTTCGCGGAGCTCACCATGGGGCTTCAACGTCGCACGGCCTTCCAGGCCGTGTTCGCCGAAGGCGAAGACAATACAGAACAGAACATGGGCTGGAAGCCCATGCGACGGCAGGCCGTAGGGCTCGCAACTTGTTGCGGGCGCGATCGCCGGCGTCGCGATTCGCTCATCGCTGCTTACCCCCACCTTTCGCTTCGCTCAAGATGGGGCTTCAACGTCGCACGCCGGTGCCCCGTCCCGCCATCCAACCCGGCGTTGGCACGCCGGGCTTCCTCGCCGGTCATCCGTCCGGTTAACGCGCGGAAACTCTTATACCCGGCAAGACCGTAGGGCTCGCAACTTGTTGCGGGCGTATCACTGAAGACGAAACAGAACAGAACATGGGCTGGAAGCCCATGCGACGGCAGGCCGTAGGGCTCGCAACTTGTTGCGGGCGCGATCGCGGGTCGATGCGGGACGATCACTCCTTGGAACTTGTGATTTGGAACCACAGCCATCCCATAGGGATGGCGTGTGCGGGGTGTAATAGGTAGCGGGGATGGGGTACTCTGGTTGTTTTCCTCTGACAAGGAGAGCACCCCATGGCTCCCGCTTCACGACATCATACGACACTCGAACAGATCTGCAATCTCATTCCGCCGCATGTGGTGGCGGTTCTGGCCCGGCGGCATGGCATCGACCGTCAGTCGCGGGGCATTTCACCGTGGTCGCATGTCGTGGCGATGCTTTACGGCCAGTTGGCCCATAGCCTGTCGCTCAACGACGTAGCAGACGCCTTGCGGAATCAC
>CAZFPT010000056.1:13609-18000 GCA_964521005.1 uncultured Planctomycetaceae bacterium | reverse complement strand
CTCAGGCCAACGGACCGAGACATTCCGCAGCTCCAGTCGCCGGACGTTCTTGGCGTCAATGGCGGCCTGGATGGCCGTGGTGCAGAGCGTCTCGCCGTCGGAGACGGCGCCATAATCGGTAATCACTGCATCGGGCATCAGAGGGTGGTCCTTCGGGCTGGGGTACAGAAGTCCATTGCTGCCTGCCCACTCTGCGCAAAAACGCGGACATCGGCAAGCGCATTTCGGCTGACCCATCGGACCATGGGCGGAAAAGGCGAGGCGAAGATTGACCGCATCCCCGGCTGAAGCATTGGGTTTTACCTACGATCGCGGTAGGATGACGCCTTCGGCAAATCTGTCCTGAACGGGAGACTGACATCATGAAACGCACGCACGCGGATGCGGGTTGGCTGGTCCTGGCGGGGGTGGTGGCGTTGAGTTGCCTGGCAAGCGAGGCCCTGGCGGCGACGCGCGTGGCCCACCTGACGCTGCCCTCCGCCCTGCCGGGCGATCGGCCGATGGAGGTCCACATGGTGTTGGCCGGCGGAAAGGTGTCGGCAGCGCTGGCCGAGGGACGAACCTTCAACACGATGTCCTACCCCGTGGATGGCTCGAAGCTGAAGGTCACGCCCAAGGGGATCGCAGGTGAAATCACGGTGACGGTTCCCTCCGACGGCTGGGTGCCCAAGGGCGGCCGATCGCTGAGATGCGTCTTCGAGCTCTCGGCCATCTGGCGGGACGGTCAGGTCGACGGAACCTTCCAGGGCACCTGCGACAGGGAGGCGGTCAAGGGCAAGGTCGCCGGCGTCGTCTCCGAGCAGGCGTCCCGCCCCCAGCGAGCCCGATTCGAACTCAAAGCCCGCGCACCGAAAGGCAGGAAGGGCCTGCGCCGGGTGGGCATCGAGATGGGCTGGCGCGACGGCAAGACCTTCGGCGTCAAACTGATCCCGCACGGGAGCATCACGGACATCGGACCGGATGTGATCGCCACCGGGGCAAGTGCCCGCTTCGAGCGGAGTCGGCTCACCGGGCGCATCGAGGGCGCGGTGCAGGGCGGCGGCAAGGAGAAGGCAACCCCCGTGGTGGTCGAGTTCGACTGCCTCGTGATCGGCCAGGTCGTCGGCGGAACGGTCCGCACGAAGCTCGATGACGGGCCATGGGTCGACGGCAGCATCCGCGGACAGATGGACACCGGCGACGCCCCCGAGCCCGGCGAGGCGATCTGGAAACTCACCATGACCCACGGCGTTTCGGCGGGTCGGCCGATGAATGTATACGTCTCCACCGCCGACGGCAAGGTGAGCAACGCCTTCGCCGTGACGCCCAACTACAACAACGCCACCCACGAGGTGGACACCTCGGATCTCACGCTCAAAGACGGGCGACTGGCCGGCGAGTTTGACGTGACGATCTTCCCGGACGCGTGGATCCCGAAGGACCGCAAGAAGCAGGCTGCCTCGTACCGGATCACCGCCGAGTTGACCGACGCGGAGGTCAGCGGAACGTTCGTGGGCCAGTTCGCCGGGCGGGATGTGAAAGGCCGAATCATCGGTGTTGCGCGGAACAAGCCGAAGGTCGGCGAGGTCACCCGCGCGACGATCAAACCCGAGGGCGGGCTGTGGAACGGCAGCCCGAGCGGATACCGGGCGTTCTTTACCTTCGATCTCGAAGACGGCAAGATCACCGGCGGCCGCGTGTGGAACAACCACGACAAGGCCCTGAAGGGCACCATCGAGAGCGGAACATTCAAGGTGGAAAACGAAACACTGACGGCGACAATGGTCGCCAGGATCCAGCCCGGGACCTCGGCCAAGCCCGGCCGATACACCATCACGGTGGCCGGCCCGGTGATGGGCACCGTCAGTTGCGGCAACAGCGTCAGCAAACTGGGCGAGAGAACCTGGACCAGCCGATACTGGGCCAGCTGGAAATACGACGAGAAGAAATGACCCCGACGTTGGCCGATCGTAGAGGCCCCCGCGCGGAAGGGATGGGATGATGGAACCAACGAGCCCGACGGAGAGCGACGCGAAACCGAAACAGGTGTTGCTGATCTGCCCGCCGATCACCAAGGCGGAGCGGTACTCTTCGAGCATCGGCGAAGCGGGCGGATCGCAGCCGCCCCTGGGTGTGCTGTCGCTGGCGGCGTATCTGAGGCAGCGTGCCTGCGGCGTGGACGTCATCGACGGCGAAGCGACCGGCGCGACGGCCGACGAAATCGCCGCCCGCGTCGCAGCCGACACGCCCGACCTGGTGGGCATCTCGGCGACGACGGTGGCGGTCGGACGCGCGATCGCCGTGGCCCAGGCCATCCGGTCGGCCCGGGCGGATATCCCGATCGTCATCGGAGGCCCGCACGCCTCGGCGTTGCCCGAGTCGCTGCTGAACGAGGCCCCGATCGATTACGTCGTCCGCGGCGAAGGCGAGCACACACTGATCGAACTGCTGGACGTACTCGACGGGCGACGCGACCCGGCTGACGTGCTCGGGCTGGGCTTTCGCGACAGTGACGGCAAGGCCGTGGTGAACCCGCCCCGAGAGCGGATCGACGACCTGGACGCCCTGCCCTGGCCCGCCTACGACCTCCTGCCCGACCTGGCGCCCTACACCCCGCCGCCCTGCAATTACCAGACGCTGCCGGTGATGAGCGTGATTACCTCCCGAGGCTGCCCGAACGCCTGCACCTTCTGCGACCGGAGCACCTTCGGACGGACGCTCCGCCAGCGATCGGCGCGGAATATCGCCGACGAAATCATCCACCTCCGCAAGCAGTTCGGCGTCCGGGAGATCGCATTCGTGGACGACACGTTCACCATCAACCCGCAACGCATCTACGAGCTGTTCGGCCTGCTGGAGGAGGCGGACATCTCCATCGACTGGACCTGCATGAGTCGCGTGAACACCGTGGACGAGGACCTGCTGAGGTTCATGCGCGACCGGGGGTGCTGGCATATCTCGTTCGGGATCGAGTCGGGCAGCCCGGAGATCCTCAAACGCATCAAGAAGAACATCGACCTCGAACAGGTCGAGCACGTGCTGGGAATCTGCCGACGGCTGGGCATTCGCACGAAGGGGTTCTTCATCATGGGTCACCCCGGCGAGACGCACGAAACGCTCGAAGCGACGATCGAACTGGCATTACGGCTGCCGCTGTCGGACATCGTCTCGACGCTGAACTCCCCCCTCCCCGGGGCCGAGCAATACGCCACCGCCGCCCGGACGGGCGAATTCCGCGACGGGCACTGGCGCGAGTTCAACTGCTGGAACCCGGTGTACGTCCCCGAAGGGCTGACCGCCGACGCCCTGCGCGAAAAGCAACGCGAACTCTACCGACGGTTCTACCTGCGCCTTCCGATCATGTGGCGATACGCCCGCCAGACCTTCAGCCGAGGCGGCGTCAAACGAGCGATCCAACTGGCCAAGGGGCTGCCCTTCCTGTTCACCAAGAAAGGCTGATCGGCCCACCGGCACACATCCGACAACGGGCAACACTGAGGCAAGCTCCCGAGAGAACCATCCATGCTGACCGACAACATCCTGGACCTGATCGGCAATACCCCCCTGCTGCGGCTGGGCGAGGAGCGGATCTTCGCCAAGGCGGAGTTTCTCAACCCCGGCGGCAGCGTGAAAGATCGCGTAGCCCGCGCGATGATCGAAGGCGCCCGGCGCGACGGCAAGCTCAGCGACGAGACCATCATCGTCGAGCCCACCAGCGGGAACACGGGCATCGGGCTGGCACTGGTCGGGCGGATGATGGGCCTGACGGTTCGCATCGCCATGCCCGAGAACATGTCCGAGGAACGCAAAAAGCTCATCCGGGCGCTGGGGGCTGAGCTGGTTCTCACGCCGGCCGACGAGAGCATCGAGGGGGCCGTCCGGGCGGCTGAGCGGATGGCCGAGGAGGATCCGCGCGTCTGGGTGCCCAACCAGTTCGAGAATCCCGAGAATCCGCGCGTCCACTACGAGCAGACCGGCCCGGAGCTGTGGCGACAGATGACCGGGGACGTGGACGTGTTCGTCGCGGGGGTAGGCTCCGGCGGTACGCTGCAGGGCGTGGGGCGGTTCCTGCGCGAGCACAGACCCGAGGTCTCCATCGTCGCCGTCGAGCCGAAGAACGTCTCGGCTTTGCTGGGTCACGAGCCCGGCCTGCACCAGATCCAGGGCATCGGCGACGGGTTCGTCCCCGGCGTGCTGGACGTCTCCCTGGTCGATGAGGTGATCGAGGTGACCGACGACGATGCCATCGAAACCACGCGCCGCCTGGGGCGCGACCGGGGGCTGTTGGTGGGCATCTCCTCCGGGGCGAACGTCTGGGCGGCCCGGAAACTCGCCGAAACCCACCGGGGCAACATCGCCACCCTCCTGCCCGACCGCGCCGAACGCTACTTCTCCACCGCCCTGCTGTAGAC
>CAZFPT010000056.1:0-13509 GCA_964521005.1 uncultured Planctomycetaceae bacterium | reverse complement strand
CCACCCTCCTGCCCGACCGCGCCGAACGCTACTTCTCCACCGCCCTGCTGTAGACCGTCGGCCGACCGGAGGAACTCGGGAACGCCAACGGGCGAAACATGGGCGCATTGCCCTTTCTCACTTCCCGCGCTTTGGGTACAATGGCTTCATCGCCTGCACGCGGTGCGGGCGACGGTGTCGGTGAATCATTGTCGTCCGGCACGCCATCGCGGTTCAGCCCGGGAATCCAGCACATGACCCGTTTGCTCGATTGTCACTCGTCCGTCCTTTGTCTCGTTTTGGTCTGCCTGATTGCCGGCTGTCTGCTGACCGGCTCCACCGCCCTGGCCGGGCCGGGTCGTCTCGCGCGAGCCGGCGACGTGCACGCTCCCTCCTCCACCGACGGCAGCGAGGGGTTCTCCGACGAAGCCGTCGAAGCCGCCATCAAGAAGGCCCAGCAGTTCCTGCTCAATGCCCAGCGCGATGACGGATCGTGGGAGAAAAGGAAGACGAACAACTACGCTTATCCGGTCGCCCCCTCGGCGATCGTGACCTATGCGTTGCTGGAAAGCGGCCTGAGCCCGATCAACAACGACAAGATGAAGAAGGCGCTGGCCTTCCTGGCGAAGACCGAGACGGAAAACACCTACTGCTACGCCTTCCGGTCGCTCGCGCTTGCCTCGGCGGCCCGGTCGAACGAGCGATTCCGGGCGCCCTGCCGCAAAGACGTCAATACCATCTACCGCTCGTTCCACAGGCCCACCGGCGGCTATTCCTACTGGTGCAGGGGTCGCCCGGCCACCGACAAGGAAATGGCAGGGTTCGCCGGCGGGCCCGATGCCTCCAACGCGCAGTACGCCCTGCTGGGCGTGTGGGCGGGTTCGCGACGGGCCGGCGCGGAAGTGCCCCGCCAGTACTGGCAACTCATGCTGAAATACTGGCTGAACACCCAACGGCCTGACGGCGGGTGGGGCTACGCCCCCAAGCTCCGGCAGAAGTCCTACATGGCCATGACACTGGCGGGCGTGGCGAGCCTGTACGTCTGCACCGACGAGCTCTACACCCAGCGGTACATCGCCTGCAAGGGCAACGCCGAGATCAAGCCCATCAGCAACGGACTCGACTGGGTCAACGACAACTTCGCCAAGATGCTCAAGCAGGACAAGTGGTTCTACTACACCCTGTACGGACTGGAGCGCGTCGCCCTGGCCAGCGGGCACAAGTACTTCGGCGAGAAGGACTGGTACAAGCTCGGGGCTGCCGAACTGCTGCGGCGCCAGGAGCGGGACGGGTCCTTCAAGAGCGGCGGCAACCACGACGGCGGCGCCACCGGCCGAACGTCCTACGCCCTGCTGTTTCTGGTGCGGGGGCGCAGGCCCGTGCTGCTCAACAAGCTGCAGTTCGATGGCGACTGGAACAATCGTCCCCGCGACGCCGCCACCGTCACCCGTTGGCTTCGCGAGAAGTTCGAGGCCCAGTGGACCTGGCAGACGATTCCCGTGACCATCCCGGTCAGCGAGTGGCACGACGCGCCGATTCTCTACATCTCCGGATCGCGGGCCCCGCAGTTCACCGACGAGCAGATCGAGAAGCTGCGCACGTTCGTCCACCAGGGCGGGACAATCTTCAGCGCCACCGAATGTCACGGCGGCGGGTTCAAAACGGGTATTCGCAAGGTCTACGCGAAGATGTTCCCGGACTACGAACTCACCCCCTGTGGGCCGAAGCACCCGGTGTACTCGTCCCACTATGACCTTCGAGGCCGACCGAAGCTCTTCGAGCTCAGCAATGGGATCCGTCCCCTGGTGATTCACACCGACGAGGACCTGCCCAAGGACTGGCAGCTCCACCGCAGCAAAAGCCCCGCCTTCGAGGCGATGGCGAACATCACGCTTTACGTCACGCCGGCCAAACGCGAGTTCCGGGCGCGCGGCGTGAGCCCCTGGCCGAAAGAGACCCGCTACAAGCCGCGAGCGACGGTCAATGTCGTTCGGCTGAAGCACAACGCCCGCTACAACCCCGAACCGCTCGCCTGGAAGCGGTTCGCCCTGATGCTCGGCAACCGCCAGCACGTCAAGCTCAAGGTCACCGAACCGATCGACATCACGGACCTCGGCAAGCACGAGGCCAAGCTGGCCGCCATCACGGGCATGGGAACCCTCAAACTCACCGACGCCCAAAAGTCGGCCCTGAAGGCATTCGTCGCCGATGGCGGGACGCTGATCGTGGACGCTGCCGGCGGCAACGAAGCCTTCGCCACCTCTGCCCGCAAGGAGCTGGACCCTCTGCTGGACGGAACCTGGATGAACGCGCTGAGCACCGGGCCGATCCTCGGACGGAAGAACGCCACCATCGAGAAGGTGGCCTACCGCGAGGGGGCACGGGGTGTGGGTCGATCGGGTCGGCCGAGACTTCGAGCCCTGTACGCCAACGGCAAGCCGCGGATCCTGCTGAGCGACGTGGACCTCACCGCCGGGCTTGTGGGCTACCCCTTCCAGAAGTTCGAAGGCATCGAGCCGGACGACGCCTACCGCCTCATGCGCAACGTCGTGCTCCACGCAGCCGACCTGGACGCCATCGAGACGACCAGGGGCAACTGACCATCGCCTTGGTGCTGCGTACACTGTGTTCGTTGACCGGTTAACCCACACAAGGAAAGAAGGACCAAGCCGGTACAAGATGGCAGGCCCCGCAACCTGCTTGCGGGCGTGTCCGTGAAATCGCGCTTCGTCGTGTCCTCTTGAAGCCCCATCTGAAGCTTGTCGAAGGGCTCGGCGACAGGCGGGGCAGGCGAAGCGCGCCCGGCAGACCGCCAGCCCTGCAAATACTTCGCTCACAGGGCTACGGAGCCGTTCACACCTCAACCTGGCCACCCGCCGGATCATGCCTGCAAGAGCAGACATGGCACGCTCAGCAATTTCAGATGCACCTGACCCCTCTGTTCCCCGTCGATTTCTGCTGTCGGTCAGCAAAACAGCACAAAAAACACGAATCTCAAGGAAAGACCCATCTGCCCAGATACACTTATGTGCATACTCGCGATGGAGCGAGGAAACACAGCCGCACAAGTCGCGTTTCGGGCCGGATTCAATAGCCCTCAAACTGTCACAGAGGTGAACGATGCATAGGCTTCTATCCATTTCCTTCGTTGCGGCGCTGGTTTTCCCTGGATCCACTGCCTATGGCATCGAAATCGATGACTTCGTTTCCGCAGAAAATGACCGCTTCGCCAACAACTCGTCCTTCGTCATGGATGGCTACGATCTGTCGGGTGTGGGGCTCAGCAGCGACGGGCGATGGGCAACTCTGGTTGCCGACGACGTCGTCGTAAGCTCAAACCATTTTCATCCCAGCACGAGCGGGTCGGAGACGGTGACGTTCTATCAGACCAACGATCCTGGGGGTGCTTCGGCGACGCGGACCGTCGTCAGCGGGCAGCGCATCGACTCTTCCGATATCTGGATGGGGGTCCTCGACAGCCCTTTGCCTTCTGAGTATGCGGTCTACACATTTGCCACCGAGGACATCAATGATGCGACCGAGTTCACAACATCCGTCTACAACGGCAAGAATTCATTTCTGTTCGGCAAATCAGGGACGTTCTCCGGGGACCAGGACATGGCCGTGGGGCGAAATGTTCTTGACGGCTGGCTGAATGACACGAGTGCTGCGGGGACAACAGATGACGCAATGACCGCCAAGAATGACCTTGAGCCGGACGATGTCGCCTATGAAGCGTTGCTCCAACCGGGCGACTCAGGCGGCCCGATGTTTGTTGACCTGAACAACGATGGGAGCCTGACGCTGGTCGGCTCCAACTGGCTCGTCGCCGACGTTAGCGAACCTGGCGACCAGAACGGCTTTGCCTACTACGGCAATCACGACCGGTACATGCAGGATTTCATCCCCGAGCCTGCATCCATTGCATTGCTCGGGATAGGGGCGCTGACACTGGTCCGACGCCGACGGCCCCGAAGTCCTCAATGCTGAGATATCCGTTCGTGTTCGGAACCATGCTCCGCTGAAAGATCAGCCGAAGGGCTGGCGAACCTTCGGTTGCAGGCGAGGTGACCCCTTGCCGCCCGAGCAGCTGTGTGTGCCAGGAGTCGCCCGCAAGCAGGTGCGGACCCTACGGCTGGCGAAACTACCGCGTCATGCGCAGTGTCGTGCTCCACGCAGCCGATCTGGATGCCATCGAGACGACCGAGGGCAACCTGCCGATGATCGACTTGAGCCGCTGTTCCAGTGCCCGCCGGGAAAACCCGACGGCCATCGCTCTACATGCCCGAATCGGCACGACGGCGGAAGGCGGTGGGTGTCATTCCCCGGGCCTGGCGGAATGCCTGGGCGAACGATTCAGCCCGACGATACCCGACTCGTCTTGCGATCACGTTGATCGGCGCGTGGGTATTCGCCAGCATGTCGGCGGCGCGGCGCCAGCGTTCCTCCTTGAGCCTGCCGGAGAGGGTGATCCCGGTCTCCTGTCGATAGCTCCGCGAGAGGTGCTCACGAGAGACGCCCATCGCCGCGGCAATCCGGGCGATGGTCGGCAGCATCGATTGGCGATCCCTCAAAAGCCGTTCGACGCGGCTTGCCCAATACCCTTTTGCCCACCCCGACGTCGGATGCACGGTGGACAGCTCACTCGCCAGTTCGCCCAGAAGCAATCCAAGGCGCCCACAGGCGCGGGCGTACACGGCCGGGCGCTGCCAGTGTTCGTTGCGGATAAGTTCCATGACCATCATGCACTGAGACGCCAGGGCCCGCGGGATCCTCGTCGGCAGGTCGACGCCCCAGACCTCCACCGGTGAGGGTTGGCGTCGCGCCGGCCGAACGTGGGTCATGTCGCCGGGGTGCCCCTCACGGGGTTGATGAACCACGTCGAATGTCAGGCGGATCAGGTGGGCACCCGGGCTGAGATCCAGGCGATATTGCCCGCCGGGCTGGAGCAGCACCACACTGGCGGGAGTGCAGGTCTCAGGTGCACCGTCGCCCTGGGTCAGGACGGCCGTCCCGTCCCGAACGCCGATCATCCGGTAGGAGTTCGGGCGGGAGATGACCAGTTCGTCGGCCTCCTTGGTCTGGAGATATCCGCAGCGAAGGACGGCCGGTCCGTAGGCCCCGAGAACCGCCAGCGGAGCGGTCCTGGCGTCTTTGTCGCCATCGTCAGGTGCATGCATGGCGATAGTATATCACGATTTCGACGGAATATCACATATCTTGGGTGGCACATGCCGTAGCTGGCAAAGTTCAATGAGATGATTGGATAGGATTCCAAAGACAATTGCTTCGCCCAACGGGAGACCAGCCATGCAGATGATGAGAATGCGAATGACAGCGGTGACAGTGGGAGTTCTGGGGTTGCTTGCCGTGGCGCAGGCGGACCAGGTCGACCAACCGTCAAAAGCGGCCGACCCGGCCGTCGAGCGGTTCAGCGACTATGTTCGGCTGGATATCGCCCTGTCCAAGGCCCTTCCGGACGGCAAGGGCGTGACTCTCCACCTCGGGAGTCACGGCGAGGGCGGCGTTCTTCAGGCGTGGGCGACGGTGGATGGCATCAAGGTCATCTCCGACGCGGTGGACGCGACGGCCCTGGTTCTGAAGGATGGCACGCTCAAGGGCAAGGTGGAGATTGCCGACCTCCGCGACGGATCCGAGACCGGTCGGGCCGCCGAGATCAATCTCGACGCCACCGTCGACGGCGGCGCCGTTCGCGGCAGCTACAAGGGTTGGACAGCGGTTCGCGAGCTCGGAAAGGACGACATCGAGTACCTCAGCGACAAGTCGGCCGTCGGCCCCGATGAGGTCCGCTGGAGCTTCAAGAAGAAGATACCCGCCGAAGGCACGCTTACCGGCACGGCCCGCGGGGCCAAGGCCGCCGCCGAGGGGCAGACCTTCGCCAAGGGGCAGGATTGGCCGGACCTTCGCGGCCCGAACGACGACTGGTCGGCCGCCCCGTTTGAGGGCGAACTGGTCGACGGCATGCAACGCGCCCGGCTGGTGTGGAAGAGCGAGAAGACCCCGGCCGCCCGGTCGCAGGTCACGCGGTATCGTGAGGGCAACGTGGTCCGCTACCTGGAGCGCGGGCTCGCCGGCGGAGGCGCCAGCCCCGTGCTCGCCGACGGGCGGGTCTACTTCCAGTACTACAAGCCGGCCGAAGACGCCTTCAGTGAGGGAACCGTCGCTGGACAGACCACCGAGGACCGCCGCACGATCCTGGACATGTGGAAGACCAACGCCGTGGACGTCGTCCTCTGCCTGGACGCGGCAACCGGCCGAACCCTCTGGAAAGCGGAGATCCCCGGTGGGCGATACTACCCGGCGATGTCGGGGCGCATGGGCTCCACCAAGGGCTGGTACGCACCCCAACCGGCCGTCGCCGAAGGGCGCCTCTACGTCACCACGACCTCTGATGTGACCCACTGCTTCGACGCGGAGACCGGTAAGCTGCACTGGGCGAAGAAGAGGCCGATGGCCGCGGTGCGAACGGTCATCGACGGCGTGCTGCTGCCCTCCGGGCGAGATCTGATCGGCTATGACGCCACCACAGGAAAGGAACTGTGGCGCAAGGAACACCGCAATTCCGGCGTTCGCGCCCCGCTGCGGTGGCGCCACAAGGGCAAGGACTACGCCATCGCCGGATACAATCGGGGCCATTGGCGCGAGAACAAGGGCGGCGCGATCTGCTTCGAACCGAAGACGGGCAAAGAGCTGTGGCGCATCGAAGAGGGTCTTGGCAAGAATGACGATTCCCTGTACATCGATGGCGATGTCCTCTTCGCGAATGTCCAGACCGAACGCAAGGCGCCGGGCCAGGTCGGTGCGTTCCGCCTATCCCCCGAGGGGGCAGAGAAGATATGGGAACTGCCCGAGAAACATGTGTACGGTGCACAGAATCGCCCGCTGATCGCCAATGACGGGCTCCTGCTGCTTCGGTACAACGACAAGAGCGGCAAGGCTGTGATCGTGAAAATCGACAGTGGCGAGATCGTCAAGGAAATGCAGTTCCCCAAGGCACGGGGCTTTCTCTACCGCGTGGGCGACCGGCTGATTCTCCAGCGCGACGTTTCGCACAGCAGGACGCCCCTGTATATGTACTCGTTCCGGCTGGACGACCTTCGCCAGGTGGGCGACGTCTGGCCGACGCTGCACACGCCCACCAGCGGCTATTGGCCACTCACCATCAGCCACGCGATAGGCGACGGTAGAATGATCATCCGAGGCTCGCGAGGCATCTTCTGCTACGACCTGCGGGCGAAGGCATCGTCGGCCGATCAATAGCGGCCGCCATCGCGTCTCCGGAAGAGCGAAAGTAAGGAACAGCCGGCAAGCCAACACGACAAACGCGAAGACGAGCTTTTGAACCCATATCAAGAAGGAGCATGACGATGCGTATTTTCTGCATTTCTCTGGCCATTTGCCTCGGCACGATGATCGCAGGGCAGGCCTCCGCTCAGCAAGCCGGTCCCCGACCGATCGAAGACGTCAAGGTCATTACGCCCACCGGTCAGTACGCGGTGGTCACCCTTCGGTTCGACATGCCCAAGGCCCCGGAGTCGCTGCGAAGGTGGCAGTACGTCGGCGGCCTGCGCGACGGTCGGCTGACCATTGCCCACGACCACCGGCTGCGAGAGCCGTGCGGCGAGTTGACGCTGGAAAGCGGCAAACTCACCGGGACCTTCACCCGCACCGAAGGCCGACGCGGGAGCTTTGCCCTCGGCAAGGTGACGGTCGACGCGACGGTGACCGATGGCGAGATCAAGGGCACAGCGACCATCGACGGGCACGAAGGCTCGGTGACCGGAACGATCGTCCCCGAAACAGAGATGGCCAAGCAGAACGCGGTGCCCGACGACAAGTCGTGGCCGATGTTCCTTGGCCCGCCCGCCGGGGGCGTCGCCGCTGAGTCGACCGGCGTGGAGATCGTCGATTCGTTCCACAAGGCCCGGTTGCGATGGCGATCCGAAGCCACCGATGTCGGTCAGGGGCTTGGCGGCATCTCGCGGAAAATGCAGACGTGGCGAGACGCCAATACCATACGCACCTGTTCGGGCGCCTCCTCCCCCGTGGCCGCTGACGGCAGGGTCTTTCTGTCTTACTACGTGCCCTCCCCGGCGCGGGGCATGGACGAGAAGAAGGCCGCGGCAATGGCGAAGGAGGCCGGCGTCGACTCACCCGAGAAGCTGCCTCTCCGCGACAAGGAGAAGTTGTTCCAGGCGGCGGACGATACCGTCCTTGCCGTCGACGCGGCCACCGGCAAGATGCTCTGGAAGGCGGTGATGGCCGGGCGCGGCATCAACCACCAGCACCACAAGGAAGGCCCGTTTAACATAAGCCCAGCCGTCGCCGAGGGGCGGGTGTTCGCCATCGGCATGTCCGGCTGGTTGTATGCCTTCGACGCCAAAACCGGCAAGCCGCTGTGGGAGGTCCGCCTCGCCGGGGCCGGTCGCAGCAAGCATTGGAGCGCCACGGTGGTGGCGCTGCCCGGGGTGGTCGTCGCTCCGCAGGGCAAGACATGGTGCGGCTTCGACCCGGCCACGGGCAAGCGTCTGTGGAAATCCTCCTTGCCGTTCGCCCACGCGACGTTGGCGGTCTGGCGTCACAAGGGAACCGACTACCTGGTCAGCGGCACGGGGGGATCGCTCGTCTGGAGTCCAAAGCCTGAGGACCTGGTCTGCCTGAATGCCAAAACCGGTGAGCAGGTGTGGAAGGCCGACCTTGCCGGTGACCTCTCGGCCCTGAACTCGCGAGGCCGAGGCTTGGGACCCGGCGGGATTACCACGTATGGCGACTACATGGTTCTGCAACTGGCCGAGACCGACGCCAAGGCCAAGGGTCGAAGTGGAAGGCGGGACGCCATGGAGCACTCCGTCGCCGGCTTCAGGCTGACCCTTGAGGGCCCCAAGCGGCTTTGGAAGATCCCCATGACCGGCCGCGAGGGTTCGCATACCAAGCCCATCGTCCACGGCAAGTATTTGTTCACCGGCGGCCTGGAGGTCGTGGACCTGGAAACCGGCAAGATCGTCAGCCAGACCAAAGGCGTTCAGCCCGGTAACGGCGGGTACATGCAGGCGGTGGAAGACGTGGTCTATGTCCGCCGGGACGGCACGCACTCGAATATTGAGTTCGCCACCTATCGGGTCAGCCCCGAGGGCCAGGTGACGGTCATGGATTCCGAGCGTATGTGGGTTCCGCCCGTCGGCGGCCATACGACCAGCTATCACCATCCGATCACCTACCCGCTGATCAACGGCCGAATGTACGTCCGCCAGCGGGACGGGGTCTATTGCTGGGATCTGCGGGCCAAAGCCGCTCAATAGAAGCGCCCGCAAAGCGACAAGGCAGACTGCTTCATCGCCGGTGGGCGGCTGGGTCTTTCGCGACCCCGCCCACCCGGCGCGATGCACTGAACCGACCGGGGCCGTCCCAGGCTCATGATCAGTCACATCGAGTAAGACTCGGCGTTGGCAGTGTCGATATCGACGCGCGCCGGCGCCACAGAGACAAGGAGAGAGACATGCGCAGCCTTCCATTGCAGGTTCTTCTGTTGGTCGTCGTATCCCTGCCATTTGCCGCCGGCGAGGTCCTCCATGCCCAGTCGTCGCCCGACGTTCGCGTCGAGACGCCCGGCGAATCCACGCGGATGGAGGTGACGCTGCCCAAGGTGCTCTTCGGCCGCGACATCACGTTCCACCTGGGCTGGCAGGATGGCAAACCCCGCCAGGCGTGGGGGTTCGCCTCGGGCTCGACGCAGGTGATCGACGCCGTGGACACCTCGAAGCTCACCCTCGCCGACGGGAAGCTGGGAGGCTCGCTCGTCTGCTGGGTGAACCTGGACGGAGAGCATCAGACACACCGCCTGGAAGTTGATTTCGACGCCAGGCTGACCGGAAGCGACGTCCTGGGAAACTACAAAGGCCGCCACTCGGTGCTGACCGGATCATTGGTCTACGAGACCGACTCCTACGTGCTGGAGCCCGGGGAATTCTCGCTGTTCCACTACGGCCAGAAGCTGAGGAGCAAAGCGACCGCCCGCTGGGAACGACCGGCCGACAAGAAGAAGGCCTCCATGACCATCTGGACGCGCCATGCCCTCAAGGGCGTTGCCAGCTGGCAACGCTACGTGACGTTGCAGGTAGACGTCGCCGACGGAAAGGCCACCAGTGTCAACGTGGCCCCGACCAACCGCTCCGGCTGGAATGCGACGCTGCAGAAGCAGGACCTGGCGTTCGACGGCGAGAAGTTGACGGGGGCCGTTACATTCAAAGTCGCCACTCCCCACACCGCGGGCGTCGAGGCCGGCGTCTACCGCTTCGTGTTCGACGCCCAGATCCAGCACAACGTCCTGAGAGGATCGACGGACGTCTACATGAACGGCAAACTGCTCGCCCGCAAGGTGGGGTTGGCCGGCACGGCAACGGGCGGATCGGCCGACAAAGACGGACGGCGGGTCCGGGTGATCGAACTGCCCCGGGGCATTGAAGCCAATCGCGACCTGCAGGTGCACATGGTTTACGACGGCGAGAAGTTCGCCTCGGGGGTTGCCTTCCACCCGACTTTCCCGGACTGGTTCAAGGTCAAGCCACTCGATAAGGGTGACGGCTTTGTCGTGTACTTCAGCGAGAACTCGTACATGACCTCCAAAACCGAGGCCGTCACCGTCGCCTACGAACTGTCCATGAAGGACAAGGACGGCAAACAGGCGGGAACCTACACCTGCCGGTTCGGCCAGTATGTGGAATCCGGCGGGAAACTCCGCGGCGAGGTGGTGGACCGGAAAGAGCTGCGCACCGCCCACGCCATCCGCAAAGGCCACGACTGGCCTTTCTGGAACGGCCCGAACAGCAGTTTCGCGGCCAAACCGTCGGGCCGACAGCTCGTTGACAGCCTGGACGACGCCCGCCTGGTCTGGATCGGCGAGGACATCCCCCCGGCCCGCTGCCAGACCACGCGCTATGGCGAGGGCAACCTCGTGCGGTTCATCCAGCGCGGCGGCAGCAGCGGTGGCGGGTGCAGCCCGGTGCTGAACGACGGGAAGGTTTATCTCTACTACTTCCAGCCATCCGGCGGCGAGGTGGGCGGTTACGTCAAGCAGATGGCCCGGAAGAAGCAACACGTCCTCCGCAAGATGTGGCTGACCAAGGCCGACGACGTCGTGGTCTGCATGGACGCCGCCACCGGCAAGACGCTCTGGAAGACTACCTTCCCCAACCAGGGACGATACTTCGGCCATCGCGGTACGGGCAAGGCGAAAGGCGCCTATACGTCCAATCTCGCCGTCCGCGACGGGAAGGTCGTGGTCCATGGCACCAGCGGAAAGACATACTGCCTGGACGCCGAGACGGGCAAGCACGCCTGGTCCTCTCCGCAGGGGGGCGGGGCGCTGCGCATCATCGCAGCCGACGTCGTTGTCGCGTCCGGCAACCACGTGGTCGCCCTGGACATGGAAACGGGTCGACAGCGATGGAAGATCGAACATGCCGGTTCCAGCGCGGCGATTCCTGTCCGCTGGCAGCACGGCGGCAAGGAGTATCTCATCTGCGGGACCAAGAGCGGCAAGCTCACCTGCATCGAAGCCAAAACGGGCAAGATCCTCTGGCAGCAGACCGACAGCGGCGACAACCGCTATTCCATGTCGCTCCACGGTGACATCCTGGTATGCAACGGGGCTGCCTACGGAAAGCGCAAGCCCATGCAACTGGCGGCCTATCGACTTTCGCTGACCGGGGCGCAGCGGCTGTGGATGATCCCGGCTGAGACGAGAATCTACAACGCCTACAAGGCCCCGGCGGCGGTGGCCGACGGACACGCCTTCGTGCGTCTCAGCAAGGCCAACCGGGTCTACGCGGTGGATCTCGCCAACGGAAAGATCGTTCAGGACGTGGCGACGTCTGTGGGTTCATCGGGGTACGTCTTCTGGATGGACCATCGATTGGCCGTCCAGCCGGACGCCTCGCACAGCCGCACGGATCTCTGGTGGTTCGACGTCTCCAAACCCTCGGCCATGCAACACCGCGAGGCGCTGTGGCGGGCCCGGCATCGTACGACCAGCTCGTACTACCCGATCCTGATGAGCCACGCGCTGGCCGACGGTAGAATCTTCATCCGCGGCCAGCGCGGCATTGTCTGCTACGACCTGCGGACAAAGTAGCGTGCTCAGTTCTGACAACATTGCACATTTCGCGTTTCAGTGAGTGGGGTAAGCGCACTGCCTCAGACCGCTCAGAACCGCACTGGATCAGCGATCGCCCCGCAACAAGTTGCGAGCCCTACGGCCGAGCCATCCCCAACCAAGGGTGCCCGGCGTTGTGCAGCGAGCCCAAGCGAGCTGAGCAACCCGGTTGGTCCGGATCGCGCTGCAGGCAGTGGCCGGACATCGCAGCAGCCGGGTTGCTCCGTTCCTCCCTCGCTGCGCTCACTCCGACCGGCACAAGCCCGGGCACCCGGAGTATGGTTGAAGCCCCATGGTGAGCGCAGCGAACCGTGGGGGTAGAGATGCGAAACTCAAATCATAGGCCAAGGAGTGATCGTACCGCGTCGACGGGCGATCGCGCCCGCAACAAGTTGCGAGCCCTACTGCCGACCGACCGGGACATTACCGGCCAGGCACCGGGCGCTTCTCAGGGGCCCGTGCGGGACGTTTCCATACACAAGGCCGGGCGCTTGAGGCACCCGGCCTTGGTTCCACATCTTCCTGTTGGCGTTGCTTTGTTCTGCGTTATCTGCGACGGCGGATCAGCACGCCCAGGCCGCCAAGGGCCAGCAGGCTCATCGTCGCCGGCTCGGGAACCTCGGCGATCGCAACAGCGCCCACGCCGGCGCCCTTGTAGTCCGCATTGGCGACATAGTCGACGTTCACATCGCCATCGGCGGCAGCGACTTCACCCGCGAAGATGTAGGTGTTGACACCGTTGTTGCCGGTGGCGAGGGTCGGCAGGCTGATCGTCGGGCTGCCATTCTTGGTCGAGGATCCGACCGCGAAGATGTACGATCCGGCCGAGACACCCGTAAGGGCCGCGCTGGCGGTGCCGCCGGAATCCGTGTCACTGATCACATCATCCAGCGTGGCGCCGGAAAGCTGCACGGCAAACAGCGTGGTATTGGTGGTACTGCTCCCCGCGGAGATCGTAATCGTAACGGTCTGCGTACCCGCCGAAACCGCACCCAGATCAATTGCGAAGATTTCGAAACCCGTCTTTACTGAGCCTTCATCCTCCACCAACTTAGTCATCGACGAACCACCGATTGATGCAGCTGTGGCGTCGATCCCGTCCCAAGGCTCGCTGGTGCCCAGCAAGAGGACGGTGTTGGTGGAATCGACCAGATCTATGTCCCAGGTGACGTCGCCAACCGTCGGAACGCCTTGAGTAGCACCGCCCCGGCTGGTCGCGTTTTCGCCGAATGTTTTCTCCACAATCACGCCTGCCGACGCCGAGCCGGCCGCGGCCACCAGCAATACAGCCATCAGAGCAATGGTGAACTTCTTCATGATGTTGCCTCCTCGAAAATGAGTCCAGATTTCACGACATG
>CAZFPT010000055.1:0-18077 GCA_964521005.1 uncultured Planctomycetaceae bacterium | reverse complement strand
GCTCGCTTGGGCTCGCTGCACAAACCGGGGCACCCTTGGTTGGGAGTCGGTCGGCTGTAGGGCTCGCAACTTGTTGCGGGCGCGATCGCCGGCGTCGCGATTCGCTTGTCGCTCGATACCCCCACCTTTCGCTTCGCTCAAGATGGGGCTTCAACGATATTCCGGGTGCCCGGGATTGTACCGGTCCGAGCGAGCGCAGCGAGGGAGGAACGGAGCAACCCGGTTGCTCAGCTCGCTTGGGCTCGCTGCACAAACCGGGGCACCCTTGGTTGGGAGTCGGTCGGCTGTAGGGCTCGCAACTTGTTGCGGGCGCGATCGCCGCCGCCTTCCATTCCCGTCGCACGCTCGTGGCACAAAGCCGCTTGGGCGCTTGTCAATGGTTCGCGGGGTCGGTACAATTTCTGGTTTCCCTGCATGCACTGAGCGACATTCGCGAATTGAAAGGACCCCCATCGATGAAACTGGCAGTGATTCCCGGCGACGGGACCGGACCGGAAGTGGTAGCCGAGGGGCTCAAGGTGCTTCAGGCCGTTTCCGAAAAGGTCGGCCTTGAGTACACAACCACCGAGTACAACGTCAGCGGCGACCGCTATCTCGAGCGCGGCGGCGACCCTGAAAAGCCCTCCATCGAGGTGATCTCGGACGAAGAAATCGACGAGCTGCGTGGCTACGACGCCATCTTCCTGGGCGCTATCGGCCATCCGGACATCGCCCCGGGCATCCTGGAGAAAGGCCTCCTGCTCCGCTGCCGATTCGCCCTGGACCAGTACATCAATCTCCGTCCGGTGAAGCTCTACCCCGGCGTGGAAACCCCGCTGGCAGGAAAGACCCCCGAGGACATCGACTTCGTCGTGGTCCGCGAAAACACCGAGGGCATTTACACCGGCATGGGCGGCGTGCAGTACAAGGGCACCCCGCAGGAGGTCTCCACGCAGCTCAACTGCACCACGCGGTTCGGGGCCGAGCGCGCCATCCGCTATGCCTTCGAGGTCTGCAAGCAGCGCAACAGCGAGAAGAAAATGGTCACGCTCGTACACAAGATGAACGTGCTGACCTACTGCGGCCAGACGTGGTTCGACACCTTCCACGAGGTCGCCAAAGAGTACCCGGACATCAAGACCGACTACAACCACGTGGACGCCGCGTGCATGTGGTTCGTGAAGAACCCCGAGTTCTACGACGTGATCGTCACGGACAATATCTTCGGCGACATCATCACGGACCTCGGCGCGATGATCCAGGGCGGGATGGGCGTCGCCGCCGGCGGGAACATCAACCCGGACACCGGCGGAGTGAGCATGTTCGAACCCATCGGCGGGTCGGCCCCGAAGTACACGGGCATGAACGTCATCAATCCGATCGCCGCGATCGCCTCCCTGGCGATGTTGCTGCGCGAGACCGGGCGTAACACCGACGACCAGAAACTCATCGACGCCGGCAACCGCGTGGAAACCGCCGTGATGGAAGTGACCCCCAAGATGGACTCCCAGTCCGCCCGACGCATGGGCTACTCGACGACGGAAGTGGGCGACCTGGTCGCCGACACCGTCGCCAAGGCCGACTGACCAAACCCCGCCGGACCGGTCCGGGGCGTCTCGCACCACCCGCGAGACGCCCCGGGCCTCACCGGCAAGCCCAGGGGGCGGACCTGCAGGGCTGGCGTCAAACCCCATCGGGAACGCCCCGGGAGGAGGAGCTCGGGCCGGCGATCATGATCGGCTCGTGGGGGAAATCCACAACCGCCTCCCACTCGCTGGCCCTGCCGGTGCCCGCGTGCAGCGTCTCACCTGCCAGCGCCCAGGCGACGTCGTCTGTCTCGAAGGCGACGTGATGCGTGTTGATGTTCTCGGGCGTGGAATCGGGGAACCCCTCCCCGATCTGCTGCCACGATTGTCCTGCGTCCTGGGAGCGGTAGAGTTGGCCGTGGACGTTTTCGCCGTGCGGGCCGTCGCTGACCGTCGCCAGGATCAGGCGCGGGTCGTCCGGCGAAGCGGTGATGCATCGACCATAACGGTGCCCGAGGCCCTCGCCCCGGCCTTGCCACGATCGGCCGTGGTCCTGGCTCACAAAGACCGCCTTGGCGGTGTTCGCATACACCCAGCCAGGCCCTGCCGGAGACGTGTTTACCTGGTGGACGTCCTTGTGCAGCGTCGGGGTGACGGGCTCCCAGGTCTCGCCCGCGTCACCGCTTCGCATGATGCTCCCGACGTGGATGTCCGCATACACCCAGCCGTCGGGCTCTGCCGCCAGCGACCGCACCGACGGCGGACCGCCCCACGGTGTGGTCCACTGCTCTCGAACGCTCAGCTCGTCGAACGTCCGGATCTGCTCGGTGCCCGCTTCGGTCACCCGGAACAGCCTGGCGTCCAGCGTGCCCGCCAGAACCACCAAAGGCCCTTCGCGCAGCACCAGCAGGCAATCCACGCGGAACGGAACCGGCTCGCCCAACTCGCGCGACCCGTCGCCGCCCAACACGTGCAGCGTGCCGTCGTCCATCGCCACGACGTCACAGCCCTTCCCGCGAGCCACGCAGGCGATCCCCTCAGCCTCGAAACACGCCTCCGGCAGCGACCGCTGCGACGGGTCGGCCAGCTCGTAGAGGGCCCGCGGGGTCGCCACGAGCACGCCATTTCCGGTTCTCTTTGCATCCGAATGACTTATCGTCCTGCCGTCCATCGTCTCACCTTTCATGGGTCGCGGGGAACCCGCCGGGCGGGCCTCCTGTTCACTATAGACGCCCGCCCACCGACAAACCGGTCTCGTCGGCCGGGCGCGGAACCATCGCTGCACGGCTGAATGCCGCTTGTGGACTTCGGCATTTGCGGGTATCATGCAGGGAGTTTTCGGAGGTGTTCCGTATGCAGCAGGGCCAAGCGAATGTCCCCGCCCGGGTGGTGGTGTTGACGCGCCAGAAAGGCATCGCCGAACACGTCCGGCGCCAGGTCCGAAACGGGGACGACTGGGTGCTGTCCGCCAGCGCCTACGAAGCCGCCGCCGAAGTGCTCGCCGAGCCGACCGCGGTGCTGGTGATGGATCTGCGCCTGCTGGCGTCGCGGGACGAGCGCCTCGTGGAGGTCGCCCGAAGCTGCGGGACAGCCATGCTGGGCATCGGTGCCCTGCCGGCGGGCATGAGCGCAGCCGCCCTGAGCGGCGTGACGCTGGTGGCCGAGCCTCACCTGGACGAGGAAATCGCCCGCGCCCTGCGAAACCACCGCCCTGCCGACGTCCACGAGGCACCCCTGCGCGAAGAGGAACTCGCCGACGTAATCCGCGTCGCCGGGAATGATGATGAATCGGCCAACCCTGCCGACCGGAACGACCCGGCCTGGACGATTCCCTCAGATCCGCCCGCTGACCCCATCCCGCAGACGAAGGCCGTTCCGCCCGAGGAACTCCACCGCGAACGCAACGAAACGATGAACCACCTCGACCCGCCGCAGGCCGACCTGCTGGACGAGTCGCAGTTCATCCCCGAACCGTCCGGAGCGGCAGCCCCCCAGCGGACGACGCCACCCGACGCCCTGCTCAGCGACGAGGAACTCGCCGCCCTGCTGGAGCGGGACTCGTGACCCCTGCCGCCAACACGCTCGTGGTGGGCGCCGGTCCGGGGCGACGCCAGATCGTACGCCACGCGCCGCGGGGTGCGTACACCGCCATCCCCGACGCCTACAGCGGCGTGCAGGCGATGTCCCAGCGACGCTGGGGCGCCGTGGTCATCACCACCGATCGACAAACGCTGCCAGGCCTGGCGAGGGCGACGCGGCGTCTTCAGCCCGATGCCCACGTCTTCGCGCTGTGCCCGCCGCGCGACGAGTCGGCTACCAGGCCGTTGGTGGGCGACGTTCTGGACGACTACTTCATCGCCCCGCCTACGCGCGGGGACGTCTCGCGCATCCTCTCGGCCGGGGCTGGCACGTCGCTCCAGCCTCACCGCGGCGACCTGACCATTCCCGCCCAGACCCTCAAACAGCTGCTCTCCTCGGCGCGGGGGCTGGCATCGCTGGAGAAGCAATTGGCCGCCCAGGTAGCCGGTGAACTGGGCACGATGGTCGAATGGCGGGACCCATCCCATGCGACCGCAGAGCAGGTGCTCCTGGAGATGCCCTCGATCAACGACCGCGCCGGGCGCGTACTGGTCGCCATCAACGACTCGGTGAAACCCGCCAGCCCCCGTGGTCTGGCGGCGCTGCAGGAGATTCTCCCCCAGCTGGCGATGCTCGCCGGGCGGGGCGAGGCGCTGCACCGACTTGCCGTGACCGACCACCTCACCGGGGCGTACAATCGGCGTTACTTCTACCACATCACCGACCAGATTCTCGCCCGCGTGGAGCGGTCCAGTTCCAGGGCGGCCGTTCTGCTGTACGATATTGACGACTTCAAACGATACAACGACACGTACGGGCACGCCGCCGGAGACGAGGTCCTGCGAGACACAGCCGAGCTGATGCGCCAGGTCACCCGCGATCAGGACATCGTCGCGCGGATCGGCGGCGACGAGTTTGCCGTGCTCTTCTGGGACGTCGACTCGCCCCGCGTGCGGGGAAGCGAGATGCCCGACACCGCCGAGATGCTCTCCAACCGGTTCCTTCGCGCGGTTCGGCTGCACGAGTTCCGCAGCCTCGGGCCCGAGGCCACCGGCGCGCTGACGGTGTCCGGCGGTTTGGCGCGGTTCGACCAGGACGGGACCACCTGCCGCGAGTTGCTGCGGTCGGCCGACGCCGCACTCAAACAGGCCAAGGGCTCGGGCAAGGCGACGATCCGACTGATCGGGGCCGACTCGCACGAACGAACCTGACATTCCGTGCAAACTTTTCGGGGAGTTCACCGTCTGACACACAGAACAGGGAACACAGCGGACCAGCAACCACGTCCACGTGCAGCGAAAGGACTTCGGACATGACGCATCGGACCACACCCAGAGACGCCATCGCCCCCCACCGGCCCCCCTTCCTCATGGGTGGAGCACTGCTGACCGGCTTGGCGCTGGTCCTGGCGGCCGGGCTTGCCGGCCCGTCGACGGCGAGCGCGGAGATCGACCTGCCCAGCGGGTTTCAGAAGTATGAGACCGCCTACTACATCATGTACACCGACCTTCCGGTAGAGAAGGCCCGCGAGGCGGCCGTCCGCATGACCTGCATGGCCGAGGAGTATCACAGCCGAACCAAGGGCTTTGCCGGGGCGATCAAGCGGAAGCTGCCCTTCATGCTGTGCTCCAACCGGGCCGACTATCAGAAGCTCGGGGGCATCCCGGGCAGCGCCGGGGTTTACATCCATGGCCGCGCTCTGATGGCGTTGGGCTCGGGCCCGAGCATGTGGCACGTGGTGCAGCACGAGGGGTTCCACCAGTTCGTGCACATGGTGATCGGCGGGCGCATCCCGATCTGGGTCAACGAAGGTCTGGCGGAGTATTTCGGGTCCGGCATCTGGACGGGGGACGGCCTGGTGACCGGGGTGGCCAACCCCCGACGCGTGAAACGGGTGCAGGGATACATCAAAGCCAACAAGATTCTGCCGATGCTCGAGATGCTCAAGATGTCCCACCAGGAATGGAACGCCCAACTCGCCATGCGAAACTACGACCAGGCGTGGTCGATGGTGCATTTCCTCGTGCACGCCGAGAAGGGCAAGTACCGCAAGGCGTTCGGGAGCTTTATCAATGACATCTCCAAGCGACGCGACTGGGCCAAGGCGTACGTCCGGCGCTTCGGGCGGGACACCAAGGCCTTCGAGAAGAAGTACGCCGAGTACTGGATGAACTGGAAGCGCGACAACTACGAGGACCGCACCGCCCGGGCCATCGTCGAGACGCTCACCAGCTATCTCGCACGCTCGGAGATGCTCAAGCAGGACCACGCCGACGCCAACTCGCTCTTTGCCGCCATCGCCAAGGGAGAGGTCCAGGTGGACCCCAAAAAGCAGGCGCGATTGTGGCTGCCGAACTCCCTCGGCCAACGGACGGTGAAACAGGCGGCCTCGCGCGGCGAATGGACGCTCACTCGACCCGAGAACGGTCGATACGGAAAAGTGAAGCTCACACTGACCGCCAGGGACGGAACGATCTTCACCGGGACCTACACGCTGCGGCGAGGCAAGCGGCCGGATATCGACGTGAACATCACCCAGCCCAAGGGCAAGACCGACGACGAGGCGGACTGACGCCCGCGCGTCACTCGGCCGGTACGCGAGAGACGATCGCCTCCACCACCGTATCCAGGCCGCCACGGAACTGACCTCGCGCCGCTGCCGCCATCCGGGCTCGTCGGTCGCTCTGATGGACGAGTTCCACCGCGGTCCGGACGATCTCGTCCCGCCCGTGGGCGACGACGGCGGCCCCGGCCGATTCGAGATGCGCCGCATTCTCGCCCTCCTGACCGGGGACCGGGTCCATCAGCACCATCGGCGCGCCGCGCGCGCAGCACTCGGTCACGGTCACGCCGCCGGGCTTGGTCACGAACAGCGCGCCGACGTCGGTCAGCTCGTGGATGCGGTCGGTGAAGCCCATCGGGCGGATCGTATCGCCCGCTTCGGACAGCTTCGAGAGCGATGCCAGCAGGTTCTTGTTTCGCCCGGCCAGTACGATGACAATCGCCGAATCGCAGCGGTCCACGATGTCGCGGGCGATCTCCACGATCGGCCCGCAGGTGTACTCGGTCCCACCCGAGAGCAGCACGATGTCCCTGTCGGCCGGCAGCGACCACTCGTTGAGGATCTCCTCGCGGTCCAACTCGTCGGTCCACTTGGGGTGCAGCGGGATCCCGCTGACGGTGACCCGCTCGGGGGCAATACCCCACCTGTCGAACACCCCCGCCGACTCGGCGGCAGGGACAAACCACCGCTCGATGCCCTCGCAGTACCAGAATCGATGCACGCGGTAGTCGGTCACCACCACGAACTGCGGCAGGTCGATCTCGCCGAGACGGTTCATGTGGGCGATGTGCGGCGGCGCGAGAAAATGCGTACTCACCACCAGGTCGTAATGCCCCTTGCGGACATGGTCGCGAAGCCGGCGGGTGCAGAACGCCTCCATCCACAGGCGAAGATATTCGCTCGCTCCCCGGCCGGGGCGATGGGGGCTGTCGGTCATGTGGTAGACCTTGCCGTACAACTCCGGCAGGCGGGTCATGCCCAGCTCGAAACTGCCGGCGTAATAGGCCCGGAACAGGCGCGAGGTCACCGAGAGGGCGTCGAAGAATTCCGCGTCGATGTGCGGCGCGGCGTGCCGCAGTCCCGCGACGATCGCGCGGGCGACCGAATTGTGCCCCGCCCCCACGGTGGCAGAGGCGATCAGCACGCGGGGCTGACGGGTTGGTCGATTCGCATCCATGCGGCCGTAGTGTCCCCTCCCGGACCCGCCGGTGCAAGCGCCAACCGGCGCGGCGGACGAGTCCGCTACTCCTTCAGATTCGTCAATACCTCCAGGCGGCGGGCGGCCACGTCGCGCCACGGGTTGACCGGCCCGTCCTGCACGCGTCGGAAGTAGACCTCCGCCGGCTCCATGCCCTCGAACATCCGCAGGACCGGTTCGCTCATCGCCAGGATGCCCAGCTCGTAGTTGGCCACGATGGCGGCGTCCGGGTCGTCGCGCCAGTTCTCCGCCACCTGCAGCAGCATGCGGGCCCGTTCGTAAATGTCCGGCTGCGCTTTGGCCACGGCGACCGTCCAGTTGCCGCCCATGGGCGTGTCGCGATACCGCTCGGCCGCCCGGGCCAGCGTGCGGACATCGGGGCTCAGCGCGGGGTTGATCTCCAGAAACGCCGCCAGGGCCGACGCGGCGTTGGGGTCTTCCAGGGCGGCGTTGTTCTCCACCAGCCAGATCAAGCGGCGCGTGGCGAAGAGGGCATCGCGGTAATACTCCGGCGAGGGCAGCGAGTCCGGCTCGCGCAGGATCGGGCTGGAGGCGGCGGGACTCTCCTCGATCTGCTGGACGTGGTCGGCCAGCAGGATCTCGGCCTGGTCCTTGAGTCGTTCGTAGGCCTCGCGAGGCCGGGCGGCACGGAGATCCAGCTCGCCCAGACGCCACTGTGCCAGCGCCGCCTGGGCCGAAGCGCCGTACGAGCTGAGTTGCTCCCAGACGGGCCTGGCCTCGGGCAGCACGTGGGCGGCAGAGGGCTTGACCAGCCCCGCCTGCAGGGCGCGGCGATCCACCTGCAGACTCCGCAGCTGACCCTTCAGCCACAGCAGGTCGGGCTTGCGATCGCTGGAAGGATAGCGGGCCAGGAAGCGGTTGATCCGTTCGATCAGGCGGTCTCGCGGCTCGCGGATCAGTGCCTGGTCGGTCAGTCCTTCGGTGCCCTGCAGGCGATGCCACCTCTCCACCGCTGCCGGCTCGAACACCCCATCTCCCGGGGCGACCCCCACCACCAGGCGACAGTACGCCAGTTCGTCCGCCCCGATCCGCAGGAAGAACAACCCCGCCGGACCTGCCACCAGCACAGCCAGCACGAACACCTCCGCCGAGCGGCGGAACCCGGGCACGCGTCCCAGCAGTCCGGACAAGGCTGAGCCCAGAGCCGCCCCCACCACCGCCACCAGCAGCGGCAGGGTGAGCAACCATCGCTGCACCGGGAGCATGGCGGCAGAGTCCACCGCCAGCAGCCCCGAAAACGCCAGGAACACCATGGGAGGCAGGAGCCCCCCGGCGATGGCGAACACCTGGAAGTCGCCCACCCGTCGGATCAGGGCGGCCACCACGCAGCCGGCGGCAATCGCCAACGCCAGCGCCAGCGCCTGCCCCGTCAGGAGCATCACCCCGGTGAGCACCAGCCCCAGGACCGCCGACCGCCGCGTGGAGACGGAGATGGGCACGAACACCATGCCCGCCAGCACCCCGCCGAACACCAGAACCATCCACGGATAGCGAAAGATGCTCATCGGGCGTTGGAAAAGATTGCCCAGGGGCGTCAGCAGGCTGTCGCGGAACGTGCCCAGGCGGAAGCCCATCCACGTGCCCACCGAGAGGTACTGCCAGAACGAACAGACGGCTGCGTAGGCGACCAGCAGAAGCGTCCCCAGGAACACCGCCGTCAGCACATGCGTCCACCGCCGGGGGGGCGGACCATCCGACAGGAATGCGTCGTGAGACGGGCTGATCATGATCGGATTCCGCCTTGCCCCGCGCCGGCGGCGCGAGTGTCTATTGCGGCTGCGGCTGGGCCTGGAGCTCCATCTCCAGCACACGTCCCATGCGGCGCCAGCGGGAGTAGCGATGCTTGAGGAGCTTCTCGGGCGGGATTCGCTTCAGCTCACGGAGCGTCCGGACCACGTGCTGCTGGAGGTTGCGGGCGGCTTCGGTGGGGTTGCGATGGGCCCCGCCGAGGGGCTCGGGTACGATGTCGTCGATCACGTCGAGCGACTTGAGGTGGCGGGCGGTAATCCTCATCGCCTCGGCGGCCTGGGGGGCCTGCTCACCGGTTCGCCACAGGATCGCGGCGCAACCTTCGGGCGAAATCACCGAGTAGTAGGCGTATTCGAGCATCGCCATGCGGTCGCCCACGCCGATTCCGATCGCCCCGCCGGAACCGCCCTCGCCGATCACCGTGCAGACGATCGGCGTGTTGATCCGGGACATCTCCATCATGTTCACCGCGATCGCCTCGGCCACCCCGCGCTCCTCCGAACCGATGCCCGGATACGCCCCGGCGGTGTCCATGAGCGTCACGATCGGCAGGTGGAACTTCTCGGCCAGCCTCATCGCGCGAAGCGCCTTGCGATAGCCTTCCGGATGCGCGCAGCCGAAGTTGCAGGCGATCTTCTCTTTGGTGTCCTTGCCCTTGTGCTGGACGATGAGCATGACCTTCTCGGTGCCCACCTGGGCGAAGCCGCAACGGATGGCCTTGTCGTCGGCGAAACGCCGGTCGCCGAAGATCTCCACGAAGTTCTTGGCCATCATGTCGATGTAATCGCCCCCCAGAGGCCGCTGGGGATGACGGGCGACCTGCACGGTTTCCCACGGGCTCAGGGAGGAGTAGGTCTTCTTCAGCAGCGAGACGTACTGCGTTCGCAGCTGACGGATCTCGCTGGTGTAGTCGCGCCCGCTGTCTTCCTGCGATTCTTCCAGCTCGGCGATCTGCCTCTGGAGGCGAACGACGGGCTTCTCAAACGGCAGGTGGTGGGCCGGCTCGGGGTTGGCTTTGGCCATCGGATTATCCTCGTAGTGATAACAGGCCGCGACTCCGTTGAAGGCGTCTCGGCCGAATGACTGCGACGCCTCCGTGCGTCCGTAGATTACCCAGTATGATTACGCAACAGCCTACCGCTTACCGGACAGATACTCAACCCTTATTTTCGCCGCACGCCTGAAGATGCGCATTGGCCGTGCGACGGCGGGGGGAGCTCTATGAACCGGCGTGCTCCCGGAACGGCGGGGTGTACAACCCGCAGCCGGAAGGTTTGGCTGCCGACCCGCCATCGCCGAAGCTCGCCGCCTGGCGGGCAAGCCCATCGGCGTCCACCGGCGGGGTGGTGCGCGTGGGGGTCTTCTCGGGGAAGGTTTCCATGTGCAGCGTGCGGGTGGGGAAGGCGAACTCCACGCCCATCTCGTCGGCCAACCGGATGATCTCCAGCAGCACGTTCTGGCGCTCGACCAGTTCGTTGGACCAGTCCGGGACCGACAGGAAGAAGTAGAGCATGATCTTCAACCCGCTGTCGCCGAAGTCGTTGAACACCACGTGGAAGTAGTCTTTCCGCGTGTGGGGGTTGGCCTTGATGATGTTCTTGATGCCTTCCAGGAAGGCTTCGATGGTCTCGGGGGGCGTATCGTAGGTCACGGTGATGGTGGTAAAGACCCGGCGATACTCGCGGAGACCCATGTTGTCCACCCCGGCGGTTGCGACCAGGCTGTTGGGCACGGAGATCAGCGAGTTGTAGAAGGTGCGGATCTTCGTGGTCCGAAAGCCGATGTCCTCCACCGTTCCCTCCAGGTCGTTCACGACGATCCAATGCCCCACCTGGAAAGGTCGATCGAGCATGATCATGATCGATCCGAAGAAGTTCGCCAGCGTGTCCTTCGCCGCCAATGCAACGGCCAGGCCGCCAATGCCCAACCCCGCCAGGATGCTGAACACCTCGATGCCCAGGTTCTGGGCGGCCAGCAATATCCCCAGAATCACCACAAACGCCTTGAGCGTCGAGGCGATAAGCTTGGCGAGCTGATCGTCCAGCCGCGAGGGCGTCCGTGCCGTGCGATGACGCAGGTAATCGGCAAAGACGCTCGTGAGGCGGTAGAAGAACCAGATCAGGCCGATCGACAGGATGATCTGCAGGCCGACGGTCATCACCGTCAGGGCCGTCCCTCGCAGACGAAGCAGGTGCAGCGAGGCGAACCAGATCGCGGTGGCCGCCAGCAGGCCTACCGGGCCCTTGAGCGCCTCGATGAGTTTCTCGTCCCACTCGGTCGTGGTTCGGGTGGTGAGGGTCTGCACCAGATGTCCGACCCAGCCGGCCACCGCCCGCATGCACAACCCCAGGAAGATCGACACCAGAATGCCCAGCCACTGCCACACCGCCAGCCCCCACCAGGGACGAAGCATCCAGCGGGGCATGTGACGCTGCAGCCAGGGCTCGCGATACCCGCCACCCACCGTTCCCTCCAGATAGGGCATGGGACGAACCTTCTCGAAAAACTCCGCCGCCCGCAGGACAGTGGTGGGGCTGAAGAGCCATTCGCCCGCCCGGTCGCCCTCGGACACCTTGTGAAGGACGATTTCCGTATCTTTCAGCCGCCAGCGCGTCTGGTCGTAGTCCTCGCCGGGAATCTTCGCGTAGTCGATCACGATAATCCGGTCGATGACCTCCTTGAGATGGATCGCCGCCTCGCGCCCCGTCTCGGTGCGCCCCAGGAGGGTGACGTCCGAAAGATCCAGGCAGCGGACCGCATCATCGAGACGGACGGTCAGGGACGGGTCCTTTCGCTCCAGCCCGCGGACATAATCGTCCATGGCCTCCATGAATGTCCGCATCGTGTCGCGCGGGGTTTCGGTCTTCAGCGGAGCCAGGGGGTTGGGCTCCTGTGCCCCCGCCGATGCGGCAGCGGCAACGGCGACACCCAGCAGGATCAGAATAGCGCGGCGTCGGATCATGTCATTTCCCTTGGTGGGATGTGCGAAAATCGGTCAGGGTCGACTATACCCACCCCGCCGGGCGTTGTCACGTCCTTGCCCCGCCACCATGGGGGCCTTCCCCTCCGGACGGCTGGGTCATTTCCCCAGTTTCGCACAGGCCCGGACGGAATATAGGGCTTGACGGACGGAATCGCCGCGGAGTAGTATCATGATGTTGCTAAATTTTCATTTTTAGCATCCATAGGCGCGACATGGGTTTTTGCCATGTCGCGGGAGTGTTTCACAGTAGCGACGGCCGACAGAGCGAAGCATCGAGCAGGCCGTCCGGCAGCCGTTGCCCCCGTCCCATCGGGACGATGGCGTCAGAAGGAACCGCCTTCGGGAAACTGACCAAAAGGGTTCCGCGGCGTCGGGCAACGATTTGACGTCCCCAGCGGGACGGGCCCTTGGGTCATAGAATTCACAAAGAGACATTGCATGACTGCGTTGTGGGGAAGTACTGACAGGGCTTGCATTTACAGCCAGCCCAACCAGATGGACGCCGTGAGCGATCCGCATGCGGATTGCCCTCCGGGTCCGTTAACCCGTCCGAAACGACGTGCCCTCTGGCCGTCGGGCCGGACGAACAACGCGCTGTCCTGTGCGCTTGGATGTTGTCTCCGCTGAAGTGAATTCACGCATTCCGGTGCGGCCTGTTGCGGGCATCGCCGGACGCTGCCTCCTGCTCGATCTCTCCGCGCCCTGTCTGGGCCATCGCCGAGAATAAAGGAATCGTGCGATGCAATCATTGGTACTGCTGGGGCAGGCGGAGGTTCTTTACGGGGTCATCGGGCTGCTGGTCGGCGGCGGGGTCGTTCTGGCCATCCGGGCGGCCATGGACAAGGCCAGGAAGGAAACCCTCCAGAAGGAACGGGACACCGCTCGCGCCGCCGCCGAAGCCGAAGCCGAAAAGATCAAAGCCCAGGCCGAGTCTCACGCCAAGACCGAGCTGATCCGCATGCGCGAGCAGTTCGACAGCGAGACGGCCGACACTCGCAAGGAACTCCGCGAGGAGGAGCGGCGTCTGGCCAAACGGGAAGACAATCTCGACAGCAAACTCGATACGCTGCACATCAAAGAGAAGACCCTCGACGCATCGGAGAAGGCCCTCCACGAGCGCGAAAAGGCCCTGGCCGAGAAGGACCGCCAGCTCAGCGAGATGGTCGAAGATCGCAAGCGCGAGTTGATGCGCGTCGCCAAGCTCAACGAGGACCAGGCCCGCAAGATCGTCATCGAGCAGGTCGAGCAGGACATGGAGCAGGAATGCGCCGAGATTGTCCGCAAGAGCATCGAGCAGGCCCGCGAAAAGGCCGAGGACGAGTCCCGCGAGATCGTCGTGGGCGCCATTCAGCGCTACGCAGCCGACCATACCTGCGAGTCGACGGTCGCGACGGTGGACATTCCATCCGATGACATGAAGGGTCGCGTCATCGGGAGGGAGGGGCGGAACATCCGGGCCTTCGAAAAGGCCACCGGCGTGGACGTGATCGTGGACGATACGCCCGGGGTGGTCGTGGTCAGCGGGTTCGACCCGGTCCGCCGACAGGTGGCCCGCCGCGCCCTGGAGAAACTCATCCAGGACGGGCGAATCCATCCGACGCGCATCGAGGAAGTCGTCGCCCAGATGGAGAAGGAAGTCAACAAGACCATCCAGGAGAAGGGCAAACAGGCCGTCCTCGACGCCAAGCTCCGCAACGTCCATCCCAAGCTTACCGAGCTGCTCGGTCGGCTGCACTTCCGCACCAGCTACGGACAGAACGTCCTGCAGCACGCCGTGGAGGTCTCGAACCTCGCGAAGCTGATCGCCGAGGACCTGAACCTCAACGGCACCCTCGCCCGCCGCGCCGGACTGCTGCACGATATCGGCAAAGCCGTCGACCACGAGGTGGAAGGCGGGCACCCCGAGATCGGGGCCGACCTGCTCAAACGCTACGGCGAAGCCGACGAGATCGTCAACGCCTCCGCTGCCCACCACGGCGACATCGAGGCGTCGACCATCCTCACACCGATCGTCGCCGCTGCCGACGCGATCAGCGCCTCCCGCCCCGGCGCCCGTCGCGAGACGTTGGATCGTTACATCCAACGGCTGCAGAAACTCGAAGACATCGCCACCGGGTTCGACGGCGTCCGCCAGAGCTACGCCATCCAGGCCGGCAGAGAGGTCCGCGTGATTGTCGACGCCGAAGACGTGGACGATCGCCTCTCGGCCAAGATCGCCCGGGACATCGCCCGGCGGATCGAAGACGAGATGGACTACCCCGGCGAGATTCAGGTGACGCTCGTTCGCGAGGTACGCTGCGTGGAATACGCCCGATAGGACCAACCCGGTCAACTCGCCGCTGCCGCGGCGGAACCTTCCGGGTCGTGACGGTGTTTCGTATGCGTGGGCCCAGCCACCAATCTGGGCCCGCGCGCCCAACGTGATGTCCACCCGACCACAATCCGCCCGCCCCGACGCGCGCCCGAGACGGCTGCTGCTGATCAAGCCCTCCGCCTACGACGCCCAGGGGCAGCTTCTGCGCGGCAAGCGAGGGTTCTTCCCCTCCCGCACGCTGCCCTATCTCGCCGCACTCAGCGACGGCGAGTGGGACGTTCGTATCGTCGACGACGCGGTGCAGAAGATCCCCGTCGACGCCGACGTCTCTGCCGCCGTGTTCACGAGCATGCTCACGAACGTGCCCCGCGCGATCGACCTGGGGCGGCAGTTCCGCCAGCGCGGCACGACGACCATCATCGGCGGACCCGGCGTGTTTTCGCGCGCCTCACAGCTGCGGGACAGCGACGCGTTCGACTGCCTCTTCCACGGCGAAGCCGAGTCGCACTGGGCGACGATGCTCGCCGATCTTGCCGCCGGACGACTCGCCGAGGAATACACCGGCCGACACGTCCCGCTCAACAACCTGCCGATTCCCCGCTACGACCTGGTGGACATGCATCGTTACGTTCGCCCGCCCCTCTCGACCAAGCCGCTTCTGTCGGTGGAGACCGCCCGGGGTTGCCCGCACAACTGCCGGTTCTGCGGCGTCTCGCTGTTCTTCGGCCGGGAGATGCGATATCGGCCGATCGCCGACGTGGTCGAGGAAATCCGTGCGCTGGGCGGAAAGTATTTCATCCTCGTGGACGACAACCTCACCGCCGACCCTGCCCGGTCAGCCGAGTTGTTCGACGCGATGAAACCCCTGAAAATCCGCTGGGGCGGGCAGTTCGCCATGAACATCGTGGACCACCCGCACGTCCTGCGACTGGCGGCCGAGTCGGGTTGCATGAACGCGATGGTCGGCGTCGAGTCGCTGCTGGCAGAGAACCTCCGCGACGCTCACAAGCCGCAGAACGTCCGGCACGAGATCCGCCACGTGGTGGAAACCTTCCACGCCGCCGGCGTGCCGTTCACCGCGAGCCTTATCTTCGGACTGGACCACGACACGCCCGAGAGCATCGCCTGGACCACGCGTGAGATGATCGAGGCGGGGGTGGACCTCATCCTGCCGTGGGTGCTCACGCCCGGACCGGGCTCGGAACTGTTCGACGAGCTCCAGCGCGACGGGCGAATCCTGCATGAGAACTTCTCGCTGTACAACGGAGTGGACGTGGTGTTCCGCCCGGCGCGGATGACCCCCGCCCAACTGGAGCAGGCGTACTGGGATTCCATGCGGACGCTGTACACGCTGCCGCGCAGCCTCGGACGAATGCTCCGCTCGCCGCGGAAGGCAGCCACCGCCGCGTTCAACCTGTACTTCTGGAACACCATCCGCCGAAACAGACACCCCTTCACGAGTGCCCTGTGACCCCGCCCGACAGACTCAGCGAAACCATCGACCGCCTGCGATCGGGCCTGCTGTCGACCCGCGCCCCGGCCGGCCATTGGGTCGGGCGATTGGCCACCAGCGCGCTGTCCACCGCGACGGCCGCCATCGCCCTGCACCTGAGCGACGCCGCCGCCCACCGCGACATGATCGTGGGCGCACTGGACTGGCTGGCGGCAAACCCCAACGACGACGGCGGCTACGGAGACACGATCGCCAGCAAGTCCAACATCAACACCACCGCCCTGTGCTGGGCCGCCTTCGCAGCCGCCCCCGAAACGCGCCCTGCCTGGGACGCCGCCGAAGCGGGCGCCGATCGCTGGCTCGCCGGCCGAGGCGGAAGCACCGACCCCGACCACCTCGCCGAAACGATTCTCGCCTTCTACGGTAAGGACCGCACGTTCTCCACGCCGATCCTGACCGCCCTGTCGCTGATGGGTCGTCTGGGCCCGCGCGAGGAGGCGTTCCGGCGGATCCCGGCCTTGCCGTTCGAGTTGGCTGCCGTCCCTCAGCCGCTGTGGCGCTGGCTGGGGTTGCCGGTGGTCAGCTATGCCCTGCCCGCCCTGGTCGCCGTCGGCCAAACGCGCCACCACTTCGCCCCCACGCGCAACCCGCTGGCGGGGTTGGCCCGGAATCTGACGCGGAAGCGCACCATCCGCCTGGTGCGCACGATGCAGGCCAGCTCGGGTGGCTTCCTCGAAGCGATCCCGCTGACCAGCTTCGTCACCGCCTGCCTGACGTCCATCGGTCTGCGCGATCACAGGATCGTCCGCGAGGCGCTGCGGTTCCTCCACGAGGGAGTCCGCGACGATGGCGGTTGGCCGATCGACACCTGCCTGGAGACGTGGGTGACCACGCTGTCGGTGGCAGCCATCGACGCCGGCGGCGACCTGGGCGAGCACCTCTCCGTGGGCGACCGCCAGCAGATTGTCCGTTGGCTGATCGGCCAACAGTACGACTACGTGCACCCGTTCACGAATGTCCCGCCGGGGGGCTTTTCGTGGATGAACGCCGACGGGGCGGTTCCCGATGCCGACGACACGCCCGGGGCGATGCTCGCGCTGAAAACGCTCGCCCCTGCCGACCCGCGGGCCAGGTCCGCTGCCATACGCGCTGCCCGTTGGCTGCTGGCCCTGCAGAACCGTGACGGCGGCATGCCCACCTTCTGCCGGGGCTGGGGCAAGCTGCCCTTCGACCGCTCCGCTGCCGACATCACCGCCCATGCGCTGCGGGCGCTGCTGGCCTGGCGGAGCGAATTCCCCGCGAAACTCACGCAACGCGCCAACAGCGCCATCGCCGAGATGCAGCGATACCTCGTGAAACACCAGCAGCCGGACGGATCGTGGCTGCCGCTGTGGTTCGGGAACGAGTGGATCGACGACGACCGAAACCCCACCTACGGAACCGGGCGCGTACTGACCGCCCTGACCGAGCTGCCCGCCCCGCCCCCCGGCGCGGTGAGCAAAGCGTCCGAGTGGCTGCGTGACGCCCAGAACGACGACGGCAGCTGGGGCGGAGGTCCGGGCGGCAAGCCGAGCATCGAAGAGACGGGCATCGCCCTGGAAGCTCTCTCCCGCCTGGGACTTCGCACGAATCTGCCCGCCCCGCGACACGACCTGGCCGACACGGTCGCCCGTGGGGCCGGCTGGCTGATCGACGCCACGAATGTCGGCCAAACGACCACCCCCGCACCGATCGGGCTCTACTTCGCCAAGCTGTGGTACTCCGAACAGCTCTACCCAGCCGCCTTCGCCCTGCCCGGCCTGCTCCACGCCCGCCGCTTCCTGTCCACCGCGCCGGTAGAGGAGTAGCGTCCTCTGGGCCTGTCCGGCATCGCCAGCGGGTGCCCGGGCTTGTGCCGGTCGGACCGAGCGCAGCGAGGGAGGAACGGAGCAACCCGGCTGTCGCGATGTCCGACCACTCGCTTGTCGCGTGTCGCGGTTCGCTTGTCGCTGCTTACCCCCACGGTTCGTGTTACTCACCATGGGGCTTCAACTACAATTCACCGGGTGCCACAGGCGTCTCCGCACGCCTGTGCCCCGTTCCGCCATCCAACCCGGCGTTGGCACGCCGGGCTTCCTCGTCGATCATCCGTCCGGTTAACGCGCGGAAACTCCCATACCCGGCAAGGCCGTAGGGCTCGCAACTTGTTGCGGGCGCGATCGCGGGTCGATGC
>CAZFPT010000054.1:0-18229 GCA_964521005.1 uncultured Planctomycetaceae bacterium | reverse complement strand
ACCTGCATCTCGAACGCGCCGGCCTGCACGACGGCCTGGTCTTTCTCGCGGTCGATGCGGATCAGCGTGGCCCGCTGGTTGAATGGCACGACGAAGACCGGTTCGCCGGGCTCGACCTGCAGGACCTTCCGGACGTTCTTCTGCACCTTCCTGCTGTCCGGGCTTGGGCGGCGGATCGGCTGGTCGTCCTTGTTCTGGCCGGGCGGCCGATGCGACTTCGCGCGGCGCTCGCCTTTTCCGCCTTTCTCCATCCCGGCCGACGAGAACGGCCCGGTCTGCGGGAACAGGTCCTGCAGCGAGAGCGTCATCTCCTCGCCCTCGCCGGTGCGCACGGAGGCCTTCAAACCGGACGGATCGATCCCGGTCAGAATCGCCTTGCCCGGCTTGCGGGCGATGGGCACCTCGTCGCCGGGCGACATGCGTCCGACGGCTGACAGCCAGCGGTCGAAGCGTTTGGCGCTGTCCCGCTGCTGCTTGAGTGTCTTCTCGGCTTCCTGTTTGAGCGACTCTGCCTCCCGGCGGGCGTCGGCTGAGAGTTGCAGGTCCTCCTCGCGTTGCCGGCGTTGTCGCACCGCCTCGCGTCGGACGGCGTCCTGCCCCAGGGCGGGCATCAGCTCCCGCAGCGGGACTTCCACCGTCAACCCGTCCACTTCCACGACGGCCAACTGGCGATGCAGTTCGAGGCGCACCAGCGAACCGGTCTTCCGCATGGACGGAACCGGAATCGGGTCGCCCGGCTGGAGCTCCGGCAGGGCGGCCAACCACTCCAGCAACTCCTGGCGGAGGCGTTTTACGTCGGCGAGTTTCTCTTCGTAATCTTCCCGCTGGGAGTGCGCGTCCACCCGGGCCTGGTGGGCTTCGGCGCGGGCGTCCTCGGCGGACCTGCGAACCTCGGCCGTCGCGCGGATCGCCTTGGAGAACTGCTTGCCCTGACGCGAGAGATACTGCTTGGCCTCGCCGGTCACCCGTCGGGGCAGCCCCATTCGCCGGGCGACGGTAATCGCGTGCGACTCGCCCGGCTGACCGATCAACAGCCGATACGTCGGCGAGAGCGTTTTGGTATCGAACTCCACCGAGGCGTTGTCGACCCGATCGTGGGTGAAGGCGTAGGCTTTCAGCACCGACAGGTGCGTGGTGATCATTCCCACGCATCCGATGCGGCAGAGTTCGTCGAGTACCGCCTGGCCGATCGCGCCGCCTTCGTCCGGGTCGGTCCCCGCGCCCAGCTCGTCGAGCATCACCAGCGAGGACTTGTCGGCCTTGTTGAGGATGTACTTGAGGCGTTTGAGATGGCCGCCGAAGGTGCTCAGCGACTGCTGCAGCGATTGTTCGTCGCCGATATCGATCAGCACGTCCTGGAACACCGGCAGCTGAGCGCCCCGCCCGGCCGGTATGTGCATCCCCGTCTGGTGCATCACCACCAGCAGGGCGACGGTCTTCAGGGCGACGGTCTTGCCGCCGGTGTTGGAACCGGTAATCACCAGCAGGTCGAAGTCCTGCCCCAGCCGAGCGTCGATGGGTACGACGGGATGGCGTTTCTCCGGAGGGATTCCCTCCTGCTCCTGCCGGCGGGCCTGGGCGATCAACAGCGGATGTCGCGCATCGGGCAGCACCAGCTCGCCGCTTTCGTTGAGCTGGGGGCGCACCATGTCGCTCTGGTAGGCGTACTGGGCCTTGGCCTGGAGCAGGTCGATCTGCGAAAGCAGACGGAGGGCATCGCCGATGGCGTCGGCCTGCTTGCTGACCCGCAGGCCCAGCTCGGTCAGCAGCCGATTGACCTCCCGCCGCTCGTGGTCGCGCTGGTCGGCCAATTCGTTGTTCAGCGTGACGCAGGCGTTGGGCTCGACGAACACCGTGGCCCCGGTGTTGCTGGCCCGATGCACCACGCCGGGCAGTCGGCCTCGATGGTCCGCGCGGACCGGCAGGACGTAGCGGTCTCCGTGCAGCGTGACGTTGGGGTTCGTCAGGAGGCGCGCGACCTCCGGGTTCCGCACGTAGCTGTGAGCGACCTCGTGAATCTCGCGATCGAGGCGGTCCATCTCGCGGCGGATCTCCGCCAGCCTGCGCGAGGCGGTATCCAGCACGTGCCCGTCGCTGCCGACGACGTGGCGGATCGCTTCGACCAGTTCATCGAACGGCGCCATCTGGGCGCCCAGCTCGGCGAGGGCGTCGAAGCGGTCTTCCAGCGCCAGGAGGAACTCTCGCACGCGCGAAGAACCATCCAGTGTCGAGGCGATGCTCGCATACTCCTCGCCGGCTGCCCCGCCGCCGGGCTTGGTGCGGTCCATCGCGCCGCGGATATCGGTGATCCCGCCGAAGGGCGGCATCCCGACGTCCCGCAGCACGTCGACCATCTGGGCGGTCTGCTCTTGCCGGCGCGCGATGGTCCTGGCGTTCCGCGACGGCGTAATCCGCAGCGCCAGCGAACGCCCCAGCGAACAGGCGCAGAAGCCGCTGAGCAACTCGCGCAGCTGATCGAATTCGATTTTGTCCAGGGTGAAGGAATCCACGGGGGGATTATAGCACGCCCGACGCCGCGGCAGAAAGGCTGCGACCAAAGGCGACGGGCCTCGATGGGGGTGTCCGGGGCGGCGCAGGCTCAGGGACGGCTGGGCGTCAGGTAGCAGACGGCTCGCTGGTCGATGGGGTTGGCGTTCAGCGACGTCCCGAAGCCCTCCCACGCGGTGGCGGTGTCGATGACACGGACGGCCTGGCCGGCCCGCCCGGCGTCCGGGACCAGCTCCGGCAGCGAATCGGGGGCGGCTTCGAGCATCTCCATGTTCACCCGGTCGTCGTGTCGTCCCGGGAACAGGGCAAAATAGAGCATCTCCCATTCGATCAGGTCGTTGAAGAAGTGCGTCCCGAGCGACACGTCCGGGGCGACGTGCTCGCTCATGGTGACCAGCTCGCAGACGGCAGAGACGCGGTCGATCTCCGGGAATCGCACGGGCACGCCCAGCGAGGGACTGGTCGTTCCCCAGCGTCCCGGGCCCACCAGCAGCATGAAACAGTCTTCCCGCCGCTGGAGGTGACAGACTTTTCCGACCAGCCTGGCCACGGCATGGCGGTCGGCGAGGGGCATGGTTCCGAACACGCCGGGAACCACGTAAATGATCCGGTCGACGGTGGTGTCCTGTCCCTGGCCGATGATGGCTTCGTGGGCGTCCAGCAGCACGCGCGACTCGTCGAGACCCTCGGGAACGGGTACGATGTTGCCCCCGCCACTGACCTGCAAAGGCCGACACTGCACGACATTGATGCGGAGCTGGTCGTTGACCTCGTTGGCGGTGAATTCCACGTCCACGGGGTAGTCGTACGCCTCGTGCAGCGTGGCGAGCATGGAACGCAGGTCCTCGATGAAGGTGGTTCGTTTCAGAAGGTCGTCAAAGGTCAGAACGCGCGTGGGGCTGGCTGGGGGCTTCAGGGCGTTGGGTCCCTGCGACGGGCTCGATGAGGGCGTTACCTCGGTGGTCAGGAGCTCCAGGGGCAGGTCGTGGGAGTGTTCTTCGACGTCGTTGAACCGCTTGGAGACCAGCTGGTTGGCCATCAGGTCCAGGACGTCCACGTACCGCTGGGAATACTGGCGGACCTTGTCGAAGCTCTCCTCGGGCCGACGGTCCGGCGCATTGAGCGCGACGATCCGGGTGTAGTCGTTGTCCGCACGGTCGACCGCGCGGGTGCCCATTCCGAACACCAGCCTGGCCATGCCCGCGTCAGGGTCGATCTCCTCGCTCCAGACATACGGATTCAGCGAGAACCCCACGCCGGCCATCAGTGGATAGAAGAGGTCCTTGTGCATCTTTCCGCTGACCCGCTGGACCAGCAGAGCCATCTGCTCGTCGTGCTCGAGCAGGCCCCGCTGGGCGCGATAGGTCAACGCCTTCTCGCTCATGGTCGAGGCGTAGATCGTGCGCACCGCGGCCAGGAAGTCTTCCAGGCGCTGATGGCGCGAACCCTGGTTGGCGCAGAAGACGCTCTCGTATTTGCCCGCGAAGGCGTTGCCGAAATTGTCCTCCAGCAGCGAGGAGGATCGCACGATGATGGGCGATTGGCCGAAGTAGTCCAGCATGTCGCGGAACTGGTCGTTGACATCGTCGGGGAACGATCCGATCAGGATCCGCTGGCGGGCCCGCTCGGCCCCTTCCAGGTATCGCCGGGGGTCCTGGATATGCTGGCGGAGGCTCCAGATGCCGTTGCGGACCAGGTACGTGTAGAACACGTCCGAACCGATGAAGAACGAGTCGTGCGGCTCGAGCAGCTTCCGGTAGCGTGGGTCGGACCGCGTGAGGATCGCCCTTGCCAGGAGCATGCCCACGCTCTTTCCGCCGATCAGGCCGGTGCCCACCATGCGTTTGCCGATGTCCACGATGTCCGGCAGCGTCATGTATTTGCGGACCAGGTCCAGCACCGGCGCGTCGCGCGAGATGCACAGGCGGATCATGTGCTCGAAGCAGCGGCGGGCCTCGGGCGAGGCCGTGCCCTCCTTGGGCCAGATGGCTGCGAGGTCCTGGGCGCGGGAGAAGGTGCGCTGCCACAACCCCGCCTGGTTCGAGTCGCTCTCAAGCCAGGGCACGGTGTGGCGGACCTCGGTGATCGTCGCGCTGTCGGTGACCGGCTCGAAGTCCGAGTCGTCCCCCCACGTGTGCAGCATGTGCATCGTCGGCGAGTGCCGCGATTGCACCTTCCACGGGTGGACGTAAGCATTTCGGCCGTGACGGAAGACATCCAGGAAGATCTGCGTGGTCTCGGCGATCGCACGGGTAGCATGGTAGGAATGCACGTTCCGCTCGACGGCGAAATAGGCGATCGCCTCGACGTCGTAGAGGTAAGGGCAGGTGAGCATGAAGAAGTTGCCCAGCATCTGGTCGCTGCGCCACGCCTCGGCCAGCTCGGAGAGACAATCGAATACGTAATACCCGCCCCGGCCGGTACTCTCGATGATGCGGTGGATACTGGTAACGAAGCTCTCGAACCCCGCCCGAGGGTCCAGGCGGCAGATTCGGGCCTCGCTGTCTTCGGGAACCAGCATGTCATGGCTGGCGAACCGGATGTACACCAGAGGCTCGCCGATCTTCGCCGCTGCACGGCAATAGGGCGGTACGAACGGGCGGTAGTCCTCGGCGCTGTCGACCTGCCAGACGACATTGTCGCCGCGGATGAGCCCCTTGAGCATCCGGTCGGCGCCGCCGAGCCCGGTCGTCAGCCTGGGGTCGATCTGAGTCATCGGTCCTTCTCCCGTGTCTGAGCCCGCGTGATGCAGCGGGCATATTAGATAATGTTATAGTGCGTATTAGACACTTCCAGCCTTGCGAAACGCCATGTAAATGTACCAGAATAGCACGCAGGATACCACGTCAGAGTCCTGCCGATCGACACGAACGATGCGATTGTCCGGTACACGGAGCGCATGGGTCGATCTCGGCAGGCAGGCGGTTTCACGAGAAGGGAAAAGGAAATGGCAAAGGAAAGTGGTCCCAGTTCGTATCAGGAGGTCTTCTCGGACTCCTATCAGGAAAACCTGATGAACAAGCTCAAAGCCCGTAATCCGGGCGAATCGGAGTTTCATCAGGCGGTTGATGAAGTCGCCGAGTCGGTCCAGTTGGTCTACGAGAAGAACCCGTCTTACGCGAAGGCCCGCATCTTCGAGCGGATGATCGAGCCCGAGCGGCAGATCATGTTCCGCGTTCCGTGGGTGGACGACCGCGGCGAGGTGCAGGTCAATCGCGGCTTCCGCGTCGAGTTCAACAGCGCGATCGGTCCGTACAAGGGCGGCCTGCGGTTCCACCCGTCGGTGTACCTGGGGATCATCAAGTTCCTGGGCTTCGAGCAGATCTTCAAGAACGCCCTGACCACCACGCCCATCGGCGGCGGCAAGGGCGGTTCGGACTTCGACCCCAAGGGCAAGAGCGACAACGAAGTGATGCGCTTCTGCCAGTCGTTCATGAGCGAACTCTACCGCCACATCGGCCCGGACACCGACGTGCCCGCCGGCGACATCGGCGTGGGCGGCCGAGAGATCGGCTTCATGTTCGGCCAGTACAAGCGACTGACCAACACCTTCACCGGCGTGCTGACCGGAAAGGGCATCGGCTGGGGCGGCTCGCTCGTGCGTACCGAGGCCACCGGGTACGGCCTGGTGTACTTCGTGACGCACATGCTCCGCGCCCGCAACGAGGACTGGTCCGGCAAGAAGGTCGTCGTGTCCGGTTCGGGCAACGTGGCGATTTACGCCACCCAGAAGGTGCACGAGCTGGGCGGCAAGGTCATCGCGCTGTCCGACAGCAATGGCTACATTGTGGACGAAGAGGGCATCAAGCTCGACACGGTCCGGCGCATCAAGGAAGTCGAGCGAGGCCGCATCCGCGAATACTGCGATGAGCATTCCTCGGCGTCGTTCACCGAAGACTGGAAGGGCATCTGGACGGTTCCGTGCGACGTTGCCCTGCCCAGCGCCACGCAGAACGAGATCGACCAGGCCTCGGCCGAGGCGCTGGTCAAGAACGGCTGCATCGCTGTCGGCGAGGGCGCGAACATGCCCTCCACCCCCGAGGCGATCAAGGTATTCCTGGACGGGGGCGTCTCCTTCGGGCCCGCCAAGGCCGCCAATGCCGGCGGCGTGGCGACCAGTGCCCTCGAGATGACCCAGAACTCCATGCGTCTGAACTGGACGTTCGACGAGGTCGACGCCCGTCTGCAGCAGATCATGGAAGCCATCTACAACCAGTGCGACCAGGCCGCCGAAACCTACGGCCGAAAGGGCAACCTCGTTGCCGGTGCGAACATTGCCGGCTTCGTCAAGGTCGCCGAAGCGATGCTCGCACAGGGCATCGTCTAGGACCTGCCCGAAGCGGTCGGCCCCGCGCCGACCGACGCAACGGCAGCAGCAAACGAAACGGCCGAGGCGCCTCAAAAACGCCTCGGCCGTTCTTCGCGCGCGGGCGACCTGCCAACTGGTCGAGCGCAGCGAGTGAGAAACGTGGCGGCAGGGGGCGTCTGGTTGCGGCCGCATCGGTCGGTGTTCTGCCGACGCCAAATCCGGCGGGAGGGGGGTGAGCCGTAGGGCTGGCGATCCGCCGTCAAGGTTCGCTCGCGCAAAGATGCTCCCAAGCTGAGGTTGGCCGGAACCACAGTCATGTTCCGAGACCGTCAAGGCGGATTGCCGGCGGAATGGGGCTGGCGAGATCGCTTGTCAGTCATCGCTTTGGTCGATGTTCTGCCGACGCCAAATCCGGCGGGAGGGGGGTAAGATCCTACAAGACTGTAGGAGCGGCGGGCTGGATGTTACAATGTTGTTGCATATAACGACGGGGGTGCTCTTCCTGATGTCTTCGTAAGTGCTGCGTTTATAGTCTCTAATCCGCTTTATTAAGAAATGGCACGGGGTGTGCATCTCTGAAGGAGGAAAAGGTCGGGGCCCTTCCTGCAGATGTCGGGTCGTCGACCTTGGTGGGACAAAGAATGACCTCAGGCCAAGGAGCACCGTTCGATGACACCGAAAGAGTTTTTCGATTTCTGCAAGAAGCACGACGCCAGGATGATCGACCTGAAGTTCTGCGACATGCTCGGCACGTGGCAGCACTGTTCGTACCCCGTGGCCACGGTTGGCGAGGAGATCTTCGAGGAAGGGCTGGGCTTTGACGGTTCTTCCATCCGCGGCTGGCAGGAGATTCACCAGTCGGACATGATGGCCGTCTGCGATCCGAACACCGCTGCGATCGACCCGTTCTTTGCCGAGCCCACCGTCAGCGTCCTGGCGAACATCGTCGACCCCGAGACCCGCGAAGAGTACGAAAAGTGCCCGCGGACCATCTGCAAAAAAGCGGCTGCGTATCTGAAAGAGTCCGGCATCGCCGATACCTGTTTTGTCGGCCCAGAGCCGGAGTTTTTCATCTTCGACGAGGTCCGTTTCGAGCAGAATCAGCACACCGGCTACTACCAGATCGACTCGGTTGAGGGGGCGTGGAACTCGGCCCGGTTCGAAGAGCCCAACCTCGGCTACAAGCCTTCCTACAAGGGCGGATATTTCCCGGTCAGCCCGACCGACACGTACCACGATCTCCGCGGCGAGATGGTCCATCGCCTCATGGACATGGGCATCTCGATCGAGGCCCACCACCACGAAGTCGCCACGGCAGGCCAGGGCGAGATCGACATGGAGTTCGATGAGCTCACGAAGATGGCCGACCAGTTCATGTGGTACAAGTACATCATCAAGAACGTCGCCAGGCAGCACGGCAAGACAGTGACGTTCATGCCCAAGCCGGTCTTCGAGGACAACGGCAGCGGCATGCACAGCCACATGTCTTTCTGGAAGGACGGCGAGACGCTGATGGCCGGCGATCAGTACGCCGGGCTCAGCGAGCTGGCGATTCACAGCATCGGTGGCATTCTCAAGCATGCCCCGGCGATTCTCGCCTTCGCCGCACCGACCACCAACAGCTACCGTCGCCTGGTGCCCGGCTTTGAGGCACCGGTGAACCTGGTGATGAGTGCCCGCAACCGCTCGGCGTCGGTGCGGATCCCGATGTACTCCAACAGCCCCAAGGCCAAGCGGCTGGAGTTCCGCTGCCCCGACCCGACCGCCAACGGTTACCTCGCCTGGTCGGCGATGCTGATGGCGATGATGGACGGGATCGAGAACAAGATCGACCCGGGTCAGCCTTTGGACAAGAACATTTACGAGCTCAGCGTCGGCGAGCTGGCGAAGATCCCGAAAGTCCCGGGCAATCTCGCCGAGTCCATCGATGCCCTCGAGGCCGACCACGAGTTCCTCAAGAAGGGCAACGTCTTCACCGACAGCATGATCCAGTCCTGGATCGGCTGGAAGCGGGCGGAGGAACTGGACCCGATGGCCCTTCGGCCTCACCCGTTCGAGTTCGCGATGTATTACGACAGTTGATCTGTTGATGCCCCCGGCGGGGCGGTGGATGAATCGCTGCCCCGCCGCTTTCGTTTTCCCTGCGGAGCGTGTCTGCCTGGCGTTTCGCGGATGAGGGAAGCCGTCCTTTTCCCTGGCAGTCGGGGTGGTGCCCTTCGGGGTATCCCCCGGCTGTCTTTGAACCAACCGGACCGGGCGGGGTGGGAGAGCATCTCCCGCCTCGCCGCCGGCCGGGCTCGGTTGGTGGGTCGGACGATCCAGGCAGGTGCCCCCGCCGGCGGGGCGGACAATCGGCCAGGGAAAAGGACCCATGCCTCCGCATCCTCGCGCAGGGTTGCCCGGGTGGTGCCCTCTCCCTGTCCACGAAAACGCGCCTCGGCGTCCGTCGTTTGATCGCGTGATCCACGGATTCCAGGCCAACCCCGCCTCGTCGCCCGCGCGACGGCAGGGGAGAATTCTCCGGTGCGTCCGGGAAAAGGCAGCGGGCCACAGAGAGAGGTATCATCCGATGAGCCAGAACAACGCACGGCAACGGGCGCTGGAAGCGATCGCCAACCGCACCGCCGAGACCAGCGGCATTGATTACACCACCAAGCCCATCAAGGATGTCTTCGGCGAGTGTGTCTTCGGACAGGAAGAACGCCGCCAGCGCCTGCCCAAGGCCGTCTTCAAGGCCCTGCAGGCCACGGTCCGTGAAGGCAAGGAACTCAGCTCGGACATCGCCGACGCGGTTGCGGTGGCGATGAAGGACTGGGCGACCGAACACGGCGCGACCCACTACACGCACTGGTTCCAGCCGATGACCGGCCTGACCGCAGAGAAGCACGACAGCTTCCTCGTGCCCACACAGGAGGGCGGGGCGATCGCGGAGTTCAGCGGCAAGGAACTGGTTCGCGGCGAGCCGGATGCCTCCAGCTTCCCCTCCGGCGGGTTGCGCGTGACGTTCGAGGCCCGCGGGTACACCGCGTGGGACCCGACCAGCCCGGCGTTCATTCTGGAGAACCCCAACGGCGCGACGCTGGTGATCCCGACGATGTTCGTCAGCTGGGCCGGCGACGCCCTGGACAAGAAGACCCCGCTGCTGCGATCCATCGACGCCCTCAACACCCAGGCGATGCGGGTTCTGAGGCTGTTCGGGAACGAATCGACCAGCCGCGTGCATACCACGATCGGGGCCGAGCAGGAGTATTTCCTGGTCGATAAGCATTTCTACTTCGCCCGGCCGGACCTGGTCAACTGCGGGCGAACGCTGCTGGGTGCCCGCCCGCCGAAGGGCCAGGAGCTGGATGACCAGTACTTCGGGGCGATTCCCGACCGCGTTCTGTCGATGATGGCGGAGATGGAATTCGAGGCGATGCGCCTGGGGATTCCGATCAAGACGCGTCACAACGAGGTGGCCCCGTCGCAGTACGAGATCGCCCCGGTCTTCGAGCAGGCCAACCTCGCCACGGACCACCAGATGCTCGTGATGGAGATGCTGCGCAAGGTGGCCGACCGGCACAACTTCGCCTGCCTGATGCACGAGAAGCCTTACGCGGGCATCAACGGTTCGGGCAAGCACAACAACTGGTCGATCTGCACCGACGACGGCGAGAATCTGCTGGACCCCGGCGACACGCCGCACGCCAACGCGCAGTTCCTGGTGTTCTGCTGTGCGGTCGCCCGGGCGGTGCATCGCCATGGCGGGCTGCTGCGTCTGACGGTCGCCAGCGCGAGCAACGACCACCGTCTCGGCGCGAACGAAGCCCCGCCGGCGATCATCAGCGTGTTCCTTGGCGAGCAGCTTCACGACATCATGGAGCAGATCGAAAGCGGCGGGGCCAAGAGCTCCAAGACCGGCGGCGAGATCGCCATCGGTGTCTCGACGCTGCCGAAACTGCCCCGCGATGCCGGCGACCGCAACCGGACCAGCCCGTTCGCCTTCACCGGCAACAAGTTCGAGTTCCGCGCGGTCGGTTCGAGCCAGTCGATCTCCGGGCCCAACACCGTGCTGAACACGATCGTCGCCGAGTCGCTCGATGAGATCGCCTCCCGCCTGGAGAAGCAGTTGGACAACGGCGCCGCCGACCTCAACGAAGCACTGCAGGTAGTGTTGCCCGAGCTGGTCAAGGAGTTCAAGCCCGTGCTGTTCGAGGGCGACAACTACAGCGAGGAATGGCACGCCGAAGCGCAGAAGCGGGGCCTGGTGAACCTGCCCACGAGCGTGGACGCCATTCCGCTGGCGACGGCCGAGGAGTCGGTCAAGCTGTTCACGAAGTACAAGGTCTACACCGAGCGCGAGTTGCACTCCCGCCAGGAGATCCTTCTGGAGAACTACGCCACGGCCATCCACATCGAGGCAGAGACCCTCAGCATGATGGTCAACACGATGGTCATCCCCGCGGCGATCCGTCATCAGAAGGACCTGGCCGAGGCGATGCTGGCCGCCAAGCAGCTGGGCGTGGAAGACAAACGTCTCTCGGCGATGCTGACGGAGTTGGCTGCGACCATCGGCGACGTGCGGGACGCGTCGGCTGCCCTGCGGGAGGCCATCGAGGGCGAACCCGAGGACGACACGCTGAAGCACGCGACCTACCAGCGGGACACGCTCCTGCCGGCGATGAACGAACTGCGTGGGTTGGCCGACAAGCTCGAAGGCACGGTCGACGACGCCTATTGGCCTCTGCCGTCCTACCGTGAGATGCTGTTCGTCCGGTAGTCGACCGACCGGCGAACGTCGCGTCGGACTCCGCTATTAGAATCGATCATGTTCCATATAATCGAATCTACCGCTGGCGATGCCCGCCCGGCGGGGTAAGATAGACAATCCGGCGCAAAGCAGAACTCAGCCTGTCCCGCGGGTTCCGTCTCGACCGAGGCGGAACCCGCGTTGGACGGGTCCCACCACTACGAGGACCACCGACGAGACTATGACGATGATGCAAAGGCCCAGAGACCGTGGACTGTACGAGGTCCGAAACGAGCATGATGCATGCGGCGTGGGGGCCGTTGTGGACATGTCCGGCAAGAAGGATCACAGGATCCTCGAGCTGGCCAACCAGATCGTGCTCAACCTCCAGCATCGCGGCGCCGCCGGAAGCGACGAATCCACCGGCGACGGCGCGGGCGTGCTGTTCCAGATTCCCCATGAGTTCTTCGCCGACGAGCTCGCCTCCGACGGCGTGACGCTCGGCCAGCCGGGCACCTACGGCGTGGCGATGGTATTTGGCTCGAAGGACGACGAGATCCGCCGGACGTGCGAGAACCTGCTCGAAGAGGCAGTGACGGATTGCGGCATGAAGCCGCTGGCGTGGCGCGACGTGCCCGGCGAGCCGGATTGCCTGGGCGACCTGGCCCGGGCGGCGGAACCCTCCGTGCGACAACTGTTCATCGACGGGGCGGGCCTCACCGACGAGGATCTGGAGCGCAAGCTCTACATGGCCCGCAAGCGTGCCGAACGGCTCGTCTGCCAGAAGCTTCCGCGCAAGGCGGAGGACTTCTACGTCGTGAGCATGTCAGGCCGAACGATCTGCTACAAGGGCATGTTCCTCTCGCCGCAGCTGTTCGGATACTACCCGGACCTGCGCGACAAGCGCATGAAGACGGCCCTGGCGCTGGTTCACCAGCGGTATTCCACCAACACCTTCCCGAACTGGCAGCTGGCCCAGCCGTTCCGGATGATCGCCCACAACGGCGAGATCAACACCCTCAGCGGCAACCGCAACCGGATGCGGGCCCGTGAGATGAAGATGAAATGCGCCGAGCTCGGCGAGGACCTGACCGACCTGATCCCGGTGCTGACCGAGGGGGCCTCGGACAGCGCGCAGTTCGACCAGTGCCTCGAACTGCTCGTGCGGGCGGGGCGGTCGATCCCGCACGCGACGATGATGATGGTGCCCGAGGCGTTCGGGTCGGCCTATCACATCTCGGCCGATAAGCGGGCGTTCTATGAGTATCACGCCTCCATCATGGAGCCCTGGGACGGACCGGCGGCCATGGTGTTCACCGACGGGCGTATGCTCGGCGGTACGCTGGACCGCAACGGCCTGCGCCCGGCGCGGTACGTCGTGACCACCGACGGGCTGGTCGTTCTGGGCAGTGAGGTGGGCGTGGTGGAGTTCCCGCCCGACCAGGTGCAGCAGAAGGGTCGGCTCCAGCCGGGCAAGATGTTCCTCGTGGACGTCGAGGAAGGGCGGATCATCGTGGACAACGAGATCAAGGCCCGCATCTCCCGCCAGAAGCCCTATCGTCGCTGGCTTGAACAGAACCGCATCGAGCTGCGCGGGCTGTTCAACGCCGCCAAGCCCGAGCCCCTCGACCGCGACGTGCTGCTCCAGCGGATGCGATCTTTCGCCTACACCCGCGAAGAGCTGGACATGCTGCTCAAACCGATGGCCATCGACGCCCAGGAGCCGGTCGGGTCCATGGGCAACGACGCGCCGCTGGCGGTGCTCTCCGACAAGCCGCGAAGCGTGTTCAACTACTTCAAGCAGCGGTTCGCCCAGGTGACCAACCCCGCGATCGATCCGTATCGCGAGGGGCTGGTGATGAGCCTGATGCTCTTTACCGGCAAGCGGAAGAACCTCCTGGATGAGTCGCCCGAACACTGCCGGCAGTTGAAGCTCTCCCACCCGATTCTCACCAACGAGGACATGCAGCGCCTCCGGGCAGCCAACGTGGAAGACTTCAGGGTCGCCACGGTCGACGCCCTGTTCGACGCCGATACCTCGGACCCGGGCTACGCCCTGCGTCGCGGGCTGGATGAGCTGGTCAACGCCGCCGAGTCGGCGATCCGCAAGGGCGCGTCGCTGGTGATCCTCTCGGACCGCAACGCCTCGGAGAAACGGGCGGCCATCCCCTCGCTGCTGGCGTGCGGGGCTGTCCACCATGGCATGCTCAACCGCAAGCTGCGGGGCGAGGCGGGAATCGTGATCGAATCCGGCGAGCCGCGCGAGGTGATGCACTTCTGCCTGCTGTGCGGGTTCGGGGCGAATGCGATCAATCCGCACCTGGCGTTCGACGCGCTGAACGACATGCTCGCAAGCGGGCAGCTCGGTGAGGAGATGGACACCGAGGACATGATCGACAACTACATCACAGCCGTGAAGAAGGGCATCCTCAAGACGATGTCCAAGATGGGCATCTCCACGCTGCGGAGCTACCGATCGGCCCAGCTGTTCGAGGCGATCGGCCTGAACTCCGACGTGATCGCCCGGTACTTCACCGGTACGCCGTCTCGTATCGAGGGCGTGGGGCTGGACGAACTCGCCCGCGACGCGGTGGGGATGCACCGGCAGGGCTATCAGCCCCGCAAGCCCGGCCAGCTGGAGCTGGACTTCGGCGGCGACTACCACCTTCGGCTGGACGGGGAGTCCCACCTGTGGAACGCCACGACCGTCGCCAAGATGCAGCACGCCGTGCGATACGACGACCCGATCGCCTACAGGGAATACGCCGATGCCGTCAACAAGCAGGCCCGGAAGATCTGCACCCTCCGCGGGCTGTTCGAGATCGGCGAGGGCGAGGAGATCCCCCTGGATCAGGTCGAGCCGGCTGAGAACATCGCCAGGCGGTTCTGCACCGGTGCGATTTCCCACGGGTCGATCTCGAAGGAAGCCCACGAGTGCATGGCCGTCGCGATGAACCGCATCGGCGGGATGAGCAATACCGGCGAGGGCGGCGAGGACCCGGCCCGATACGAGCTGGAACCCAACGGCGACTCGAAGAACTCGGCGATCAAGCAGGTCGCTTCCGGACGCTTCGGCGTGACGATGAACTATCTCGCACACGCGAAGGAACTGCAGATCAAGGTCGCCCAGGGCGCCAAGCCCGGTGAGGGCGGCCAACTCCCCGGCCATAAGGTGACCGAGGAAATCGCGAACCTGCGGTTCTCCACGCCGGGAGTGACGCTGATTTCTCCGCCGCCGCACCATGATATCTATTCGATCGAGGACCTGGCCCAGCTGATCTATGACCTGAAGTGCTCCAATCCGGGCGTGAAGGTCTCGGTGAAGCTGGTCAGCGAGGTCGGCGTGGGCACCATCGCCGCGGGCGTGGCCAAGGGCAACGCCGACGAGGTGCTCATCAGCGGCTACGACGGCGGAACGGGTGCCAGCCCGCTTTCGTCCATCAAGCACGCCGGCTGCCCGTGGGAGCTCGGACTCGCCGAGACCCAGCAGGTGCTGGTGATGAACGGCCTGCGCGACCGCATCCGCGTGCAGACCGACGGACAACTCAAGACCGGGCGCGACGTGGCGATCGGTGCGATGCTCGGGGCTGAGCAGTTCGGCTTCGGGACCGGGGCGCTGGTTGCCCTGGGTTGCATCATCATGCGGAAGTGCCACAAGGGCACCTGCCCGGTGGGGATCGCCACGCAGGACCCCGAGCTCCGCAAGCGGTTCGCCGGCAAGCCCGAGTACCTCACCAGGCTGTTCCTGTTCATCGCCGAGGAGGTCCGGGAGATCATGGCGAAACTGGGCTTCCGGACGTTCGAGGAAATGGTCGGACGGGTCGACAAACTCCGGACGCGAAAGGCGATCGAACACTACAAGGCCCGCGGGTTGGACTTCTCGGCCCTGTTCATGCCGCCCGATACCTCGATGGGGCAGTCCATCCGTCGGATCCGCGAGCAGAGCAATCCGCTGGAGGACCACATCGACTGGGGCATCATCGAGAAGGTCGCCCCGGCCATCGAGTCCGGCCGGCGGGTCGAGCTGACCATGCCCATCCGGAACGTCAACCGCACGGTGGGCACGATCCTCTCCAACCGCATCGTCAACGAGTGCGGCCCGGACGGGTTGAAAGACGACACGATCCGCCTGGAGCTGACCGGCTCTGCCGGCCAGAGCTTCGGGGCGTTCTGCGTTCCGGGCGTCACGCTCAAGCTCATCGGCGACGCGAACGACTATCTCGGCAAGGGCCTCTCCGGCGGGCGCATCGTGGTGGTCGCCCCGCCCGAGGCGACGTACGACCCGGCCGACAACATCATCGTCGGAAACACGCTGCTGTACGGTGCCACCGCCGGCGAGGTGTACATCAACGGCCTGGGCGGCGAACGGTTCTGCGTGCGGAACTCCGGCGCGATCGCGGTGGTCGAAGGCGTTGGCGATCACGGCTGCGAGTACATGACCGGCGGCTGCGTGGTGGTCCTCGGACGCACCGGACGGAACTTCGCGGCGGGCATGAGCGGCGGGATCGCCTATGTGCTCGACGAGCAGCAGTTGTTCGACACGCGGTGCAACCTGGACATGGTGGACCTCGAAACGGTCTACCAGAAAGACGACGCCGACCGCCTGCGGGACATGATCGAACGCCACTACGAGTGGACCGGAAGCAACCGGGCCAAGTGGATCCTGGACAGCTGGCGGGAGATGGTCGGCAAGTTCGTCAAGGTCATGCCGATCGACTACCGCCGCGCCCTGGAGCAGCAACGAGAGCGGGAAGAGCGGGACGCCGAAAGCGTCCCGGCGACCGAGGAGGTGTTCGGTGGGTAAGCCAACCGGATTCATGGAGTATACACGGGAGGACGTTCGTCATCGCGAGATCGACGAGCGCCTCAAGGACTACGGAGAAATCAACCTGCCGCACCCGGAAGAAACGCTGGTGCGACAGGCCGCCCGTTGCATGGACTGCGGGATCCCGTTCTGCCACGCCGCAGGCTGCCCGGTGCGCAACCGCATTCCGGAGTTCAACGACCTGATCTACCGCGGCAAGTGGCGCGAGGCGTGCGAGAACCTCCACTCGACCAACAACTTCCCGGAGTTCACCGGGCGGATCTGCCCGGCCCCGTGCGAGGCAAGCTGCACGCTGAACATCAACGACGATCCGGTGCTCATCGAGCACATCGAGTACGCCATCGCCGAGCGTGGCTGGCGGGAAGGGTGGATCGTCCCCCAGCCGCCTGCCGTCCGGACCGGCAGGAAGGTCGCGGTGGTCGGGTCCGGGCCGGCGGGGCTCGCCGCCGCCCAGCAACTCGCGCGGGCAGGGCACGACGTGGTCGTCTTCGAGAAGGACGAAGCCGTCGGCGGCCTGCTGCGGATGGGCATTCCGGACTTCAAACTCAACAAGGGCGTCATCGAGCGCCGCGTCAATCAGCTCCGGGCCGAGGGCGTTCGGTTCCAGACCGGCGTGATCGTCGGCGACGACATTTCCGCCCGCTACCTCCGCAAGCTCTTTGACGCGGTGGTGCTCACCATGGGGGCCGGCAAGCCCCGCGATCTGGACGTGCCGGGCCGGCAAGCCGACAACGTGCACTACGCGATGGATTTCCTCACGCAGCAGAACCGGCGCGTCAGCGGGCTGGAGTTCAAGGCAGAGCCCATCCTCGCCAGGGATAAGATCGTCGTGGTCATCGGCGGCGGCGATACCGGCAGCGACTGCGTGGGCACCTCGCTTCGCCAAGGCGCCAAGGAAGTGCACCAGTTCGAGATTCTCCCCAAGCCCCCCGAGAAGGAGAACCCCGAGACGCCCTGGCCGGACTGGCCCCGCGTGCTGCGGACCAGTTCCTCCCACGAGGAAGGCTGCAAGCGCCGCTGGAGCGTGCTGACCAAGGAGTTTACCAACGTCGAAGGCAAGGTCACCGAGCTGCACGGCGTGGAGATCGAGTGGGACAGGGGCGCCGACGGCCGATACTCCATGAGCGAGGTGTCCGGCACGGAGTTCCGCATGAAGGTGGATCTGGTGCTGCTGGCGATGGGCTTCGTGCACGTCGAACACGAAGGCCTGGTGGACTCGCTGGGCGTGGAACTCGACGCACGCGGGAATATCGTGGTCGACGGCCATCAGGCCAGCGAAGAGGGTATCTTCGCCGCCGGCGACACGGTGCTGGGTGCGTCGCTGGTGGTCCGGGCGATCAACTCCGGGCGGGAAGCCGCCGATCGTGTGGACGCCTGGCTGCGACAGCGATGATCGCAGAATTACGGTGAAAGAGGATCGACGGCAGGTGCGCTGCGGCGCGCCTGCCCGTTGTTTGCGCCAGGGGTGTCGCACGTTCCCCCCAACCTGGCGCGGAACCCTTCGGCAAGCTCAGGACAGGCTCCAGATGGGGCTTCGGTGATACTCCGGGTGCCCAGGGCTGTGCCGGTCCGAGCGATCCGTAGGGCCCGCAACTTGTTGCGGGCGCAATCGCGAGAACGAAAACAGAACATGGGCAGGATGCCCATGCGACGCGCGGGCACCGGCGTGGGGACACGCCGGTGGCACCCGCTGGTCGCTGTTTATTGCCTCCCTGAGACGCCGGGTTGCTCAGCTCGCTCAGGCTCGCTGCACAATCCCGGGCACCCTTGTTTGGGGGGGTGGCCATCCGTAGGGCTCGCAACTCCTGACTTCAACATTGGGACACCCAGTCAGTGGATCAGGTCGTAGATCGCCTGC
>CAZFPT010000053.1:0-18264 GCA_964521005.1 uncultured Planctomycetaceae bacterium | reverse complement strand
AACTCGCCCAGCTCCGCAAGGTGCTTACCGACCTGAACCCCGATGCACAGCAGTCAGCCGTCCGGCACGGGCGGATCGCCGACGATTGGCTCACGGGGTTGCAGCACACGCCTCGCGAACCCGGCAGCATCGCCCAGGCGCCGCCGGCAGAGATCGTCTCGGTGACCTTCCAGGGCGACGGATTGGCCGACGCTGCCGCCCTGCCGGCCGCGATCCACTCGCTCGGCGAGACGCTTCTGCGCCTCAAAGGCACAGCCGAGACGCCCGAAGGCTGGGTGGACATCGAATACGCCGGCGGCGAGCTTCGCATGCAACCCTCGCAAGACCGCCCCGACGAGTCGGCCGTCGTCGCCATCGGCTGGCGCGTCTCCGCCGACCAGCTCCGCGCCGCACTCGCCGACCCGCTGGGCCTGGGCGAATAGCGCGAACAAACCGCTCCTCCTGCCCGTCAAGAAACCCGGGCACGCCTCAACCGCGACTGACGAGACGTGTCTGACGAGACATGGACCCGACCGATCTGCCCGCGTACAATATGTCAGTTGGCGTGATCTGCCTTCACCAGACACAAACAAGAGGACACCCCCATGAAACGCGCAACATTCCCGATTCTCGCCGTACTCCTGGTCGTGGCAGGGGCTGCCGTGATCGTCCCTGCCCCCGCCCAGAACACCTCCGACGCCAAAGCCAACGACGACGTCACGCTGCAGGTCGCGGGCCTGTCGGTCGCCCGGGCCCGCCCGAACGACGAGTACAATCGCTCCATGGCGTTCGGCCTGCCGACCGGGACAGCCGTCCATTTCGCCATCGACGGCGGAACCCGCTACTTCATCGAGATGGACAAGGACAACTCGCAGCTCAAGACGTTCACCGACGACAAAGGAACTGTCTTGGCCAAACCCTCCAAGGCGTCGGCGTTCGGCAACAAATGGATGCCCTTCAGCCCCAATATCAGCGACGACGGAAACCAGGTGTTCTTCTCGGTCCGCAGCAAAGAACTCCCAGCCGACGGGGCAAAGACGCTCACCGTCAAGGGTTCGTTCACGCTATTGGCCGGCAAGGATGAAAAGACGGCCGAAAACCAGTTCACGCTCGCCGACGACGAGAAGGTCAAGCTCGGGACCATCGACGCGACGCTCGAGAACGTCAAGAAAAGCAGCTTCGGCCGAACCAAGGCTGCCCTGACGTTCAAGAGCAACAGCTCCTTCGCCGCCATCCGATCGATCGTCTTCCACGACGCCGAAGGCAACGAGGTCAAAGCCCGCCGGATGGGCAACTACTCCAGCGGTATCGGCGGAAAGAAGACCTACGGCCTGAGCTTCGGACTCGAAGAAGACCTGCGGGACAAAAAGATCACCGTCAAGGTGACCTACTTCAACGAGGTCGAAAACGTCGTGATCGACCTGGACGAAACCGTCACACTCGGCCTGTAGGCTCGCCGGGCTTTGCGGACATACAAAACGGGTGGCGCGACGTCGGTCGGCCACCCGTTGTTTTCCGTTTCTCCGCGTTGAATGCGTGAGCCTTACAGCGTCGCGATCCGCTCGAACTCGCCCGCCAGGGCCGGGTACAACCGCGTGTACTGCTCGTAGAGCTTCTCGTACTGGCGGCGCTGCTTGCGTCGCGGCTTGATCGTCCGCGTAATGCTCACCGCTTCCTTGCACGCCTGGGGCACGGAGGAAAAGTGCCCCGTCCCGACGGCAGCCAGGATCGCCACGCCGTAGCCGGGCCCTTCCTCGGAATTGATCGTCACGCACCGCTTGCCGTAGATGTCCGCCTGCAGCTGCCGCCAGAACTCGCTGCGCGCCCCGCCGCCGGACAGACGCACCTCGCGGATCGGCGCGCCGGTCTTCTCCAGGATGGTCACCGCGTCGTTCATGCCGAACGTCACCCCTTCCATCAGCGAGCGGATCAGCTCGGCCTTGGTCGTCCGCGAGTTGATCCCGATCCAGCAGGCACGGGCGTTGGGGTCGGCGTGCGGCGTTCGCTCGCCGGTCAGGTACGGCAGCCAGAACACGCCCTCGCTGCCGACGGGCGCCTTTTCTGCCATGGCGGTCAGCAGCTCGTAGGGATCCACCTTTTTCCGTTTGGCGGCCCGCATTTCCGCCTCGCCCAGCACGTTGCGATACCACTGGAAGCTGCCCCCCGCTGCCATCACGCAGCCGAACATGCAATACTCGCCATCCACGCACGAGCAGAACGTATTCACTCGGCTGGCGGGGTCGGTCTTGTATTCCTTCGAGTGGGTGTACACCACGCCGCTGGTGCCCATCGTCGCACTGGTCAGCCCGTTGCGGACCACGCCGTTGCCCACCGCGCCGGCAGGCTGATCGCCCCCGCCGCCCACCACCGGCGTGCCCTTGGCCAGTCGCAACGCCTTGGCCGCCTCCGCACTCAGCGTGCCGGTCACCTCGTGCGATTCCACCACCGGCGGAAGGATGTCCTTGTCGATCTCGAAGGTCTCCAGGATTTTCGGCGACCAGTCCCGCGTCTTCTGGTTGAGCATGAGCGTCCCGGACATGTCCGAGACCTCCCCGACGTACTCGCCGGTCATCCGCAGCCGAACGTAATCCTTGGGCAGCAGGAAGTGCTTGATCTTCTCGTACACCTTCGGCTCGTTCCGCTTGACCCACAGCAGCTTGGTGAGCGTGAAAGAGGTCATCGCCACATTCCCCACCAGGCGGATGAGCTTCTTCTTGCCGCCGACGGCCTCCTCGATCAGCATGGCTTCCTTCGCGGTCCGCTGATCGTTCCAGATCAGGCTGGGGCGCAACGGCGTTCCCGCCTCGTCGGCAATCACCAGCCCGTGCATCTGGCCCGAAAGCCCCACGCCGGCGACCTTCTTGCCGTCCACCTTCGCCTTCTTGAGCACCTCGCGGACACTCTTGACCGTCGAGCCCCACCAGTCGTCGGGCTCCTGCTCGCTCCAGCCGGGCTGGGGAGCGTAGCTGGGATGCTCAGCGGTCGCGGTGGCGACCACGCGGGCCTTGGCGTCCATGATCAGCGACTTGGTGCCCGAGGTTCCGATGTCGATTCCGAGGAAATACTTCATAGCCGTCCCTTTCGCGGTAGCGGTCGTGTTGCCGTCCAGCCGGCAGCTGCGATTGAATCAGCCCCGCCGACCGGATGCAAGGAATTGCTCCGCCGGACCCATCAGCTTCTTGCCCTTGGAGGTCTTGCGCGCTATCGTGTAGCTGAGAAAGGACGTGTGTCTCCATGGAGAAGAAAAGGCCCAAAGAACAACCCTGGGTGTTGATGGCGTGGATCTCGTTTCTGGTGCTGATCGTCACCGCTCCGATGATCCTGCACGAGGAGAGCATCGTCTACCGCGGTGCCATGTTCGGCGCGGTGCTGATCATCCTCGCCTGGTCGGCGCTGCTGCTGCATTCCAGCCTTAAGGAGGCCCGCAAAGACCAGCAGACCGACGAGGAATCGGACGTCGCCCCCGTGGGAACCGGTGGGCCCGTGCACTACACCCCCCTGGCGGCTGGCACACTCGTCGGCGCGTGCGCCCTGGCGCTGGGCATCATCGCCCTCGTGCCCGACCTGGGACCCATGCTCTGGGCCGTCGTCGGCGCCATCGGCGCTGCGGTTGTCCTGCTCTCGCTCATTTACCGGCATGCCGGGCGGAAAAAGAATCCGCCGACCAACCACGACCCCGCCGCCCAGCAGGTCAGGTCGGCCGAGCTGGCCGAACACGAAGAGAAATAACCCGCCGATCCGCCCCTACCCCGCGATCGCGCCCGCAACAAGTTGCGAGCCCTACGGCCTGCCGTCGCATGGGCTTCCAGCCCATGTTCTGTTCTTTTTCGTCTTCGGCGATCGCGCCCGCAACAAGTTGCGAGCCCTACGGCCGACCGACCCCCAACCAAGGGTGCCCGGGCTTGTGCAGCGAGCCTGAGCGAGCTGAGCAACCCGGCGTCTGAGGAACGCGAAAAGCAGCGACACGCGAAGAGCGACACGCGACAAGCGGTAAAACGCAATTGAAGCCCCATCTTGAGCTCCGCGAAAGGTGGGGGTAAACAGCGAAACATCCAGATTCCAAATCACAAGCTCCAAAGAGCGATCATCCCAGATCGACCTGCGATCGCGCCCGCAACAAGTTGCGAGCCCTACGGCCTGCCGTCGCATGGGCTTCCAGCCCATGTTCTGTTCTTTTTCGTCTTCGGCGATCGCGCCCGCAACAAGTTGCGAGCCCTACGGCCGACCGACCCCCCAAACCAAGCGTGCCCGAAGTATCGCTGAAGCCCCATGGTGAGAAACACGAACCGTGGGGTCGTCGATCCTCGCCATTTCATCCCGAAAACGCGGCCGGGCGTCAATTGTTAAACGATCCGGGCATACCGGCCGATAACATATGCGGGTGACGCAGAAGAAGCGGCGCCTATTCCACGAACGCCCCCGGGCGGAGGCTGGGCCATGGACCACCAGATGAGCAAGACCATCCTGATTGCCGATGACGACCTGGCGCTGGTGCAGGCGCTGGCGATCCGCTTCAAGAACGCCGGCTTCAACGTGGTCTGCGGCAGCGATTCCTACCACGCCCTCCAACAGGCGATGACCGCGCGGCCGGATTTGATCATCCTCGATATCAACATGCCCTGCGGCGATGGGTTCACCGTCCAGCAGCGACTCCAGCAGGCCGCCCATGTCGCCGCTCCGGTGATCTACCTCACCGGCGATAAGAGCGAACGCGTCGTGCAGATATCCAAACAGCTCGGCGCCTACGCACTTCTCTATAAACCCTTTGAGATACAGCAGTTGCTCGCCACAGTCCACCAGGCCCTCAAGGCCGCCTGACCCGGCGCCAGTGGCTTTATCGGACGTACCGTAACGGCGAACACGTCGCCCGTGCAGCTCGACGACCGGCCTGCATGCCATCGTCCCGCTCGCTTCCGCTGCCATCTACCCGGGATCTTGTTTCAGGCCTCTTCGCCCTGCCAGCCAAGGGACTCAGCGATGCGGTCGAAGTCGTCCAGGCTGTAATACTCCACCACGATTCTTCCGGTGTGCTTCGCCCTTCCCGGCAGAATGGCCACCCGCGTGCCAACCGTCTGGGTGAGCTTCTCCTCGAGGTCTCGCACGTACGGCGGCTTGCCGGGCGGCTTGGCGGCAGGCTTGTCCCTGGGCGACTTATCGTCCTGGGTGTCCTGCACGGCTTCTTCCAGTGCTCGAACGCTCAACCCCTGGGCCACAACGCGTTTAGCAAGAAGCATTTGCAGCTCAGTATCGCTCAGCCCGGCAAGCACCTTGGCGTGTCCGAACGTCAACAAACCCTGCGAGACGAGTTCTCGCACATCATCACACAGTTCCAACAGCCGAATGTGATTGGCTACGGTTGTACGAGGTTGGCCGAGTCGCTCTGCCGCCTTTGCCGTGGAGAGGGCGAATCTATCGATGTAGTGTTGATAGCCTTCGGCCCGCTCGATCGGGTTGAGGTCAGACCGCTGAAGATTCTCGATCAGGGCCCATTCCGCCATCTGGCGGGGATCGGCGTCGCGGATGATGCACGGAACCGTCTCAAGGCCGGCAGCTTTTGCCGCCCGAAGCCGACGCTCGCCGGCGACCAGTATGTAGGGCGTCTCGGCTTTGCCCTCGCTCGGCGAGACGATCAACGGCTGAAGGATGCCCTGCTGACGGATACTCTCGCACAACTCAGCAAGCTCAGCCTCCGGGAAGTGCCGTCGCGGCTGATGTGGGTTCGGCGAGATGTCCCCAGCGGGGATCTCGGCAGGCGTTCCGTCAGCACGCGCTGCCCCAGCGCCCTCGGACGGTTGCCGTGTACCTCCGCCTTCCATGACGGAATCATCGCCCTCAAACCGCCCTTCCTCCGCTTGTGAAGGGGAAGATGAGCTGATGAGGCTGGAAAGCCCTCTTCCGAGCCTTGCTTTACGTGCAGGTTTGTTCTGTTCAGCCATGATCGGCTCCTTCCGAGACCTGGTGAATACTCCGTTGTTCCACGTGGAACATAGAATATCCCCATTCCCACCCAATGCAACGATGATCTTGACGTGAATCGGCAGAAATCTGGCAATCTACGCAGGAGCTGTCGGCCGGGATTGTTCCACGTGGAACAGGGGAGGAATCGCCAAGAGGTGCCCGAATCCCGACGCCGGCGTACTTCACGCGTTCTTCTGCATCCAGCGCGCCAAGACCAGCAGGGCCCAGAGGAGATGGCTGTGATCGCGGCGACCAACAAGATGTTCGCCGGCAATGCCTGCCACCGCCTCAGCCAGCAGGCCGGCTGCATCGGTAAAGTCTGTATCGAGGACCAGTTCGTGCACCAGTGGCGAAAGGTCTCCCCTCAGCCAGTCGGAAAGGGGCACGCCAAAGCCCCTTTTGCTCCCTTTCAGCACCGCCGGCGGAAGTCGGTCGGCGAAGAGCCTCCGCAGGACCGCCTTTCCGTGTCGGCCTTGGATTTCCTCGTCGACAGGCAACCGAGATGCCGCTTCCACAACGCGATGATCCAGCAGGGGGGCACGGAGCTCCAGCGAGGCCTTCATCGAGGCCAGGTCCGTCTTCACAAGCAGATCATCCGGGAGATAGGTCGCGAAATCCATTCGCCGAGCATTCTCGGCCTCCTCGCCTGCGTCCTGCTCCTCATAGAGCTTGCAGAACCACTCCACCGGATCGATCGTCCCAGCCGCCTCCAGAGCCACCGGTTGAATCAGCCTGGCGAGTCGATCGGCTCGGATCAACGACCGGTACGTAAAGTATTGCATGGCAGGCGGATACTTCAGGGCCTCCGCGAACCGCACCAGCCTCCTTCGCCGCGAGCGGTTGTGCTGGGGAGCGGTGGGTCCGATAATCCTCGCGGCCAACATTACCATCCCATACTGCCACGGGCGAAGGTGCTGCGCCAGATGCATGGCGCGGTACCGATCATAGCCGCCGAAGACCTCGTCGCCCCCGTCGCCGCACAGGGCAGCCGTCACTTCGCGGGACGTCTCCCGACAGATCAACCACGTCGGAATCACGCTCGAATCGGCGAAGGGCTCGTCGCAATGGTCGACCAGACCAATAATCGTAGATGCTTCTGGAACAGGTACTTGCAACAGTCGGTGCGTTACGCCCAGTCGCCGTGCCGTCGCGGTGGCTTGCTCGCGTTCGTCGTATCGCGAGTCCTCGAAGCAGGCGGTAAACGAGCGGATCCCAGCCGGATCCCCGGCCGCGTCGGCCGCCATTGCCGTCACGATCGCCGAGTCGATCCCGCCGCTGAGCAGCGTCCCCAGGGGCACGTCCGCGATCAGTCGGTCGGCCACCGCCTGGGCGATCGTCTCGCGCAGATGTTCGTCGGTAGGGGGGTCGCCGCCATCGCCCATCGGCGGCGAGTACCATCGCTCCGGCATGCCCAGCCGATCGCTGGCCAGGCTGAAATGTCCGGGCGGCAGCTTGAGAATCCCCCGCCAAGCCGACTTCGGAGCGGGAATATAACCCATGCACAGATAGAGAGGTACAACAGATCGATCGGCCTCCGCGCTCACCAGCGGATGCGCCAGCAGGGCCTTGGCCTCCGAGGCGAAGAGGATCCGGTCGGCCAGCGGGGCATACCAGAGCGGCTTTTGCCCGACGCGGTCCCGGCCCAGCAGCAGCGAGCCCGATCGGGCGTCGTAGTACGCGAATGCGAACATCCCGTTCGCCCGCCTCATCGCCTCGCGGGGCTCGTGGCTGCGGCATAGCTGCAGCAGGACCTCGGTATCGCCCGCGGTATAAAAGGATGCGCCGCCCACCCGGAGTTCGTCGCGCAGCTGCCGGAAGTTGTAGATCTCCCCGTTGTACGCCAGCGCCGATTGTCCGTCGCGCGATACCATCGGCTGATGGCTGCCGGCCGGGTCGATCACGCTGAGCCGACGAAACCCCAGTGCGCATCGGCCGTCCGGTGAGAGCCACTCGCCCGCCTCATCCGGGCCACGATGGACGAGTCGGGCCGCCATCGCCCGGACGACTTCCAGCGACGCCCGCTGATCGGGCGCGTGGGGCAGAATGAACTCACCGGCAAAGCCGCACATGCCGTGATTGTATGGCCGCCGGGCGGGGTGTACAATCCCGCTGACCCGAAACACGGAGCCTCTCATGCCCGACGCCGAAAACCGCATCGACTCGCTGGAAGACATTTGGCCGCTGCAGGCCGAGCTCAACGCCCGCGCGGGCTTCGACACTGCCGCCCTGGGCGACGCCCTCGAGGCATCGGCACTGGCTGACGAATCCGACGCCGTCACCGAAGCCCGCACCCAGGCGGGGCGGGCCCTGAAGAACTACCTCGATGCCCTGGTCTCTGAATGTCACGAGCTGCAGGACTGCCTGTCCTGGAAGCACTGGTATCGCGAGGCGAAGGAAGGGCGGCAGTACGAGTTGCAGGACCTCCAGAACGCTCGCGTCGAGGCCACGGACATGCTGTTCTTCTGGGTGAGCATCTGCCAGATTCTCGGGCTCACGCCGGCCGACGTGTACCGCCTGTACGAGGCGAAGCTGGGGATCAACCATCGCCGGCAGGACGAGAACCGCACCCAGGCCGAGCATGGCAGCCATGAGGACGAAAACCGCTCGGTGGTATAGGCTCGCCCATCTCTCAGCCGGGCCGGGTGGCCTTGGACCGTTGCTCCCCCAACGCTCCCACAACTCCGGGCGTGCGGGACTGCCGCATTTGGCCCTGGAATCAGCGGTTTGCTCCAGCATGGTAAATCGGCACAACCCGCCACGGGACGATAGGATATCTCTCCTGCAATCGCCAGAAGCGGGGCCGGCCCGTAGGGCTCGGCACTTGCTCGAGGGCGTGTCCGTGAAATCGCCCTTGGTCGTGTCCTCCTGAAGACCCATCCCGAGCAACACGAAGGCTGGCGTTCCGCCGTAGGGCCCGCAACTTGTTGCGGGCGAGATCGCAGGTCGGTGCGGGACGATCACTCCTTGGAGCTTGTCATTTGGAATTTGGATTTTCGCTTCTCTACCCCCACGGTTCGCGGAGCTCACCATGGGGCTTCAACGTCGCATGGGCTTCCAGCCCATGGTCTGTTCTGTCTTTCCCTTCGGCTATGCGCCCGCAACAAGTTGCGGGCCCTACAGCTACTCCGCGATTCGGGTTCGCCGGCCGGCGAACATGGGCGCGAAGCCCATGACAACCACCGGCCATGGCGCTTGGCGCCGCCCGATCCGGACCGTAGACTCAAGCCATGGGAACCATCCGCCGTTACTTCCGCAGCCATCCCTGGCAACGAAGAGCGTTTACCGTGCTGTTGGCCGCCTGCCTGGGCAGCGCCGCAGCGGTGCTGATCGTGCCCGTCGTGCGGGACTACCGGACGCTGACCGCCTTACGCAACGCACCCGAGGGCGAGAGGCTCGAGGCGATGAACGCCGTCGCGATCCGGGCGCTGAACTCGCCGCGGTTCATGCGGCACGTCGTTTCCGAGTTGGACACGCCCGACGAGGAGTATTTCTATCGTCTGGCGATGATTCTCGACCGCATCGATCGGCTGGGCCCGCCGCACACGCCGCCCGAGGCGATCAGCCGACTGCGGGCGATCAACTTTCTTACCAACCTGCGCGAGCCCACCGACGCCAACGCCGCGCTGCAGGCGAACCTCCGCACGCTTCGGAAGTTGGCCAGCGACCGCAGGAACAACCGTCACGTCCAGCGCGTGCTTTCTGCCGTGGTCCGCCTGGACTTCTCAGCCGACGCCAACGCCCGCCGGGGCGAGTTGGCTGCCGTCACGGCAGCGGCCATCGGCGACACCGACACACTCCGCGCCCTGCTGCGCAGCCAGGGCGTCTCGCCCGAACCGGACGATGGAAACGCCCCGCCCGGAACGCGCATGTTCGCGAGCATTCCTCGCCCGCAGGGGGCTGCCGCCATGGCGGCTGGGCTGGCAAGGATGCGATCTTTGCAGGGCGACATCGAGGCGCTGCTGGACTCGCCCGACTGGCGCATCCGCGGGGACGCGTTGCATGCGTTGAGCTTGCTGGACCCCAACGCCGCAGCCGACGCGCTGAAAGACGCCCTGGCCGAGCGGGACATTCCCGCGGGCCTGCGCGACCGGGCACTGTGGGTGGCCGCCGGTGTGGACCGTCCCGCCGTCCGGGAGGGGGTTCGAATGGCGATGGTCAACGCGCTGCGCACCGGCAAGTCGCTGCCGGCGATGGGCATGTCGGCAGCGGCAGCGCTGAAGCTCGACGACTCCGCCACCGCCAACCAGATCTCCGCGGTGCTCACCGAGGCGACCGCGCCGCAGGGGCGGATCACCCACGGGCAACTCATCGCTGCCTGCCAGGCCGCCCGAGAACTGGACCTGGACGTGTTCGAAGCTGCCGAGACCATCTGCAGCGTGCTCTGGTCGCCTTCCCATGAGCTGGCGATGGTCTACGCCGCCCGGCTGCTGGGCGAAACGCAACTCTACCGGCCCGGGCCTGGCAACGCGCCCACCCAAGAGCAGCTCAACCGCCTCTCGGCCCGCACGCAACTGCTGCGACGGGCTGCCAACTGGACGTCCATGACGATCCGCTCGACGACCCGGCCCAGCGGCTATGCGGAAATGGTCTCCACGCCCCGGGCCTCAGCGGCGGCAGGGGTCGCCCTTTGGCTGATGCCCAACGGCGACGTCTTCGAGCGGGACCTCCGCGAAACCACCCGCCACGAGATGACGCTTCCGGGCGATTACGTCGCGTGGCACCTCGCCAGGCGTGGCGGCGAGCAGGAGTTCGAGCTGGCGATGCGCATGCTCCCGGCGCTTGCCAACCCCACCGACGCGAACGCACCCCGCCCGGTGTACAACGTCAATGAGCGATCCGCCGGTGCGATGCTCCTGGCGTTTACCGCCCGCGACGAAACGCAACGGGCAGCTGCCAACCGTCGCATCCGGGACCGCCTCGCCGGCGGCGCGTTCGGCCCGGAGACCGACTTCTTCGCGGTCGGCTCGTACCGCTGCGCCCTGCTGATTCTCGGCGAGCGGAACCAGCTCGACGCGGTGGTGGACCTCCGCAAGATCGGGGAGTTCCCCCAGCGACGCTGCATGACGGCCTTGCTGTGGGCCGGCCATCGCCCGACGCTCGATTGGCTGCTTTGGAACGGGCGGATCGACGACGCCGCACTGGGGGTGCTGCTGATCGATCATGGCGTGGGCGAGGTGCTCGAAGCCCTGGCGCCGAACCTGCCGGTGGTGGACCCCGCCGCCCGCGCCGAGCTGCTCTGGTGGCAGCTGCGTGCGCTGCGGTATGCACACGTCATACGCCCCCGAACGCCCGGGCCGGCGAAATGGTAGTCGCCCCGCGCCTGGCACGCTGGACGCGGTCGGCCGCCGGCCATCTTGCCGAGGTCCTGCGCGGAGTGGGGGAGCTGGTGTTCCCGCCGGCCTGTCTGGCGTGCGATGCCGATACCGACGGGCGGGACACGCTCTGCGACACCTGCCACAAGGACCTGCTCCAGTTGGCGGCGTTGCCGTACTGCCCGCGTTGCGGTTCGTCGATCGGCCCGAACGTGCCCGTCCGCGAGGACGGCTGCTCGGGGTGTCCATCGGTGTTGCCCCGGTTCGCGCGGGTTCATCGCCTGGGCCCGTACCGCCCCCCCATTCGGCCCGGCGTGCTTCGGTTGAAGTACCATCGCGACGGGGTCGTCGCCAAACGCCTCGCGCTGCTGCTGGCTGAGAGTATCCGTCGACGCCGCCCAACCGATGCCGGCCGCCTGGATCTGGTCCTGCCGGTTCCGATGCACTACGGCCGCCAGTTCATTCGCGGCGGCGACCATTCCCAACGGCTGGCGGCGATTCTCGCCCGTCGCCTGGGCGTTCCTCTCGGGGACGACCTGATCCGCGTGAAGGACACCCCGCCGCAGGTTCACCTGCCTCGGACGCGGCGAATCGCAAACGTGCGCGACGCCTTCGCCGTCCGTCGGGGCGGGGACGTGTCCGGGGCGGCCGTGCTGCTGGTGGACGACGTGACAACCACGGGCGCCACCGCCAACGAAGCCACGCGGGCGCTGTTGGCAGCCGGGGCGCTGCGGGTGGAGCTGGCGGTGCTCGCCAAGGCAGAGCCTCCCTCTGCCTATGGGGCGTTCATGCGGGCACCGGGCGAGGGTTGAGCCCGCACCGTCATCGGCAGCGTGTGAACTCCTCCAGCAATTGCATCTGCCGGGCCCTCATCGTCCGCGCGGAGTCGGGGTCCTGGTCGTCGTAGCCGAACTGGTGCAACAGGCCGTGGACGACGTACAGCAGCAGTTCGCGTGTGGGCGAGAGGCCATGCGCGGGCCCGACGCGTTTGGCCAGGGGCCCGCAGACGATCAGCTGCAGCGACAAGGCGGACTCGCCGGGGGCGGTCAGGTCGAAGCTCAGAACGTCGGTGGTTCCGGCGTGGCGGAGGTGTCGGCGGTTGAGCTGTTCCATCTTTTCGTCGTCCACCACGGCGATGTCCACCTCCGCGAGGGCGACCTTCTCCCGCTCGGCGACGGATCGGACGAGGCCGGCCATCTTCTTTCGCGGCACGCGCATCGCGGACTGGTGCGAGCTGATCCGGATTTCGGGGTCTGCTGCCATGCCGGAAGGATAGACTCCCGCCGCTCGGCAGGCAAGGGTGCGGGCTGGACTCGCCGTTCCCGCGCGGGTAGAGTGCGTCGCATGGGCATCGGAGCCCATGTTCTGTTCTGTTTCCTCGCCCTGGCGCAAATCGCACGTCACCCTCGACGATTCGCCCGCAACAAGTTGCGGGCCCTACGGCTAATCCGCAATTCGGTTTCGCCTTCTGCGAGACTGCCCATCGGCAGTCACGGCCTGGAAGGCCGTGCGACGAGAAACGCCCATCGGCAAGGCAGGGCTGGACTCGCCGTTCCCGCGCGGGTAGAGTGCGTCGCATGGCTGACAAGGAACACGCAATCGGCTGGTCTCTCCCGTACGATGTGCCCGTCTCGGACGATCCGAAGACCGCCCGGCGGCAGAAGGTGCTTCGCGTGGCTGTGTACGTGGTGGTGGCCGTCGCCCTGATCGTCCCGGTCGTGCAGATCCAGGTGATCACGCTGAGAAATCAGCGCAAGGCCCAGGAGTACGACCGCCGCAAGGAAGCGGGAACGCTCAGCGAGAAGCAGATCAAGCGAGGCCGACCCAAGCCGCACAAGGGGGCCATCGCGCGATGGTCGGTGGCGGCAAGGGCGTTCTGGCGGGGCCAGAACATCTACACCATGCCCCCCAAACCCGGGGAAGCGCCGGACGTCAAACCGCCGGACGAGAAGGACGTCGACGACGCCGAGTACGGCCGACAGATTCACCTGCATCCCAACATGCCCTTCGTGGTAATGCTCATCACCCCGTTCGCATACCTGCCGGTTTCTTCGGCGGCCCTTGTGTTCAGCATATTGAAGGTCGGTGCGGTCCTCGGCGCGATCGGTCTGGCTACCTCGGCAGGGAAGCATCGCGATCAGCGGATGGCCGACTGGGTGCTGGCTCTGGCGTTGGGGTGGTCGATCCTCTTTGTCATCGGCGACATCCAGCACGGCAACACCAACGGGTTCGTCCTGGCGCTGATCGTGGGGCACCTCTGGCTGTACCGCAAAGGTCACGACGGCTGGGCCGGGGCGACGCTGGCGATCGCGATCTGCATCAAGATGGTCCCGGCGCTGTTCGTGCTGTACTGGCTCTACCAGCGCAACTGGAAGCTGCTGGGCGGAACGGTCCTGGGCGGGCTGCTTCTGGCGGTCGCCCTGCCGGCAGCGGTCATCGGGCCCCAGCGATACATCGAACTGACCGGCACGTGGCTGGAGAATCTCATCATTCCCGGGCTCATCAAGGGCGCGTGGTACCCCATCCACATCAACCAGTCGATTCCCGGCGTGATAAGCCGTTACTTCCTCGACGGCCAGGCGGGAGACATCTTCTGGAACGCCGACGACGACCCGCATTACCAGCACGGCCATCCGGCGTGGATCACCTTCATCGACCTCGGCGAGCAGACCGTCCGGATGCTCATCAAGGGCTTGCAGGTGATCTGGGTGGCGGTGGCGGCATGGGCGATCGGCTGGCGGAAACTGCCCCGCGACGACGGGCGGCGCATGCTCCACTGGGGGCTGGTGACGCTGGGGATGATGCTGCTGAACCAGCGAACGTGGGATCATCACGCCGGCGTGCTGCTCGTGGCGGCGGTGGGCATCTGGTATGCCCTGGCGTACGGCCGCCTGAAAGTGCGAACCCGGCAGATCGCCCTGGCGATCATGTTGTTGATCGGGCCGCTGCTGTGGCTGGGCGGGACCAGCACGTTCGATTTCGCCGCGAAGCTGGCTGGGCGATCCGACGAGACCGGCGAGATGTGGGCCGACTACGCCAAAGCCTACGGGCCGACCTTCTGGTACTTCGTGGGGTTGACCGTCGTGAGCGTGGTTCTCCTGCGGGGGTTGCGGGGCAAGGACGACCCCTACGCCGACCGCCGTCAGCCGGTCTTTCCGAAGGGCTCTGCCTCGGGCGAGGAGTGATTCGTCACTCGACCGGCAGGTCGGTCGGTGCGGGGAACTGCTGGGCGGGGTTCATCGCCGGGGAGGGCATGGGGGCAGGGTGATCCTGGGTGGATTCTGCTTCTCTGGCGGCGGCAGCCTCTTCTTCCCGGCGGGCTTCTTCCTGGCGGGCGGCCTGTCGCTGGCCGTCCATCTCCGCAGCCGAGGGTGTTTCGCCCGGCGGGGTGGGGTAGGCGATCCGCGAGTGGAAGATCGAGCAGAGCGACTTGATGATGGACATCTCGATCTGGTGGACTTCCTTGAGCGTCAGGTCGCACTCGTCGAGTTGGCCGTCCATCAGTCGGCGCGAGATCATTGTGTGGACCTGGTTTTCGATCCGCCCGGGGGTGGGCTCGCTCATCGCCCGCACCGACGATTCGGACGCGTCGGCGAGCATGAGGATGGCGGTTTCCTTCTGTCGGGGTTTGGGTCCGGGGTAGCGGAACTCGACCTCGTCGGGGGCCCGGTCGCTGCCGTCTTTTCGCTGCTCGGCGGCCGCCTTGTAGAAAAACTGCACCAGCGTGGTTCCGTGGTGTGTGGTGATGAACTCGTGGAGCACCTCCGGAAGGCCGTACTCGCGGGCCATCTCCAGCCCGTCCTTGACGTGCCCGATGATAATCAGCAGGCTCATCGCCGGTGAGAGCTTGGCGTGTCGCGAGCCGCCGCCGGACTCGTTCTCCACGAAGTAGGTGGGCTTGTTGATTTTCCCGATGTCGTGGTAATACGCCCCGACGCGTGCCAGCAGCCCGCGGGCCCCGATGGTTTCCGCGGCGGCTTCGCAGATTGCCCCCAGCTGCAGCGAGTGGTTGTAGGTTCCGGGCGCTTCCATCGCCAGGCGTTTGAGCAGGGGGCGCGACGCGTCGCACCACTCCAGCAGCGTCATGCTGGTGGCCACCGAGAAGGACTTCTCCACCATCGGAAGCACGCCCTGAACCAGGAAGCCTGCCAGCAGGGTCATCCCCGAGGCCCAGAGCCCGTCGGTCAGCGCGAACCGCCAGGGGACGTTCATCGAGAGGTTCACCGCCCAGACCGCGGCAAAGACGACGATCGCCGAGACGCACGAGACCCGCACAAGCTTGGTGCGCGTGCGGACCTCGTCCAGCGGGAACACGCCGGCCAGCGCGCCGCTGATGAGCACGATCAGCACCGGCAGGGGGGCCCGCATCTGCAGCGTGACCAGCACCGCCATCGTCGCGGCGATGGTCAGGGCGAACCGCCTGCCCAGCGCGATGGTCACGATCATCGAGGCCATCAGGACCGGCAGGACGGCGGCGTGGACGTTCCACTCCAACCCGTGGACCACGAGCTTGGCGACCGCGAGCATCACCGCCAGCGTCACCGCCAGTTTGAGCCCCCTCCCGAGTTGTCTTGCCAGGTGAGGCTGATAGCGCAGCACGTACAAACAGAGCGTCGCCACCAGCAGGGCCAGGAGCATCGCCCGCCCCACAACGCGCAGCCGGGCCCGCCATGGGGCGGTGGCCTGCTGGATCTCGACGTACTTGGTTCGCTCGGCCTGGAGGAGCTTGAAATGCTGCTCGCTGAGTCCCTGAATGTCCCAGCCGGCCGACCCGTCGGCGCCGCTGGCGGGGGCCAGGACCTCACCGACCTGGAAATGCTGGAACACATGCTCGGGTGGTGCGCTGCTGAGCAGCGCGATCGCGCCGGCGATGGTCTTGTCGGTGGCTTCGCCGTCGTAGAGGTAGGTCGCCTCGCCGCCGGAGAGCACATTGAGCAGGTACGCCCGGATGTAGACCTGAATCGCCGGGTCGAATACCTGGGCGAGCCCCCCGGCCCGATGGCTGATACGTTCGGGTTTCTGGAGGCTGATGAGGTCCTCGATGTCGATCGTCGTCCGCCCGAGCGGATGGGTGAGGATCACCTTGGTCGCCGCCCGCTTGCGCTGCTCGACCGCCTGGGCATGGGGGACGATGCAGGTGAGCATGAGCTTGTCCTTGAGGGCTTCGACGGACCGCTCGTAGCGTGCCCGATCCACCTCCGCCAGCGCGTCCCAGAACTCCCGGACGGCGTCGTCGCTGGAGAGGGCGAAGGACTTCCGCAGATTCTCGTCATCGGCGGCAGGCTGGGTCGCCGATCGCAGACGATTGGGCAGCTTGCGCAGCGTGGGGATGATCTGGTCAGTCACGAGGGTGGTGTTCAGGCGGAACGTCGCCGGGGTGGCCGACCGGATGCGGTCGTACTCGTCCTCCAGCAGGTAGGGGTCGGGCCTCTTGAACGCCACCCGCGCCCGGATGGGCTCGGGGACGTACTGCCCCGGCCGATAGGGCACCGGCTCGACCGGGAACACGTCCAGCAACAGCACCACCGCGTAAAACGCCACCGCGACCGCCAGGGCGGGCAGTCCGCCCGCCTGCCGGAAGCGGGCGTACGTCTCTCGCATCCGCGCGGGGAGCGAATCGTGTACTTCCACACGGCGCTGACGGGTTTTCTTACGGAATGGCCACATGCGTCTACTCGCCTATCGGCACAGCCGGCGTTGCGATTCCGGCGGCGCGGGGAAAATCCGGGGCTATTCTTCCTGGCTGTCGGAGTGGTTGCTCGGGCCCTCGCCGGACGTCGGCTCCGGGGATGGCCGGGCCTGGCAAGTCGACCCCGCCGGGTCGCTCGACTCGCTCCCGCTGCGGGGCGAACTCTCGTAGGCTTCCACGATCGACTGGACCAGGCTGTGACGGACGATGTCCTCGCCGCTGAGACGAACCTGGGCGACGCCCTTGATCCCCCGCAGGCGGTGTTTGGCGTCCAGCAGTCCGCTGCGGACCGAGCCGGCCAGGTCCACCTGGCTGTCGTCGCCGGTGACGACGACCTTGGACCCGTGCCCCATCCGCGTAAGGAACATCATCATCTGGGAAACCGTGGTGTTCTGGGCTTCGTCCAGGATAATGAACGAGTCATTCAGCGTCCGTCCCCGCATGAACGCCAGCGGGATCACCTCGATCAGGTCGTTGACCATGAACCGGCGGATCTGGTCGTAGTCCATCATGTCGTGCAGGGCGTCGAACAACGGGCGAAGGTACGGATTCACCTTCGCCTGCATGTCGCCCGGGAGGAAGCCCAGCTTCTCGCCCGCCTCGACCGCCGGCCTGACGAGAATCAGCCGCTTGGCGAGGCTGTGCTTGAGCATATGCACCGCGACGGCCACCGCCAGGTACGTCTTGCCGGTCCCCGCCGGGCCGGTGCAGAACACCAGATCATGGTGGCGGACGGCGTTGATGTAGCGCCGCTGGCCTGGCGTTTTGGGCTGAACCAGTTGACCCGATACATACACGTCCAGCACGCTGGATGCCTTGTCCTTCTGGTCCTGGGCAGCCGACGAGATCGCCTCGGCCACCGCGTCGGGTCCCAGATCGCCGGTGGTCCGCATGGTCCGCTGGAGTTGCTCGATGACGGCAGCAGCCCGCGAGACGTTCTTGGACCCGCCGGTAAGCTTGACCTTGCCGTTGCGCGCGAAAATCTGCACGCCCAGGGCGTCGCGGATCATTCGCAGGTTCTGATCGCCCGGGCCGAACAACTGGCGGGCCCGGGTGGGATGCTCCAATGTAATGCTCAGTTCCAAGGGTCGGTCCGATCTCCTCTCCGCGCCACGCGGGCGCATGTCGATCCTCTGCATTGTACCGATCAGGCCGACGCGACAAAACCTTTCCCTCGCCGCCTGGTCGGCGCAGGAATCCGACACAGAAGGGGGGATCGAGCGACACGCGAATCGCGCCCGCAACAAGTTGCGAGCCCTACGGCCGATCAACCCTTTCAAGGGTGCCCCGGTTTGTGCAGCGAGCCCAAGCGAGCTGAGCAACCGG
>CAZFPT010000052.1:0-18300 GCA_964521005.1 uncultured Planctomycetaceae bacterium | reverse complement strand
ACCCGTTACGCGTCGCATGGGCTTCCAGCCCATGTTCTGTTTTCGCCTTCGGCGATCGCGCCCGCAACAAGTTGCGAGCCCTACGGCACCGGCGTGCGGAGACGCCGGTGGCACCCGTTACGCGTCGCATGGGCTTCCAGCCCATGTTCTGTTTTCGCCTTCGGCGAACACGGCCTGGAAGGCCGTGCGACGTTGAAGCCCCATCTTGAGCGAAGCGAAAGGTGGGGGTAGAGAGCGACGCGCGATGCGCGATGCGCGAATCGCGACAAGCGAAACGCGGGTTTATCACTTCACTCACAACCAAGGGTGCCCCGGTTTGTGCAGCGAGCCTGAGCGAGCTGAGCAACCGGGTTGCTGCGTTCCTCCTTCGCAAGCTCAGTCGAAACGCCACAAGCCCGGGCACCCTTGGGGGTGGATCTGGTGGCGCTGCAAAGCACCGGCGCAGGGAGACGCCGGTGGCACCCGTTACGCGTCGCATGGGCTTCCAGCCCATGTTCTGTTTTCGCCTTCGGCGATCGCGCCCGCAACAAGTTGCGAGCCCTACGGCACCGGCGCAGGGAGACGCCGGTGGCACCCGAGGTATCGTTGAAGCGGATGGGGGGGTTAAAGGTCGGGTCCGAATCGGTCGACAATGGTGCAGGCAGGGCGGGTTCCCCTGCGCCGACGTTGCCGAAAGCGAGGGTCGTATGTCACAGGTCAGCACCGTAGGTCACGCAGAGCGGATTTTCCGCCGAGTGGGCACCGTCATCGACGTCAAGCCCCAAGACACCGCCGCCGATGCCGCCCACCGGATGGCCGAGCAGGAGGTGGGGTGCCTTGTGGTCAACGAGGGGCATCGCCTGGTGGGCATTGTCTCGGAGCGTGACATCGTTTCTCGCGTGGTATCTCGGCAGCTTGACCCCACGCAGTTGACCGTGGCCGACTTCATGACGACCGACGTGGTGACCGTCACCATGTCCACCGAGATCGAGGAAGTGCATCGGATCATGACGGTGCATGGCATCCGTCACCTGCCCGTGCTGGCCGAGGGTGTGGTGGTGGGGATGATCTCCTCGCGCGACGTGATGGCCTGCCAGCTCTACGAGGTGACCTCGCGCCTGGCCAAGGCGTCGAAAGAGGCGAAGATCGCCCGCGAAGCCAAGCAGCAACTGCTCAGCAACGTCAGCCACGAGCTGCGAACGCCGATGAACGGCATTCTCGGGGTGACCGAACTGGCGATGAACACCGAAATGAGCGGCGAGCAGCGCGACATGCTGGGCATGATCCGCGAGTCGGCCAATTCCCTGATGACCGTGGTCGAGAACATCCTGGACTTCTCACAGCTGGACAGCGGCAAGATCGTGCTGGACCACCGCCCCTTCAGCCTTTCGGAAACGGTGGCCGGCGCGGTAACGCCCCACCAGCGGGCCGCCCGGCGCAAGGGGCTGGAGTTCCACTGCCACATCTCGCCGGAGATCCCCGACGCACTGGTGGGCGATCCGTGCCGGCTGCGGCAGATCCTCAACAACATCGTCAGCAACGCCGTGAAGTTCACCGAGACCGGGTCGGTGTTCACCCAGGTCGAACCGATCAACGCGAGCGGGAACGACACGACCATCCGCTTCGCCGTGACCGACTCGGGCGTGGGCATTCCCCCCGAGAAGATCGCGGGGGTCTTCGAACCATTCCAGCAGGCCGACGGGTCGTACACGCGCAACCATGGCGGGACGGGGCTGGGATTGAGCATCTCCCAGGAACTCGCCCGGATGATGGGCGGAAAGGTCGACGTGACCTCCCAGGAGGGCGCCGGCAGCACGTTCAGCCTCACGCTCACGCTGCCCACGGCCGGGCAGGCCGAGTCCCTGGCGTTCCGCAACCCCGCCACCTGGCGCGAACATCGCGTCGAATCGGTCGGCCGCTGACACAGGTGCTTGCCGAACGGCTGGGCGATCCGGTAGTGTGCATCCGCAAAACGCGGAGTACACCAAGGAGAGCCTGATGGCCGACGATCGCAGCGTGTTTCTGGACACCGTTCACCACCGCTCGCCCGAGCGGGTGCTTTACCATTTCGGCTGCACGCCGGATCTGAAGCGCCGCCTCCAGGAGCACATCGGCAGCGAGGACATTGTCGGCCATTACGGCCTGTTCAACTCCTGGCGGGTCGGGCCGAAGCGCCCGGAAGGCTCCTCGCGGCCGGACTTCTCGCCGTGGTGGGACGGCGAGGACCTCCCCGAGGGTACGGAGATCAACGACGTCGGCGTCGCCGTCGTGCCCAGCGGGTTCTACCATTTCACCGGCTATGTCTCCCCGCTGCGGAACGCCGAGAGCTTGGACGAGATCGAGCGGTTTCCCATCGAGGACCTTTCCGGCTGGGACGTCTCGCACTACCCCGACGCGATCGCCCAGGCTCGCCGCGAAGGTCGGGTCGCTGCCGTCTGGGCCGGCCACATGTACGAGACAGCCTGGCAGATTCGCGGGTACGAGCAGTTCCTCATGGACCTGATCGACCGCCCCGCCTGGGCGGAGAGTCTGCTGGATCGACTGTTCGAGAACAACCGTTTCCGTGCCGTGTCGGCCGCCCGGGCGGGCGTGGACGCCCTCTACTGCGGCGACGACGTTGCCAACCAGAACAACATGATGTTCTCGCCCGACCTCTGGCGGCGGTTCATGCTCGCTCGCTGGGCGAAGGTGTGGGACGCCGCGAGGGAGATCAACCCCGAGATCGTGATTCACTACCACAGCGACGGGAACATCATCGACATCGTCCCCGACCTCGTCGAGGCCGGGTTGACCGTGCTGAACCCGGTTCAGCCGGAGTGTCTCGACGCAGCCGCCATCTGCGAGCGGTTCGGCGATCGGCTCAGTTTCGACGGGTGCATCGGCACCCAGAGCACCATGCCATTCGGCTCGCCGCAGGACGTGCGCAACCGCGTTCGCGAATGCATCGAGCAGTTCGGCCGGGACGGCGGATTGATCCTCTCGCCCACGCACATCCTCGAACCGGAGGTGCCCATCGAGAACATCGAAGCCTTCGTGGACGCCTGCCGCGAGTTCGGCAGGCGGGGCTGAGTGGTCAGTCCACGTAGAGGGCGTGCACGCCGGTGACCTCCGCGCCCCAGGTGCTTTCGAGGGTGAAACGCACCGCCTCGACGGCGCGCCCCACGCGGAAGCGGATCTGTCGGGAGTGGTTTTCGCGCGTTTCCCACTGCAGGCCCCATCGGCCGTTCTCGCGGACGTGTACCTGGAAGGCCTTGGGCAGCTCACTCGGCAAGGCCGTCAGGTGCGACTCAGCCGGGTGGTGGTAGCTCATCTGCGGGTCCTTGTGCAGGGCGCTGTCCAGCACGAGCGTGACGTCGTCGATCTTCGCCGGCTCGGCGAGCGTCAGTGAGATCCAGTCGCCGGGGCCGCACTGCCAGCGGTGCGGGTCGTCATCGACCGGTCGGCCGACGCCATCTCGCACCACCTCGCCGTCCTGGTCGTTGGAGGTCTCGATGGTCGCGCCCATCGTCAGCGGTCCGAACTGCTGCGGCGTCCAGGGCAGGTAGCAATCGTCCCGCAGGAGGCGCTGCTGGAGTTCGCCGATGTGCTCGCCGATCCCGGCGGGGGGGCAGTCGTACCGGGCAGCCATCGCAGCGGCGGTTCCGACGGCCTGGCCCATGCTGCAGCCGGTGCCCATCACCCGCGTGGAACTCATCGCCATGTGCGTAGCCGAGTGGCAGCGCCCCGCGAACATGAGGTTGGGAATCGTCTCGGAGTAGAGCGACCGGTAGGGAATCCCGTAGGGGCTGAGCGTTTTGTGGTGGACCGCCGAGGGCAGATCGCTGCCGCGTTTGGCGCCCCAGAAGCCCTGCGGGGGGTGGTCGTCCATGGTCCAGCCGCCGTAGGCGACGAGGTCGTCGAATCGACCTTCGGCGAGGATGTCGTTCTGCGTGAGCACGTGGGCCCCGATGTACCGGCGGGACTCCCGCTTGCCGGGCAGGAACTGCATCCACTCCAGGGCCCAGTTGGCGGCGTCCTGGTGATGGTGGGGGCAGTGGTTCTTGATGTGGTCCCACACGCCGTAGGCGATCTTGAGCAGCTCGTCGCGGATGGTTTCGGTATCGTGGATGGCGTGCTGCTCGCCCCCCATCTCGATCCACCAGTAGCCCATGTTCCAGAAGCTGTGAGCGCTCGAGCCGTAGGGCAGCTCGTCGCAGTCGTTGAAGGTGTACGCCCACTCGGGCGGGGTGAACGGCTGGGGCGAAGCGTACGGGCGCGTCTGGAACAGCAACGTCATGCCCATCGTCAGGTCGTTTGCCTGCTCGGGTGCGGAGGGTTCGTCGTATTCGTCGCGTGCTTCGGTGCCCATGCGGAACGGATGGCCGGTAAGCGGTGCGAGGATGCCGTCGCCGCTGCAATCGGCGAAGATCCGGGCCCGCACGCGGTGATACCGCTGCTCGGTGAGCGAGAGGCCGGTGACCGTCTCGATGCAGCCATCGCTCAACGTCGCGTCGACGGCAGAGCAGTTCAACAGCAGCGTGACGCCATCCTGGTAGCGGGCCAGCTCGTAGGTGAGCGTGTCCCAGACGGAGAAGGACCGCTGGGGGTTCACGTGGAGGTTCTTGAGGCGAAGCTCCTCGAGGATGCCGGTCTCGCGGCGGTTGGGCAGCTTGTTGTGGCGGTCGGCTCCGCAGATGTGGACGCGACACTCGCCGGATGCGTTGCCCCCCAGGACGGGGCGGTCCTGCATCAGCGCGACGGTCGCGCCGTGACGGGCCGCCGAGACGGCGGCGCACAGGCCGGCCATCCCGCCTCCGACGACGCAAAGGTCAACTTCGTGTTCGATGGTGGGCAGTGCATCGGATTGCATGGGTCTCGTCCTTGCCGGGGGATTGCCCCCGAGTCGAAACGGGCAACGTGCATACAAACCGCCCCCAGCCACGTCGGCCGGGGGCGGGTGAAACGATTCGGAACCGCTCAGTCGACGCGCGGTCAGCCTTCGGTGTTCTCGTCCTTGTTCTCGCCCTCGCCGGGTTCTTCGTCGGCGGTCTCTTCACTTTGGCTGGGCTCTTGCGACTCCTGCGAGGTGTCCGGTTCGGTGGTTTCCTCGGCGGCGGGCTCGTCGGTCGTCGACTCGGGCGCCTCAGCGGGGACAGCCTGCGGGGCCGGGAACTCCTGCTCGTCGGCCTCCTCGACGTACACGTCGTCCAGGTCGGTCGAGTCCACCTCGCGCCGCAGCAGGTAGTAAATCGCGGTTGTCGACGAGGCGACGTAGCTGAGCAGATAGGCTGCCACCATCGCCGCCAGCAGGAACGTCCAGAAACCGATCAGCAGGGCGCCGATGGTTTCCATCGGTCCCATCGCGTACCAGTTGAACTCGCCCCAGAGGGCGTCGAACTGCGGGGCCGCCCAGATCACGTCGATCTTGTCGGCGTCGGGTCCGAGTGCATCGCCGCCCCAGCCCACGCCGCCTCGGGCGAACCACTGCGTCCCGCACAACGTGATGTACACGAAAACGCGGACGAACAGGTAGGTCACCACGCCGTAGACCAGCGCCGCCAACCCGTACAACGCCGACCGCCAGGGCTTGGCGAACACGTACGAGAAGCTCCGCGAGATCGCGTCGAAGCTGTCCGAGCCTTCCACCGCGATCGTCGGGAACATCAGCGGGCCACCGGCGATGAGCCCGATGGCCATGAATGCGATGAACATTCCGAGAATCAATGCCACCGGCAGCAGGATGCCCATGAGAATGCCGCCGCCCCACGAACCCAGCAGGAAACCGCCCAGCAGGATCAGCGTACCGAGCCCGAAGATCACCGCCAGCGGAATCAGCGGAGCCGTGGCGAAATTGAGGAACTTCGAGATCGAGAATTTCAGCGCCTGGCCGGCGGAGATCTTCTCCTCGCGGGCGAAGTGCACCGCACAGATCCGGTGGATCGCGCCGCCGAACAGCGAGCAGGTCGCCAGGGCGATCAGCAGGTAGATAATCGCGAAGACCATGTGCGTGTCCCACAGCCAGGCGAGGGCATGAATCGCCATCAGGACGTACACGAAGAAGCCGGGCGGGTTCTCAGCCGGCGGTGTCTGGGCGGGGTTGGGAGCAAGCGGGAACTGCACGTCGGCGACCGCCGGGCCCTTGCCGGCCATCGCGGCGCGGTAGGTGTCCATGCCCGTGAGGATATTCCCGTGGGCGACCGCCCGCAGGGCCTTGCTGATGCAGTCCCACTCGTAGCCGACGAAGGCTGAGAAGACGTTCTTCCCTTCCAGCTGAAGCATCTGCTGGTGGAACTCCCGCTTGCGGAGCGTCAGCGCCCGCCGGGCGGCGGCCTTGTCTTCGGCGAGCTTCTCGCGGGCTTCGTCCTTCAGCTCGTCCTTGCCCTTGAGATTGGCGTCGTCATCGATGAGTTTGGGGGCCTTCTCGTCCGCCTTGGCAAGCATCTTGTTGATGAGGGCAACTTCATCCTCGAATTCGCCCTGGATCTCGTCGATCGCGTCTCCGGGGTCTTCCTCGGCCTTCTTGAGCAGGTCCTCTCGCTTGGGAGGGTCCTGGGCCTTGGCCTCTTTGAACTCCTCGGTGAGCGCATCGCTCAGGGCGGTTTCATAGTAGCCACCTCCGCCACCGATGCGGGTCAGCTGGCTGCGATACTCACTGAGGGCGTTGCCCTTGGTCGTCTGGGCGATCGCGTTGAGCCAGGAACTGACGATCCGGTCGGGTCGGCTGTCTTCCATGCCCTCCATGCGGTTGTCGAACGCCGTTTCGGAGAGTTGGTAATGCGCCTGGATCTCGCCGGGATAGACCGTCGCGCCGCCCAGCGACCAGACCCAGCCCATCACGCCGCCGGAGACCACCAGCACGATGATCGCCGCCAGCGCCAGCGCCAGCTTGCTGGGCTGAATCGCCATCCGGAAGCTCTTGAAGATGTGGGTGAAGCTGAATACTTCGGTCCAGTTGACGCGTCGGACTTCGTTCTGATCGTTCATCATGGCATGGTCCTTTCCAGTCCCCACTCCGGCGAGCGAAAGTGCGGAGGTTCATTGCGATCAATCCCGGCCGCTCGGGCGGAACTCCCTCGAAGCCGGGCTGTCTGGACGCGCCGCGAAATGCCTTGCCGGCGACGGCCGCTGCGCTGGATTATACTCACGCCTTGGGGGGCTTCAATGGATTTCCTGCAAACACCTTGCCGCCCGAAGCGGTGGGTCAGTCGGTCTTGCCGGTATCCTTCTTGGCGGGTTTGGCGTCCGAGGAGGTCTTCTTCGTGGAGGACGACTCGACCGGTTTGGGCGTATCATCCCCCTTGGAGGACGATTTTTCGTTCTCGGCACCCTTCTTGTATGAGTTGCTGCGGTAGTCGGTCTGGTAGAACCCGCTGCCCTTGAAGATGACCCCCGCGCCCGTTCCGATCAGTCGACGCACCTTCCGCTTGCCGCACTCGGGGCATTTGCGGATGGGTTTGGCGGTAATGGACTGAAACTCCTCGAACGCGTGGCCGCAGGCGTCACACTCGTAATCGTAGGTCGGCATCGTTGTCTCCTGATTCTCACGTAGCACTTGCACGTCGGCCTCGACGCACAAAGCGGGCATTATACACGGTTTCGTCATTCTGTGGGTGGTTTGCGCCGTTCCTGTCCCCGCGGTTCGCCGACCCTGCGCGATTCGGGTGTCCGGGGTTGCTCCGCCCCTCTCTCGCCGCGATCGGCCGAGACGGCACAGGCTCGCGCCCTTTCGTGCCGGCATGCAGGTGCTTCGGGCTTACTCGGGCGCTGTGGCCACGACCACGCCGGCCGGCCGGAGCGTGCGGTCTTTGAGGCGGTAGCCCCGCTGCACTTCCTGCAGGATGGTCATCGGCGAGTGTTCCTCGCTGGGCTGCTGCATCATCGCCGCGTGGAGGTCGGGGTTGAAGGTTTCGCCCTCGGCTGCGTCGATCACCGTCACGCCGAACTTGGTCAGCACGTCGAGCATCTTGTCGTGCACCAGTTGCATTCCCTGCAGGAACGGGTCGTCCTCGTCGTGGTTCTCGCGGGCGTGTCCCAGGGCGCGTTCCATGTCGTCCAGCACGGGCAGCATCGCCCGGATGATGTCCTCGTTGGCATACTGCCGGGCCGACTGGATATCCTTCTGCACGCGTTTCTGGTAGTTCTGGTAGTCCGCTCCCAGCCGTTGCAGCCGTCCCATCAGTTCGTTGCGCTCGCCTTCGAGCTCGGCGACGGGGTCGAGGTCCTCGTTCGCCTCGCCGGTGTCGGAGGCGACGTCGCGCTCTTCGCTGAGCTCGTCGGAGACCTCGGGCTCCTGGTGAGGGGGGACGTCCGGTTCATTCTTCCGTTGTGATCGGTCTTCGCTCATGGTCGGTTGTCTGGTTTTTCAGGGTCGGTTGGGTTGTCGGCTCGAGGCGTTGTCACGCTCGGCCTGGTCGGGGAATTCTACCGCTCGGCCGGCTCTTCGTCCGAATCGGTCGGGGGTGTCTGGTCGTTTTCGCCGTCGCCGGCGAAGTAGTCTCTCAGCTTGTCGAAGAAGCCTTTCCGCTCGGGGGTGGCTTCGGTGTCTTCGGTGCGGGCGAACTCCTCGAGCAGCTCGCGCTGACGTGCGGTGAGCTTGCGGGGTACTTCCACGTAAACCTGCACGTGCTGATCGCCGGGGCGATGGTTGCGCGGCGAGGGCAGGCCCTTCTTCTTCATCGTCAGCAGGTCGCCGTTCTGCGTACCGGAGGGAACGTCCAGCTTCTCGGTTCCCCCGAGGGTGGGCACGTCGATGGTCCCGCCCAGGGCGGCCTGGGGGTAGCTGATCGGCACGCGGCAGAACAGATCGTCCCCGCGACGCATGAGCATCGGGTGGGGTTTGATGCGGACGTAGACGTGCAGGTCGCCGCGCGTCTTGCCGGATCGGCCTGGCTCGCCCTCGCCGCGGATCCGCACGACCTGCCCGTCGCGGATGCCGGCAGGGATGTGCACGGTGAGCACGCGCTTCTTCCGAGATCGGCCGCTGCCGTTGCACTGGCTGCAGGGGTCGGAGATGATCGTGCCCTTGCCCTGGCATTTCGGGCAGGTGACGATACGCACACTCACGCCGAAAAAGCCCTGCATCTGCTGCTGGACCTGCCCGTAACCGCCGCACGTGTTGCATTTGGTGGGGTCCGAGCCCGGTTTGGCGCCGGATCCGTCGCACGTCTCGCAGAGGTCCATCCGCTCGAACTCCAGCGTGTGGTCCACGCCGGCGGCGACGTCTTCCAGCGAGATGGCGATCTCGGTTTCCAGGTCCAGCCCGCGTTCGGCGGCAGGCCCGCGACCCCGTCCGCCACCGAAGCCTCCGCCGCCGAAGATATCCTCGAACATCGAGAAGATATCGGCAAAGCCCATGTTCGAGAAGTCGTGCATGCCCGCGCCGCGCAGACCCTCGTGGCCGAACTGGTCGTACTGGCGTCGCTTCTGCTCGTCGGAGAGCACTTCGTAGGCCTCGGCGAGTTCCTTGAACTTCTTCTCGCCCTCGGTCTTGTCGCCCTTGAAGTTGTCCGGGTGGTATTTCAGCGCAAGTCGGCGGTACGCGCGTTTGATGGTCGCACCGTCGGCCGACTTCTCCACGCCGAGCACTTCGTAATAGTCACGCTTTTGAGGCATACAAACCTTTGTTATTAAAATACTTGAGTTTCGTTTCGTGGCTTTTTGGGGGCCGGTCTATACATTTTACCTTGACTCGGTTACCTCAAACGCCAATAATGATAAGTGGATCTGAACCCCGGCTTGACTGGGTAGTAGGATCCACCAGGGCCGAAAGGCCCCTTTTTTTTTATATCCTCACCACTCCATAGGGATCTCTCGGTGCCGCCACTTTGCACAGAATGGGCTCCAGTCTTTTGAAATAAGCATTCCCACCCTTCTTCTTCATGTATCCATTCGGTATGACGAACTGCTTGAGGAGAAACGCAACACAGTCGACAGCCTGGATGAAGTACGAATGCTGCGAGTCGCGCAGGTTCGGGTCTTCTATCAGCATCTTGACGGGAATATTCCTTGTACCGCCGGTATACCGGTTGGGCACGGGATTGTACCGTCGCATCTTGCGCAGGTACGTTCGCAGCTTGGTACCGTCCGTGTTGTCGGCGAAAATGATGCCTCTCTCATCGCTTCTTCTGGGGCCGGGGAAATTCCCGTATCGCAGCGTATTCTCGAATCTCTGGAACATCGCCTTCCATGTCAGTTCGAAGATCTCGTCTTTCGAGTGGCGATGGAATTTGTCGCAAACCACATTGATCACGCTGATGTCTTCGATGCGCGCCAATGCATCAGCGAAGTGCCTGATGATCGCCAAACGAAGGTGTTTCTTCAACTCCGAAGCGTTCTTTCCCAGCTTACCGCCTGCCCTGGATATCATGGCTCCCGCGTGGATCTCCTCGGTCATGTTGAGTCCGAAGGCATCCTTGATGTGCCTGCGAAACTGGATCAGACGCGCGAGGGTATCAGCCCATAGCAGTTCGTGAACCACCAGCCCAGACAGCATGAAGTACCTGGTTGGCGACCCATCGGCCACGGTTCCCGAGTCTCCGCTTTCATCGATGTAGAGAAGATACAAGACGAATCCAATTCACGCTGGGAAACGGGTGTTGTTCCTGGTCCCAAGGGCATTGTTGCCGGTTCGCTACTTCTCGGCGTCGAGGATCAGCGGCAGGCCGTCTTTTCCGCCACCGATGACGACGACCTTGGCGTTGTTGCTCTGGGCCAGTTCCAGCGTCGCCTCGATGCCCTTGAACCGCAGGAACTCGGGGGTCAGCTGTTTCTTGATGATCTCCATCCGCTGGGCGATTCCCTCGCCCTCGATCTTCTTGCGTTGCTTTTCCTTCTCTTCCTTCTGGATGACATACTGCATGCGCAGGGCTTCCTGCTGCATGGCGAGCTTTTCTTCGATCGCGTTTCGCTGCCGGGCGGGCAGCTCGACGTTGCGAAGCAGCACCTGCTGAATGACGAACCCGCCGTCCTCGCCCAGTGTCAGACCGGCCTTGCCCTTGTCGGTCTTGCGAAGAATCACGCCCAGCCGGTCGGTGAGATACTCCTCGGTCCGGGTGGCCAGTTCTTTCCGCTTCTCGGCGTAGGCCTCGGACGACTCGAACTCGCTGGCGGCTTCGCGGATCGCCGTCCGCACAGCCGGGCGGATGATCTTCTGGGTGTAGCCGTCCCCGAGCTTCTGATACACCCACGCGGCGTCCTCGGCCAGCAGTTTGTAGGTGACGGTGACGTCGAGCCTCAGCTGCAGCCCGTCCTTGGAGAGGACGGTGATCGAATCGTCCCGCTGAATATCGCCTTCCTGTTGGGTCCCGCTCATGGTGTACGCCTGGGTCTGCACAGACATCTCGCGGACCTTCATGAGCGGATTGACGAAGTTGGGGCCCTCTCTGAGAAAGCCCGGCTGAACCCCGCCGCCCAGGAGCAGCTTCACCCCCACGTGTCCGGGCGGGATAATTACGAAGCAGGCGGCGAACAACGCCAAAGCGGCGGCGGCGAAAATGCCGGCCGATCCGATCCGGGGGACTTCCCGCCGATACAGAGACGCCACCCCCGCCACGACCAGAACTGCAGCTATCACGAGAAACGCCATGGGATTCTCCTTCTGTGCTTGCGGGTGACCGGGGTGGTTCAGCGGGTCGGGGCGACGATCGCCTCAACCCGCGCAACGGGGCGCGTCACGCTGTGTGACGCGCCCCGCCCGGGAGTCTCTGCAGTGTAGTGGGCCGGGTCGTCAGACCACAGCGCCGGCGACCGGTTCTTCGTCTTCGTTCTCGTCGAAGTCGGTCACCATCAGGTCGGTGGTCAGCAGCAGCCCCGCGATGGACGCGGCGTTCTGCAGCGCCGTCCGCGAGACCTTCGCCGGGTCGATGATGCCCGCCTTGACCATATCCACGTACTCGCCGACGCCGGCATCGTAGCCGATGGTCTTGCCGCGTTCGAGGATTTCCGCGACCACGACCGAGCCATCTTCGCCGGTGTTGTTGACGATCTGACTGGTCGGCGATTCCAGGGCGCGGAGCACGATGTCCACGCCGATTTTCTCGTCGCCGCGGGCCTTGGAACGGGCCTTGTCCACCGCGTCGATGCAGTGGAGGAACACCACGCCGCCGCCGGGGACCACGCCTTCCTCAGCCGCCGCCCGGGTGGCGTGCACCGCGTCGTCGATGAGGTCCTTGCGTTCCTTCATCTCGGTCTCGGTCGCCGCCCCGGCCTTGATGACGGCCACGCCGCCGGTGAGCTTGGCGAGGCGCTCGGAGAGCTTCTCGCGATCGTAGTCGCTGGTGGTCTTCTCGATCTGGGCGCGAATCTGATCGGCCCGGGCGTTGGCGTCTTTCTTCGTGCCGCCGCCTTCGATGATCGTGGTGGCGTCCTTGGTGACGACGATCTTCTTGGCCGAGCCGAGCATGTCGGCTTCGATGTTTTCGAGCTTCACGCCGAGGTCCTCGGAGATCACCTTTCCACCGGTGAGGATGGCGATGTCTTCGAGGATCGCCTTGCGGCGGTCGCCGAAGGCCGGCGCCTTGACCGCACAGACGTTCAGCGTGCCCCGCAGGCGGTTGACCACCAGGCCCGCCAGGGCGTCGCCCTCGACGTCCTCGGCGATGATCAGCAGCGGCTTGCCCGTCGAGGCGACCTTCTCCAGCACCGGGACCATGTCCCGCAGGGAGGAGATCTTCTTCTCGTGGATGAGGATCTGGGCGTCTTCCAGCACGCACTCCAGGCTGGAGGGGTTGTTCATGAAGTAGGCGCTGATGTAGCCCTTGTCGAACTGCATGCCCTCGACCAGTTCCAGCTCGGTCTCGAGGCCTTTGCCTTCTTCAACGGTAATCACGCCGTCGGTGCCGACCTTGTCGAACGCCTCGGCGATCATCTCGCCGATCTGCGTGTTCCAGTTGGCGCTGACGGTGGCGACCTTGCGGAGGTCGTCGTTGTTGCGGACCTTCTTGGACTGCTCGGCGATGCTCTGGACGGCCGCCTCGACGGCGATGTCGATTCCGCGCTTCACGCTCATGCAGTTGGCGCCGGCGGCGACGTTCTTGAGCCCCTCGCACATGATGGACTCGGCCAGCACGACGGCGGTGGTGGTCCCGTCGCCGGCGACGTCGTTGGTCTTGTTGGCGACCTGGTTGGCCATCTTGGCGCCCATGTTCTCGAAGGGGTTGGGCAGGTCGATTTCCTTGGAGACGGTCACGCCGTCCTTGGTGACCTTCGGGCCGCCGAAGCTCTTCTGCAGCAGTACGTTACGACCGGTGGGCCCGAGGGTGACCTTGACCGCCTTGGCGAGCTTGGTCACGCCCTGCAACATCGCCCCGCGGGCATCAATATCGTATAGCATCTGTTTTGGCATTGGATGCGCTCCTTATGTGTTGAATCGTCGTCAGACCGGTTGGCCCGGAAGCGACGCGTTACTCGATGATCGCCAGCACGTCGCTCTCGCGGAGGATGACGTACTCTTCCCCCTCGATCTTGATCTGCGTGCCGGCATATCGGCCGTAAAAGACCTCGTCGCTCTTCTTGACGCTCATCTCGCCGCGCTCGCCGCTGTCCAGCAGCTTGCCCGGACCGGTGGCGACGACCTTGCCGCGTTGGGGCTTTTCCTTGGCGGCGTCCGGCAGGACGATCCCGCCGGAGGTGACTTCTTCTGCTTCGCTCTGCTTGACCAGGATCCGATCATCCAGGGGCTTGACAGCCATCGTTGGTTTCTCCTTCGTGGTTCAGCGTTGTGCTTTGGTGTCTGGTGTTCCGTCAAAACGCTACAGCGGCCGGTGGATTGGCTCGCCGGGCTTACATCATGGGCATACCACCCATGCCGCCCATGCCACCCATTCCGCCCATTCCGCCCATGCCGCCCATGCCGCCCATTCCGCCCATGCCTCCGGGCGCTCCGGCGGGAGCTTCGTCTTCGTCGGAGGGGATCTCGCTGACAGATGCGCCGCAGGTCAGGAGCATGGTGGCCACCGAGGCTGCGTTTTCCAGCGCGGTGCGGGTGACCTTGGTCGGGTCGATAACGCCGGCCTTGACGAGGTCTTCGAACTTCAGCGTCAGGGCGTTGAACCCGAAGTTTCCGTCGTTCTTCTCGACCTGTCGCAGCACGACGGCCGGCTTTTCGCCGGCGTTGTCGGCGATCTGGCGGAGGGGCTCAGCCAGGGCACGCTTGACGATGGCAACGCCGATGGCTTCGTCGCCGGAGGCCTTGACCTTGTCCAGCACCTTGCGGGCGCGAACCAGTGCGACGCCACCGCCGGGCACGATGCCCTCGGCAACGGCGGCCCGGGTGGCGTGCAGGGCGTCCTCGAAGCGGGCCTTCTTTTCCTTCATCTCGGCTTCGGTGGCCGCCCCGATGCGGATCTCGACCAGTCCGTCGGCGAGCTTGGCGAGGCGCTCCTGGAGCTTCTCGCGATCGTAATCGCTCGTGGTGGTCTCGATCTCGCCGCGGATCTGCGCGATGCGGGCCTTGATCTCTTTGTCGTCGCCGACGCCTTCGGAGATGGTGGTGTTGTCGTTGTCCACCGTGACGCGCTTGGCCATTCCCAGATCGGCAATGCCCACGCTTTCCAAATCGATGCCCAGATCCTTGGTGAACACCTTCGCGCCGGTGAGGATGCCGATGTCCTGGAGCATCTGCTTGCGTCGGTCGCCGTAGCCGGGCGCCTTGACGGCACAGATGTTCAGGATGCCGCGCATCTTGTTGACCACGAGGGTCGCGAGAGCTTCGCCCTCGACGTCCTCGGCGATGATCAGCAGGGGCTTTTTCTTCTCGGCCACCTTTTCCAGCAGCGGAACGAGCTTGTTGACGTTGGAGATCTTGTCTTCGTAGATCAGGATGAGGGGCTTTTCCTGGACGACCTCCATCGCTTCCTGGTCGGTCACGAAGTGGGGGCTGAGGTAGCCGCGGTCGAACTGCATGCCCTCGACGACCTTGATCTCATCGTCGATGCTCTTGCCTTCTTCAACGGTGATGGGGGCTTCCCGCCCGACCTTCGCCATCGCATCGGCGATGATCTTGCCGATGACCGGGTCGTTGTTGGCGCTGATCGCCGCCACCTGCGCGATGGACTTGTCGTCCGTCACGGGGGTGGTCATCTTCGCCAGCTCGGCGACGACCTTCTCGACGGCCAATCGGATTCCGCGGGCCAATGCCATCGCGTCCGAACCGGCGGCGAGGTTGCGGTACCCTTCCTTGAAGATCGCCTCGGTCAGCACGGTGGCGGTGGTGGTTCCGTCGCCGGCGTTGTCGGAGGTCTGGGAGGCCGCCTCTTTCACCAGCTGGGCGCCCATGTTCTCATCCTTGTCGGTGAGTTCGATTTCCTCGGCCACCGTTACGCCGTCCTTCGTGACGGTCGGTGCGCCCCAGCCTTTGTCGAGAATTGCGCTTCTGCCTCGGGGACCCAGCGTGCTCTTGACCGCACGCGCGAGTTTTTCCACCCCGGACAACAGCTTTTCCCTGGCGTCGGCTTCGAATGCCAGATGTTTCGCCGCCATAGTGGTGGTGCTCCTTTCCAGATAGAACCTGTCGTGGTTGTTTGCCTGTCCATTCACGCGGGTTGCCAACGCAACGCCGCCCGGCCGGGAAACACGCCGACCGCTGTACTCCACAACGACCTACAAGCAACATGCATGCCGAAGGCAATAACACACTGCCTTAAATGCGCTTGCGACTATCCACAGGTTATCCACATTGCCCCGGTCCCTGCCGCGCCAGGCAGGCTAGGCCGTCGCGGTGCGCGTTTTGACAGCATTCCCCAGCCGCCGACGATCGCCGAACAGGTCCTTCGGATTGATCGACCCGCGTGATATCATGGGAAGCCTGAGGCAGAGCGATCTTGAGGAATTCACTGAGGAGTACGACGCATGAAGAACACGCACATCGCCATCGCAGCCGGGCTGGCAACCCTGTTGACATTCACGGCCGCCCACGCCGGGCCGGACAAGCTCACACGCAAGGACGAGAAGGGTCGAATCGTGCCCGTCCCGCCGAAGGTGCCCGAAGACCTCAAGAACACCTGGCCGGCGAAGCTGGAGGAAGGCTTCCAGGAGCGAGGCAGACAGGTCTTCCAGAAGGTCATGAAGAGGAATGTCCGCGGGAATACGTACTTCGAGAACGAAAAACGCACCTACGGGCTGTTGATGATGCAGGTGCTCGGGGGAAACCAGGGCGCCCTTAAAACGCTCCAGGAACGGGACGCCCAGGCGGGGTCGTGGCACAAGCACACCCTCGGGATCGACTGGTACGCCGCCTTCACCATCAAGCACCAGATCCGTAAGTACTTCTACTTCGGCCACCTGCTGGAGGATGACTATTACAAGCGGATGAAAAAGGCGGCCGACATCTGGACCGAAAAAGACCCCCACCGGCGACCTCACCATGCCTACAAGGGCGGACAGGGATGGGGACCCGACGCCAAGAACAGCTGGGTCGACGTCCGCGGAACCGACAACCTCTGGTGGATGCGCGTCACCAGCGTGTACCTGATGGCCGAGGAGACCGGCAACACCGAGACCGCCAAGAAGTACAAGGAGTTGATCCGTCGGCACGTCGTGGCGCTGTATCGGATCGGCATGGGCGAGTGGGACAGCGAGAACTATCACGGCCACAGCATCACGCCCGTGGTGAACCTGTACGATTTCGCGAAGGACAAGGAAGTCAAAGCCCTCGCGAAGGCGGCGTTGGACTGGTTCATGGCCGCCGGCGCGGTGAAGTACTACCGCGGCGGGTTCAACGGGCCCACCAAGCGCGACTACAACCACCCCTATCCCCTCGGGGGCAGCGCCGCTTCGGCGATGTGGTTCTACTTCGGCGAGTATCCCGGCGACGAGGTGGAGATCGAGTCCGACGAGGTGCACTTCTGGACCAGCGCCTACCGCCCGCCGGCAGCGGTGGCGTATCTCGCGAAAAAGCAGTTCGATCGGCCTCGGGAGATCTTCGCCGCCAAGCCGGACTATGGGTCGTCCAAGGCCGGCCGAACCGAGATCGAGCCGCACTTCTACGAGACGCAGTACTTCGGCAAGACATTCCAGCTGGGAACGCTGGGGCGCGGAAGCGGCCGGGGCGACGTCAACGGGTTCAAGATCCTCACCCACAACAGCACCCACGGGGCGGACTACATCGTGCCCGCCCCCATCGGCGACCCGAAGCGAACCGGCTCGCCCCAGTATGGCTCGGGGGCGTGGGAGCCCGCACGCGTCGCCCAGTATCGCAATTTGGCGATCTACCTTACCGGCAGGGGCGGGGCCCCGTGGCTGTGGGTTCTGCCGAAAACCATGGGCGTCGAGCAGGCCGGCGGCGTGTTGCTGCTCAAGGGCGAGAAGACGTGGATCGCGTTTACCCCGATCAACACGTCGGTCCCGAAGGTCGACGCGAAACTTACCGAACAGATCCAGTACCGCATAAAGAACGGCAAGAAGCAGCCCATCTGGCCGAACCAGCAGGTGATCTCCGCCCGGGCGGGCAAGGGCACCTACAGCGGATTCGCCTGTGAGATCGGCGAGAAGGACACCCACGGCAGCTACGACGAGTTCCGTCGGGCGGTGCTGGCAAAGGCCAAGCTGGACGTCTCGAAGCTCTCCGACGGCAAGGTTGAATACACCTCCGCCAATGGCAGGAGCGTGGGCTTGGAGTTCGGCAGGACGCTCACGGACACGAAGATGTTCCGCAACGGCAAGCGGCACGATTGGGCGGATCACCGCGTGCTGTACAAGGAGGTCGGGGCCGAGCCGGCCGACGCGCTGATCCATCAGCCCTGGCGTGGCGACGGGACGCTGCGGGTTCGTGCCGGCGGGGCGAGCTTCACCTGCACCGTGGGCGCCGATGGCAAGGTGACGTTCTTGGAAAGACCGAAGAAATAATCGGGCCTGTTGGCCCGGGGGCGGAGCGAATTGTATTGTCTCTGATGGCGTGAGGGTTTCGTCCACCCCGCGTCGCGTTTGGCCTGGTCGTCGCCGGCCGGGGTGGCAAGGTACCCATGCCCCCGCTTGCCACTGCGGAAGACGACGACCTGGCCGGTCGGGTGGGCTGCTCATGTCTCGCCTGTCGCTGGTAACCCCACCTGTCGCGTTCGCTGCCGATCAACGATTCACCGGGTGCCACTGACGTCTCCGCACGTCAGTGCCGTAGGGCTCGCAACTTGTTGCGGGCGGGATTGCAGGTCGATGCGGGACGATCACTCCTTGGAACTTGTGATTTGGAATTTGGATCTTCGCCTCTCGACCCCCACGGTTCGTGTTACTCACCATGGGGCTTTAGTTACGATTCACTGGGTGCCACTGACGTCTCCGCACGTCAGTGCCGTAGGGCTCGCAACTTGTTGCGGGCGGGATTGCGGATCGATCCGGGACTGACGCGGCTGC
>CAZFPT010000051.1:0-19262 GCA_964521005.1 uncultured Planctomycetaceae bacterium | reverse complement strand
CAACTCGGGCCGGCTGCGTTTCTGCTGGTCTGCGGGGAGGGAGGCAACGGTCCGTTCCGCGAGGCGGTCAGCACCGGCAATGAGTGGGTCTGCTGCGCCGAGGACGCCCGCGAACCGACGCCCGAGCATGAATGGGGAGACCGACGGCCGTACTACGTGGTCGGTTCGGGCGAGCGATTCCACGCCGATCGCGCCGTGGCGGGTTGGCAGGACCCGTCCTTCGACGCGAGCGCATGGACGCCGGCAGGGCAGGTCTGCCGGGCTGCCTGGAGCGCCTGGGGCAACTGGCATCTCGGGGCGCAGCTGAGCCCGGACCTCATCGGCCCGATGCACGAAACGCCCGAGCCCATCGCCCGCGTCGCCTACGCGCCCAACGACCTGGCCGACGCCGCCGACGCCTTCGGTCGCGGGGCAACGCCGCTGACCATTCCGCCGCGCAGACGCGTTCGACTTCTGCTGGACCGCGGCGAAGTCACCAATGCCTACCCGACGCTGACGTTTCACGGCGGGGCCGGCTCGCGCGTTCGCATGGTCTGGGCGGAGGCGCCCTATCGCGGCGATTCGCGAACGAAGGGCCACCGCGACGTCACGCGCGGGGCGGACTTTTTCGGCCATCGCGACGAAGTACTTCCCTCGGGCTCGCCCGGAGAGTGGACGCCGTTGTGGTTCCGCTCGTTCCGCTATGTGGAGATGCGCATCCGCACGGGCGATGAGCCTCTCACGCTGGACTCCCTGGCGCTGGAGGGTACGGGTTGGCCGATCCCGCAGCGCGGCTCGTTTCGCGCGGTGGGTCGATCGCGCGAGGAGATGGGTCGGCTGTGGGACGTCTCGCTGCGCACCGCCCGTCGTTGCGCCCACGAGACGTACTTCGATTGCCCCCACTACGAGCAGGCCCAGTTCCCCGGCGACACGCGGGTGCAGGCGATCTACTCCTACCTGGTCGCCGGCGACGACCGCCTGGCCCGCAAGGCGATCGCCGATTTCCACTGCTCGCGTCTGCCCGGCGGACTGCTGCAGTGTCGTTACCCCTCCCGCCGCATCCAGGTGATCGCGACCTTCTCGCTGCAGTGGATCGGAATGATGCACGACCTGGTCCGGTATCGCGGCGGGGCGGAGCTCCTCACGCCCTACCTGCCGGTGGCGAGGGAAATCGTCGAGTGGTTCTGCCGCCAGCGCCGACCCGACGGGCTTCTCGGCAGAATCGACTATGCCCCGTTCGTGGATTGGACTCCCGAGTTCGCCTGCGGGAACGCCCCGCAGGACACCGACGGCGGCTCGGCGATTCTCACGATGCTGCTCGCCGACGCCTGCAACCAGTTGGCCGACCTGGACAACTGGGCGGGGCTGGATGAGTTGGCCGGTCGATGGCGCGGCGAGGCACGCTCGCTGATCAAGGCGACGCTGCGACAGTGCTGGGACCGTCGTCGGCGCCTGTTGAGCGACACGCCGCACAGCCAGAGCTTCAGCGTGCATGCCCAGGTGCAGGCGATCCTCGCCGGGGCGTGGAGCAGCCCCAAGGCGTCGGACGTGTTGGCCGACTCGCTGAATCAGCCCGGTGTGACCCAGCCGGGCTCGTTTTACTATCGCTATTACGTCTCGCGGGCGCTGAAATACGCCAATCAGCGACAGGCCGTCGTCGAGGGGTTCTCCCGCTGGCAACGCTGCCTGGCGAACACCGGTCTGACGACCTGGCCGGAAAACGAGCGGGAGCATCCCCGCAGCGACTGCCACGCGTGGTCGATCTCGCCGGGAATCGAACTGCTGGAGACGGTCCTGGGCGTCGAGCCCGCCGACGGGACGCAAGGCTACGCCGAGGCGACCTTTTCGCCGACGCTCGGGCCGGTCGAAGGCGCCCGCGGGAAGGTCTGCACGCCGGCCGGCCCCATCGAAGTGCAGCTGACGCGCCTGCCCAGCGGCAAGAGCGAAGCCACCGTCGTCACGCCCGTACCCATGCGGGTTCGCGGCAAGCGACGGGCGTTGAAACCGGGGCGGCACCGGCTGGTGATCGCCTGACCAAAACACCGGCCCTCGCCTGGTGCGTGTCTGTTATACTGAGTGCAATGAGGCAATTTCTTCTGAGTCGTTTGTGTCGCTCCGTCCTCGTGACGGCGGTCTGTCTGAGTGTGTCGGCTGCCTTTGCGCCCGTCGCCCGGGGCGAGGATGCGCCCTCCATGAAGCCCACCGACGCCGCCGCTGCCGGGCGCGCGGTCCGGGCGATGACCGGTTCGCGCACCCGCATCTGCTGGGTGCGCGGGGGCAAGCTGGTGTTCTTCGATACCGACGATCCTCGCTACATCGAGCGGGACTACGACGTCGAGGTCCATCGGCCTGTCATCACGCCCGACGGGCGGCGCGTCGTGTTCATCGATTACGATCGCTGGAACAGCTACGTCGTGGACTGGGCGGGCAAGACGCCCACGAAGCTGGTGGAAGGTCGGGTGACCCACGTTCGCCCGGAATGGACCGACGGCAAGCTCGCCGCCCAGTGGGCGTACTGGCAGACGAAGGACAATCGCATTCTCGCCGCCCCGTTGAGCGACATCACAAAAGCGAAGACCGTCTGGACCTTCAAGGGCTGGAAGCCTCGCGAGGGCAAGAGCACGAACTTCCAGACCTCCGCCGACGGCAAGCGGGCCGGGGCGACGTTCCCCTGGCCGAGCAATGGAATCGCCCCGCTGGACCGCGACGACGCGGAGTTCACGAAGTTCGGGACGGGGTGTTGGCCGCAGATCGCCCGGGACAACAGCTACCGCTTCTTCCACTGCTCGGGCGGACGGCACGAATGGCTGGCGATGTACGACGGGCGGGGCAGCAAAGGCTGGTGGGTGCGCATCAACCCGCGCACGGGCTCGGCGGAGTGCCCGCGCTGGGCGAACGACCCGCGTTTCGTCGTGGCCACCGACCGCCCCAGCCGACGGGCGACGTGGGTGTACCTCGGGCAACTCAGCAGCGACTTCCAGCGGTTCACCCGGTGGATTCCCGTCTGCAGTGAGGGACACAACTCCGAGGCCGAGATCTGGATCGAGAAGGCCTCGAAGACGCCACCGGCCAAGGGCGATCCGCGGGCCGGTCTGGCGCCACCCGTTGCCGCCGAGAAGAGCTGGCCCGGCTCGCATGAGGGCCTGGTCTACCTCTGGCGAAATGCCCGGGCGGACAACCGCGTGCTGGACGCCAACGGCAAGACCGTCCGCCGGTGCGTGGCGAGCATGAAGCGCCTGGCCCGTCCCACGCATGGCCACGCTGCCGACCTCGCCGGCGGGTCGCTGCGCCTGGAGAAGCTCGGAGGGTTGCTGGCGTCGTCGGCCCGGAAGAGCAACGAGTTCACGCTGGAGATGGTCTTCACGCCGGCGAAGCGACGTACGCAGAACGAGCAGGTGATCTTCACGATGTCGTCAGGCCCCAAGGCGCGGAACCTGACGATCTCGCAGCTGCGAGGGGAGCTGGTGCTCTCGCTGCGGACCTCGAAGACGGACAAGAATGCCCGAGGCTGTCGCGCGGTAATCGGGCGCGTCCGTGCCGGGCGAAAGAGCGAACTGGCGCTGACGTTCTCGAACGGAATGGTCCGGGCGTATCTCGCGGGCAAGCCGGTCGGCTGGAAGAAGCCCGGCGGGGACCTGTCCAACTGGGAGTCGATGCCCGTCCAGTGCGGCGCGGAGGCGGACGGCAGCGACGATTGGTCCGGAACCGTCGAGGCGATCGCCGTGTCCGATCGGGCGCTCGACGGCAGCGAGATCAAGCAGCGATGGGAGCTGCTGCAGGGCCGGGAATGGTGGCAGCCGAACGATACCGGGACGTTCGTGGTCGATGCGAAGCTCGCAGCGAAGTCGGCCAGGCCGACGGTGAAGCAGCTCGGCGAGTACGTTCGCGCGTTGGCCGTCGACGCCTATGAGGTGCAGCGCGTCGTTCGCGGCGAGCTCCAGGCCGACCGTGTTCTCGTTTCGCGCTGGGTCGTGCTGGACAAGAAGGATCTCCGCGACGATCACGTCGTCGGCAAGACCTATCGACTGACGATCGAGCGGCTCTCCGCGCATCCGTATCTGAAGATGGAGTCTTCCAGCAATACGCTGGACGAGTTCGACACGCCGGAGTTCTTCAATGTCGCTGCGCCGGAGTTCGCCGAGAACTCGGGCGAGTAAGTCACAGCCGTCCGTCTTGCCGAACCTGGGGAGAGAAACTCGTAAATTCGTGGCTTGCCTCTTGGAATCGGGGAGCAGTTTGGTCACCCTGTGAGACTTCCGACAGACCCGAGGAGAGGAGCAACCATGGAAACCCCCGAGCTGAGATTCCGTCAGGTACACCTGGATTTCCACACGAGCGGCGCGATCGAGAACATCGCCGGCGAGTTCGACGCCGAGACCTTCGGCGACACGCTGGCCGCCGCACACGTGGATTCGATCACCTGCTTCGCCCGCTGCCATCACGGCTGGTTGTATTACCCGTCGACGAAGTTCCCCCACCGCATCCATCCGCACCTCCAGAGGCCGAACCTGCTGGGCGAACAGATCGAAGCCTGTCACAGCCGGGACATCCGCTGCCCGATCTACATCACCGTCCAGTGGGACCAGCTCGCCTGCGAGGAGCACCCCGAGTGGATCTGCCGCAGTCACACCGGTGCGCCGATCACCGAGTCGCAGGAGACCCAGTCGCACTACAATGCCTATCGTCCCGGGTTCTACCGCTTCCTGTGCGTGAACTCGCCGTACCGCGACTACCTTAAAGCCGTCACGCAGGAAGTGATGGAGACGCTGCCGACCGACGGGATTTTCTACGACATCGTCAAACCGGTCGCCTGCTCGTGCACGTTCTGCCGGGCGGCGATGGCCGAGCGAGGTCTGGACGCCGCGGACCCTGCCGTCCGGGCCGCCTTCGGGCGCGAGGTGATTTGCGACTTCATGCACGACATGAGCGCGCTGGTGCGTTCCATCGCCTCGGACGCGACGGTCTTCTACAACTCCTCGCACATCTCGCCGGGGCATCAGCCCTGGAAGGACGCCTTCACGCACCTGGAGCTCGAATCGCTCCCCTCCGGCGGGTGGGGATACGCCCACTTCCCGCTGACGCAGCGATACGCCCGCACGCTGGAGTTGCCCACGCTGGGCATGACCGGCAAGTTCCACACCAGCTGGGGCGATTTCCACTCGTTCAAGAACCCTGCCGCCCTGGAGTTCGAGTGCTTCCACGCGGTGGCGCTCAACGCCCGCTGCTCGGTGGGCGACCAGTTGCACCCCGAAGGACGCATCTGCCCGCACACCTACGAGCTGATCGGCGGCGTCTACGATCGCATCGAGCGCGTCGAGCCCTGGTGCCGCGGCGCGCGGGCGGTGACGGACATCGCGGTTCTGGCCACCGGCGATTTCGCCGAGGGGACGTTCAAGGAACTCCCGCCGGCCCTGCTGGGCGCGACGCGAATGCTCCAGGAACTCGCCCTGCAGTTCGACATCGTCGACGAACAGGCCGACCTGTCGGACTACCGCCTGGTGATTCTGCCGGATGAAGTGGTTCTCTCGCAGGCGGGCGTCGAGGCGATCAAGGCGTTCGTTGCCGACGGGGGAGCGGTGCTCGCGTCGTACCACTCCGGACTGGGCGTGGAAGGGCGCGGTGAGTCGCTCAACGTGCTGCCCGTCGAACCGGTGGGCGAGGCACCGTTCAGCCCCGATTTCGTGGTGCCCAAATCGATGCTCACCGACGAGCTTCCGGCCACCGAGCACGCCATGTACAAACGAGGCATGGAAGTGACGCCGGCCACCAACGCAGCCGTGCTGGCCGAGGCGGCCTTGCCGTACTTCAATCGCACCTGGGAGCATTTCTGCTCGCACCGTCACACGCCCTCCAGCGGCGAGATCGGCTACCCTGCCGTGGTGCGCAAGGGCGGGGTGATCTACTTCGCCCACCCGATCTTCTCGCAGTACGCCCTCAACGCCCCGCGATGGTGCAAGCAGATGCTCGCCGGGGCCGTCGATACGCTCCTGCCCAGCCCGGTCCTCCGCCTGGAGAACGCTCCGAGCACGGTCATCGCCACGGTGAACGATCAACCCGACCGGAAACGCCTCGTGGTGCACCTGCTGCACTACATCCCCGAGCGTCGTGGCCAGGCGTTCGACACGGTGGAAGACGTCATCCCGCTGTATGACGTGAAGGTGAGCGTCCGGGCCGAACTGCCGCTTGAGCAAGCCCGCCTCGTGCCCAGCGGCGAGTCGCTGGAGGCGACCCCCGCCAAGGGACGACTGGAGTTCACCGTGCCCGTGGTGGAAGGCTGGCAGGTGGTGGAGCTGTCGTACGAGTAGACGAGACGCGTCGTCCCGGGGCGTCACTCGCCGGCGAGATGTCCCAGGGCGACCAGGGCGTAGGCGGTGTATTCCACGTCGGGTGTGGCATCGAGGGTGGAGGCGCCGAAGCCTCCCCCGTCGCTGCGGAGCCGCAGCACGAAGTCCCGTGTTCGCTCGGCGCTTTGGGCGAGGGGCTCACCGGTGGCCGCCAGGGCGTGGATCGCGGTGGCCGTCGAGAGCAGGTCGCAGATGGGCGCGCCCTCTACCGCGTGGAACCCGCCGCAGGCATCCTGCTGACTTGCCAGCCAGCGCCGCGAATCGGCGGGTGCATGGAATCCCAGGGACGCCTGCAGCGTCAGGGCCGCCGCCGTCGAAGGGGTGGCCGGGAAGGGCAGGGCGATCTCGTTGACGGTCCCGCCGCCGGGAGTCTGGAGCGACGCCAGGAAGGCCTCCAGCTGATCGAGCGCGTCCGGCTGGGTTCCGAGGTCCTGCAGGCCTCCCACGGCAATGAAGCAGCCATACACCGAACCCGCGCCGCCGGGGATCAGGGCGAATCCGCCGTCCTGGCTGCGTCGGGCGGTGAGCTTCTCCCGCAGGGCGGCAGCGGTGGCGGCGGGGATCTCCGCGGCTGGCAGGTCTGCCCATGCCCGGGCGAGGCAGGACAGATGCACCAGGTCCAGCCCGTCGCCGTCGGCGAAGCTCTCCAGGTATTCCCGGACCCGGTCGAAGGGCAGGTCGGCGTCCAGGGCGACCGCGCACTGCAGGCCGAAAACGGTGTAGTAGAGGTCGGCCTTGCCTGCCTTGTCGGCGAACCCGCCGGCGTCGGTCAACTGCGAGCGCACATAGTCGGCCGTCCGATCCGGGGCGGGGAGAATGTCACGGGCGCGCCGGGCGGCCCGTGTCATTTCATGACGTATGCTCATCGCAGCAGCTCAGGGGTTCGACGTCGCCGAAGATTTTCGCCACCAGTCGACGCAGGAGCGATTTGAGGTCGACGTTGTCCAGGCCGATCAGTGCCCGGATTGCCCGGGCCTTGTGGAATTCGAGCATCCCCGCGGCGATGGGTCGGACGTCCAGCTCGTCGAGGAGTCCGGCAAGTGTCCGCACGTGCGCTTCCGAGCGGGCCCGGCGGGTCCAGACGCGGCGGAGGAACTCCCGGGCGTCGCCTTCGGCCCGTTCGTGTGCAATCGCCAGCAGCAGCGTGGGTCGCAGGGCGTCGAGGTCGTTGGTGACCTGGTCGGGGGCGGCATCGTCGAGGTCGTCACGGATCTGATAGGCGGTTCCGATGGCGCTGCTGTATTCGGTGAGGACCGGGGCGAGTTGCTCGTCTCGCCCCGCCAGGGCCGCCCCCACGCGCAGGGCGACCTCGAAGGCCGGGGCGGTCTTGCGTCGGAAGATCTGCAACACGTCCGCCACCGGGAGCGGCTGGGGGTCGCGGGCCCAGGTCAGCTCGTCGCCCTGACCGAGGCAGAGTTCGTGATGTCCGCCGGCGGCGACCGTCACCAGCTGCGCGATACGCCGCGGCGGCAGGTTCAGGCCGGTCAGCAGGCGGTATCCCTCGCCCAGGAGATAGTCGCCCACGTTGAGGGCGACGCCCACTCCGACCTGCTCGTGCAGCGCCGGTTCGTCGTAGCGGACCGTGTCGTCGTCCTCGATGTCGTCATGCACGAGCGAGGCCTTGTGGAAGCATTCCACCGCGACGGCCGCCGCCGGGAGATTCGTCTCCAGGGACGACCGGTCCGCTTCATCCAGCTCGCCGGCCAATGCCCGTGCAGTGCTTGCGGTCAGGAACGGCCGCCATCGCTTGCCCCCACGCGCCAGCCAATCGGCGGCAATTCGCTGGGTCTCGGTGCGGGCTTCCCCGAGCACCGTCTCCAGCGACGCCGGCGCGAACCACTCGCCGACCTCACCGCGCAGGGCGTCCAGATCGAAGCGTTTGGCCGGTCGATGGCGATGCAGTTCCATCGCCTCCCACAACCAATCCAGATCCAGTGCGGTATCCACACATCCATCATAGAGCAGCGGAATCGCCACCCCCGGGATCGCGCCTGCCTCCATGTACGGGAACACGCGCGAGAGCATGTCCAAACAGGAGACGCCCACGACCGCCTCGACCTGCCCCGAAGCGATCATCGCGGTCACCACAGCCGAGCCCTCCGCCACCATCGTGACGTAGCCCAACTGGCGGGCCTGGGTGAGCACGCCGTGAATGGCGCATCGGCCGCAACCCTGGCAGAGCAGGCCGAACTCGTCCATCTCGGCCGGGCATGTCTGGGAGTCCTTGAGGCACTGGGGTACCAGCAGCAGCCGACGATGGTAGGGAATGCCCGCCAGCGTGTCGCGCCACGTTTCATTGTTGAGTATGACGGCGGCGAAGTCCTGGAACGTCTCGGACAACTCCACCTGCCGCAACAGCTGGGCGGATCGGTCTTTCAGTTCGTCCAGCCCCAACGGCGGGGTGAGGTGTTCGCCGGTGACCATCGCCCGGGCGGCGCGGAGCAGGCGGTCGCGATCGGCCTTGTCGGCCGGTACGTTGCTCGACGGTGCCGGTATCGGCTGCGAGGAGGAAACCCCGTATCGGCGGTCGTCGGATTGTAAGCTGCGGTGAGTCATGGTCTGCGGGTTGTCCTTCTTACGCGTACGCCCCGAATCCGAAGAACCAGTGCTTCTTCGCGAATCGGTACATCCAGTGCTTCTCGGGAATCTCTCGACCGGGCTGGTGCTGGCTGGGTCGTGGGGTCATTGCCTCCAGTTCCGCCATGGCGGTACCCCGGCCGCTGCTGTCACGCGCGCCGTGCTCTTCGACGAATCGTTTCAGCAGCTCGGGTCGTTCCAGCAGTACGCAGCCTCGCGTGGCGTCGGCTGCCATCTGGCGGAAGTCTCTCAGGAACGTGGAACCCTCGATCAGCTCGATCGGGTCGGCGTTGTCCGCGAGGTTTTCGACGGCGAACTGGATGGGTGGGCAGGGCTCGACGTCGCCCCACGGGCTGACGTGGTAGCTGATCCCCGCCGCAGCGGGACAGAGGCCTCGCCCCTCGGCGTCGTAATAGGTATCGACGATGATCAGCGGCAGCTTCGCCCGGATATTCACCACGAACTCCCGCAATTGAACGAGTTCGTCGGCGTTCAGCGCCAGCTCGGGCGAGGGGTCCGCCCCGCTGGGGCGGTAGGCGTAGTACCAGGCGTACTGCACCTGCAGGTCGATCAGCCTGCGGAGGAACTGCTCGCTGGCCAGGTCGTCGAAGTTGGTCTTGCAGACGCTGGTGGCGACCCCGGTGAGCAGTCCTGCCCGGCGGCAGGCTTCGATGCCCGCCAGCGTGCGATCCAGCACGTTCCGCCCGCCGCGTCGCTCGTCGGAGACGTTGGCCGACCCTTCCACGCTCACCAGCGGGGTGACGTTGCCGCACCGCGCGAGGTCGCCGGCGAGCTGGTCGGTCATCAGCGTTCCGTTGGTGAACAGCTGGAAGTAGCAGTCGCGGTGCCTCGCGAAGATATCCGTAAGTCCCGAGTGCAGAAGCGGTTCGCCGCCCAGGATGCCGTAAAAGTGCGTGCCTCGCTTCCGACCCGCGCGAATCACGCGATCGATCGTCTCCAGGTCCAGCTCCACCGGCGGAGCGTCCACGCTCACCCAGCAACCCGCACAGCGCAGGTTGCAGCGGTTGGTCACCGAGAGGAACAGGAACGGCGGCCATTGCTCCCCTCGCCTGGAGCGGCGTTTGAATCGCTCGATCGCCAGCAGGTTCCGCAGGCCGAACTGGACCACGAAATTCGCCAGCAGGCGGGGATTGACCTCGGTGAGCATTCGCTTGATCAACGTCGGGAGCATGGTTTACGTCTCGGATTCGGGGGTGGGTTCGGCAGGGGTGGCCTTGCCGGCGAGGGATTTCTGCTGGTCGGACGAGAGGTCGGCTACGACCTCGGCGGGAATGCCCAGCTGTTCGGTCAGTCGGGAGATGCACGAGCAGGGCTCGGCCGTCTCGTCGCCTTGGGCGGTATCCCGGCTGCGGAGTCGGGCCAGCACGTCCGACTGCATCAGCTGCTTGAGATCCACCTGCACCGGTTCGGCGTGGGGCGCGTCGGTCGCGTCGCCGTTGACCGGGGCGGCGTCGTATTTCGGGAAGACAATCGCTCCGCTGGGGCAGACGCGGGCGCACGCGGGGCAGTTGGTTTTGCAGGCGGCCGGGCGCGCGACCTCGACGCGTCCGTCGCTGCCGTCGTACGTGCCGAACAGGCAGAAGCCCAGGCACTGTCGGCAGTTGGTGCACAGCGTCCGGTCGATCACGGGGAACCAGGGCGTCCAGTCATCTGGGCCGACCCAGCCAAGCTCGCGCGCGACGGCCGAGACTCGCCCGGCGACCTCCGCGGGTTCGCCCTCTGCCGAGACCAGCCGAAACGCCTCCGGCGCCGGCCCGGCCGACGGAAACTCCCCGGCGGTAAGCACGATGGTCGGTCCCTGCTCGGCCAGCGACGCCAGCTCACAGAGACATCCCGGTGTTCGGGTGGGCAGGCCGAGTTCTCCGATCGCCAGCTGCAGTTCGGCGCGTCGGTCGTCCGGGAGCGAGCCCCCGTGGTCGCTCGGGAGGAACACCACCAGCGGCACGGCGTTTCCCGCCGGGCGTGGGGGCGAGTCGCCCGCCTGGGCGGGGCAGGTCGCCCCGCCCGAGGCGTCGGTTCCGCTGCCGTCGCGCAGGCCCGCGATGGAGACCGTCTCGGCGTCGATGCCCGCCTGGTCCAGCAGGCAGCGGACCGCCCGGGCGGCGCAGGCGACGATGGTGACGTTGCCGCCGGTCAGGGCGGATTTCAATGTCTCGGGGGCGGTTGCCACCAGCCCGCAGAGGTCGTCGACGGTATCGACGGCCAGGTCGTCGGCAGCGAACCGGGTGAGGGCGTCGCGCAGGGCGGGGGCGTCGATGGTGTTCTGTCGGCTGCACGTGCAGCAGAGGATGCGGTTGGTGGTATCGGCCATGGTGTCGGTCTCGGTGGTCTGCGGTGCGGGTGTTCGGGGATGATTCAGCCATTGTACACGTCGTGTCGTCCTGTTTAGAACGCATCGGGAGAGATTTCGTGCCGGTTTCCCTCGAACAAAACCGGTGATGCTTCCGATGCATGGAGTAGCGATGTCTTCTGCCCCCGGCGTGGGGTGTGCGCGGGCGAGCGTGCCCAGCCCCTGCCGACGGACGTCGCGAAGAGACGATCCCGAACCCATTGTCCCTCGGAGGGAGACTCCTCCGGGCGGCAAGCAGATCAGGACAGGATCATGAGCAGAGCAATTCGATTCGGGGCCGGGGCGCTTCTGGCGGTATTGCTGTCGGCAGGTTGGGTCGCCGGCGAGGAGTTCCCCGCCGACGCCCGCCCCAGCCAGGACTTCACCCTGTCGTTCCAGCGGAGCGGGAAGGTGGCCGAGCTGGCGGTCAAGGAAGGCGACACGGTCAAGAAGGGCGACGTGCTGGCCCGGCTGGACGACAGCGCCGAGCGGGCCAAGCTCAAGCAGCTCCAGGCCCAGGCGGACAGCGAAATCCGCATCCAGGCGGCCGAGGCGCAGTTGGACCAGAAGAAGGTGGACCTCAAACGGTACGAGGACCTCGCCAAGCGCGGGGCGGCCACCGACGTCGAGGTGCAGCACGCCAGGCTGGACGTGAAGATCTCCAGGCTCAGCATGGACCTGTACAAGTTCCAGCACGCCCAGGATGCCCGGGCCGTCGATGAGATGGAGCTGCAGCTCAAGAAGATGCAGATCGTCGCGCCTGCCGGCGGGAGGGTCGAGGAGATCTACCGCAAGAAGGGCGAAGCGGCCGAGGCGCTGGAGAAGGTGCTTCGCGTGGTGAACGTCGATCCGTTGTGGATCGACGTGTACGTACCGGTCTACCAGGCCCGGAAGCTGACCTGCTCCACCGGCCCGGACGACGTCAACGCCCACGTGCGGTTCGACCGGGCCGACCCCAACGCCGTCGACGGGCGGATCATCCACTGCTCGCAGGTGGCGACCGGGGCGATCCCACGGACGCTGCGGATTCGCGTGGAAGTGCCCAACAAGCAGAAACGTCCCGCCGGCCAGCGCGTGCTGGTGAGTTTCCCGGCGATCGAACAGGCGATTCAACCCATCAAGGACGACGACGAACCGAGCCTCCTGGAGAGGTTCAAGAAAGGAAAGAAGTAATGGCCAACACCCAGCCCACGGACCCGGGCGATATGCCTCTCGATCAGCAGGCCGCCCAGCAGACCGGTCAGCAGCAGGTCCGCCTGCAGGTGGACGAGCGCGAGTTGAAGACCTCGTACGCCAACGCCTTCCGCACGAACGGGACAGCCGAGGAGGTCATGCTCGATTTCGGGCTGAATCTCGCCGCGCCCACCGCGGAAGGTCAGCAGCCCACCATCGTTTTCAAGGTGCAGGACCGCATCTTCATGAACTACTACTCGGCCAAGCGGCTGGCGATTACACTCAGCCAGCTGATCCGCCGGCATGAAGAGCAGTTCGGCGAGTTGGAGATGGACGTCAACAAGCGCCGCCAGGACACCTGAGCACCCCGGCGGGGTGCGTTCCACCGTTTTCGAGAGAGGTCGACGTGAGCGGGTTTACCACATCCTCCTCGCCGCAGCCGGCGTATCCGTCCACGGCCGAGGTCATCGAGGAGCTCTCCCGCTTCGACGGCCCGCCGGAGGAGTTCCTCCAGGCGCTGCTGGCGGCGCAGTGTCGCCTGACGGCAGCCCATGGCGGGGTGGTCTTCCGCGTGCAGGACACCAAGGCCGACGTCATCGCCGTGCATCCGACCGTCGAGGAAGGGGGCACGCTGCCGGTGTGGGTCGCCCGGGCGGGCGAGTCGGTCGGCCAGGTCGTCTCCGCCGGAGGTCCGGTGATCACGTCGATGCACGATCACGACGTGCTTTACGGCGAGTCGGCCGGCGAGCACCTGGTGATGATTCCCCTTCGTGGCGGGCCCGGATTGCGCGGGTTCACGGCGTTTCACGTCTGCACGCGCGACCCGAAGGTGCTGGACCACGCCCGGGAGCGGCTGGAACTTACCGCCAGCCTGCTGGGCCTCTACGAGATGCGCCTCACGCTGCAGCGACGCCAGGGCGACCTCTCGCGCCTCAAGACCTCCATGCAAATCCTCGCAGCCGTCAATGACCACCGGGCCTTCCAGGGTGCCGCGATGGCGTTGTGCAACGAGATGGCCGCCCGCTTCAACGCCCATCGCGTGAGCCTGGGCATGCTGGAGGGGCGGTACGTCAAGCTCAAGGCCATGAGCGACACGGAGAAGTTCGACCGCAAGACCGAGTCCGTCCGGGCCATCGAGCAGGCGATGGAGGAGTGCATCGACCAGGACGTGGAGCTGATGCATCCGGTCTTCCGCGAGGTGACGGTCGTGACCCGCGCCACGCGCGAGCTGGCGGAGCGTTTCGGGCCGGCGACCATTCTCTCGATTCCATTGCGCAGCGAAGGGCAGGCCATCGGTGTGCTTCTGATCGAGCGCCCCCCGGACTGGAAATTCGCGGCTGAGGATATCGAGGCCATCCGCCTCACGACCGACCTGTGCAGCGCCCGGATCGAGGATCTGCATCAGTCCGACCGGTGGATCGGCGCCCGGGCCGGGCAGGCGATTCGCAAGGGCCTCGCCGTCGTCGTGGGGGCGAAGCATACGTGGATCAAGCTGCTGGCGATCGTGCTGGCGGCGGTGGTGGCGTTCATGGTGCTGGTGCGTGGCCCGTACCGGGCGGAGGGTTCGTTCGAACTCGAGGCCGTGCAGCGACGCGTCGTGCCCGCGCGGTTCCGGGCGGACCTGGCCGAGGTCTACGTCGAAGTGGGCGACAGCGTCGTCCGGGGCCAGAAGCTCGCGCAACTGGACGCCTCGGGACTCATCACGGAATTGGCCGACGCCCAAGCGCAGCTTACCGAGCATCTCCAGGCGGCCGAGGTCGGACGCACGCAGGGCGAAAGGCAGATCGCCCTGAGCAAGGCCAAGAGCATCCAGGCAAAGATCGACGACCTCCAGCGACGCATCGACCAGGCGACGATCACCGCGCCGATCGACGGAACCATCACCGAAGGCGACCTCAAACAACTCATCGACAAGGACATCGAGAAGGGGCAGGTGCTCTTCCGCGTGGCGGCTTTGGACCGGCTTCGCGCGGAGGTGGCGGTTCCGGAAGACCAGATCGCCGATGTCGAAAAGGCCCTCGCCCGGGCCCGCGCCAACGGCGAGCCGCTCACCGGACAACTGGCAGCGACCCAGCATCCCGAGCAGCGCATGGAGTTCGTCGTCGAGAGCATCAACCCCGTCGGGCGGATCAAGAACCAGCAGAACGTCTTTTTCGTGCGGGTGCGTCTGAAGGAACAACCCGAGTGGCTCAAGCCCGGGATGGGCGGCTCGGCCCGCATCACCGTGGACCACCGCCCCTACGGCGCGATCTGGACGCGCAGCCTGGTCAACTGGATCCGCATGACGCTGTGGATCTGACGGAGGCAGACCCCCATGCCCGTCGATCGACCAACATTCAGCGAATCATGGTATCGCGTGTCCGAGCTTCGGCCTCGGTTGCGGCCTCGGGTGCAGGTCCACCGCCAGCACTTCCGCGGGACGATGTGGCACGTCGTGCAGGACCCCGCCAGCAACCAGTTCTTCCGCCTCTCGGACCCGGCGTATCACTTCGTCTCGCTGCTGGACGGCGAGCGGACCGTCGCCCAGGCGTGGGAGTTGAGCAACGAACACCTCGGTGACGCCGCCCCCACCCAGGGCGAGGCCATCCAACTGCTCGGGCAGCTGTACACCTCCAACCTCCTGCGCGGCGAGCTTCCGCCCGACGCCCGAGGCCTGCTGGGACGGTACCGCAAACGCATCCGCCGCGAGGTGCAGGGATACCTCACGAATCTGCTGTTCATGCGGTTTCCGCTGTTCGATCCGAACGCGTTCCTGAACCGTTGGGTGGGCGTGTTCGGCAGGATCTTCTCGTGGTACGGCCTGGTCGGCTGGTTGGTCCTCATGGCGGCTGGTTTCTACGCCATCGCGGGCAGGTGGGGCGAGTTGGTCGCTTCCTCGCGGGACATCCTCGACCCGTCTTCGCTGCCGATGCTGTACCTGGCGTTCGTGATCGTGAAGGTCTTCCACGAGTTCGGCCATGCCTTCGCCTGTAAACGGATGGGTCGCCTCGCCGGGGCCGGGGGCGAGGTCCATACGATGGGCATCATGCTGCTGGTGCTCACGCCCATGCCCTACGTGGACGCCTCCAGCGCGTGGGCGTTCCGCCGCAAGTGGCAACGCGTGGTGGTGGGGGCCTCGGGCATGTACGTGGAACTGGCGGTGGCGGCGGTGGCGGCGATGATCTGGGCCTCGGCGGAGGGCTCGCCCACGGTGCAGTCGTTGACGTATCGCATCATGCTGGTGGCGAGCGTGTCGTCGTTGCTGTTCAACGGAAACCCGCTGCTGCGCTATGACGCATACTACATCCTCTCGGACATCCTGGAGATTCCCAACCTCCACCAGCGATCGAAGCAGTACATCTACTACCTCGTGAAACGCTACGTCTGGGGCATCCGTCGCGCGACCAGCCCGGCCCACAACAGCGGCGAGCGCGGCTGGTTCTTTTTCTACGGGATCGCCTCGACGATCTACCGCGTGCTGATCTGTACCGTCATCCTCTGGCGGATCGCCAGCAACGAGAAGCTGTTCATCTTCGCAGCTGTCCTGGCCGCCTCGGCGGTGGTGGGGTGGGTCATCGTTCCGCTGGGACGATTCCTGCATTACCTGCTCGCCGGCAGCGAGGTGGCGCGCGTGCGAGGCCGGGCGATCGCCACGACCTGCGCGGCCCTGGTGCTGGTGGCGGGGGGCGTGGGGATCATCCCCGCCCCGGACCGCTATCGCATCCCGGCCATCGTCGAGCCCGACCGCATGCAGTACATCCACACCGGCCAGTCCGGCTTCGTCAGAGGGTATCTTCCCAGCGGCACGCGGGTGTCTCGCGGGGATGTGCTGATCAGCATGCGGAATCCCTCGCTGCGGACCGAGCTGGACGTCGAGCGGGCCCGGCTGGAGCAGTTGGAGCTGGAACAGCAGGAGGTGGCGACCCGTCGCGGCGTGGCCGCCGGTCAGATGTACGAGCAGGCCATCGCCGCCAAGAAGCAGCGCATCGAGTGGATCGAGAAGCAACTTGCCGCCCTCGAGGTGCGTTCGCCCATCGACGGGGAGTGGATCGCCCCCGAGATCGAGGACGCCAACGGCACGTATCTGCAGGGCGGCCGGGAGATCGGCTTCGTGGCTGTGGTGGGCGAGGTCCGCCTCAACGGGGTCGCCTCGCAGGCGGTGCCCATCGGCGAGATCCGCTCGGAGGTGGAGATCCGCCCCGAAGGACGACCGGAGTCTCAGCTCGCCGGACGCATCATCGATCGCAACCCTGCCGGGGCGATGAAACTGCCGGCTGCGTCGCTGGGCTACCTGGCCGGCGGATCGGTGCAGACCGCCAGTGACGACGAGGACGGGCTGCGAACCATCGAGCCGTTCTTCCGCGTGGTGGTCAAACCCATCGGCGGCCGAGGGGGTTTGCTGCCCGCCCAGCGAGCGGTCATCCGGGTCAGCGCCCCGCCCAAGCCCCTTGCGGTGCAGGCGTATCGCAAGGTCTTGCAGCTGATCAACAAGAAGTTCCGGTCTTCCTGACGCCATGTCACAGGTGCCTTCCACAACCTGGCGGATGCTCAGCTACGGCGCCCGCAGCGACGATCTGCCCCGCGGGCTGGACGCGGCTTGGCAGGTTGCCGCCGGCTGGGCGGATCGGCTGATCCCGCGCCAGCGGAGGCTGCTGGAGCGTGCCGAGCGGATCATCGCCCTCGAGGGCGACTACCGCGACCTCACCGACGCCCGTCTGCGCGAGGAGGCCTTCGCCTTGCGCGACGTGTTCCGTCGCGGCAGGGAAACCCCCACGCAACTGGAGGCCGCCTTTGCTGTGGTGCGCGAGGTGGCGGATCGGCAACTGGGCATGCGGGCGTTCCCGGTGCAGATTGCCGGCGCGCTGGCGATGGAGGCAGGCTGCGTCGCCGAGATGGCCACCGGCGAGGGGAAAACGCTCACCGCCACGATGCCCGCGACCATTTTCGGTTGGCGTGGGCGAGGCTGCCACGTCATCACGCACAACGACTACCTCGTGCAGCGCGACGCCGAGACGATGGCCGGCGTGTATCGCTTTCTGGGCCTCTCGGTCGGGCACATCCAGGCCGACATGGAGCCCGCCGGCCGGCGCGAGGCGTATCACCGCGATATCACCTACTGCACGAACAAGGACGCCTGCGCCGACTTCCTGCGCGATCGGTTGGTGCTCGGTCGAACGCAACGCCTGCCGGACGTGCTGCTGGGGCGCATCGCCGATCGTGCCGAGGGACAGCTGGACCGCCTTGTGCAGCGGGGGCTTGCCTGCGCGATCATCGACGAGGCCGACTCGCTGTTGATCGACGAAGCCGTCACGCCGTTGATCATCTCCGGAAGCGTGCCCAACGCCGAGCAGATCGACGCCTACGTGCAGGCTTCGCAGTTGGCCGACGAGCTCACGCCCGATCATTTCCGCGTGAATCCGCGATACCGGGAGATCGAGTTCACCCCCCGGGGCCGGGCGGCGATGGACAACCTGGCGGCGGGTCTGGGGGGCGTGTGGGCCGGCCCGCGCCGGCGCGAGGAACTGGTCAACCAGGCACTGACCGCCCGCCACTTTTACCAGCGCGATCAGCAATACGTCATCCAGGATGGGCAGGTGGTGATCGTCGATGAGTTCACCGGCCGACTCATGCCCGACCGCTCGTGGCGTGACGGGCTTCACCAGGCCGTCGAGGCCAAGGAAGGTCTCGAGGTCAATCCGCCCAAGGACACATTCGCCCGGCTGAGTTTTCAGCGGTACTTTCGGCTGTACCGCAAGCTGGCGGGCATGACGGGTACGGGCATCGAGGCGCGGGGCGAATTCTGGCAGATCTATAACCTGCCCGTGGTGGTTGTTCCCACGAACCGCCCTTGCCTGCGCGAGCACTGGCCCGATCGGGTCTTCGCCACTGAGGAAGGCAAGTGGAGCGCGATCGTCGCGGAAATCGCCCGCCTGCACCAGACCGGTCGCCCCATTCTGGTGGGTACGCGCAGCGTGGGGGCTTCCGAGCAACTCAGCGCGAAACTCTCGGCCGTGGGGCTGGACCACCAGGTGCTCAACGCCGTCCGCCACGCCGCCGAAGCACAGATCACCGCCGAGGCCGGTCAACCCGGGCGTATCACCGTGGCCACCAACATGGCCGGCCGCGGTACGGACATCAAACTCGGGCGCGGCGTCGCCGAACTCGGCGGGCTGCACGTGCTGGCGACCGAACGCCACGAGTCCAGCCGGATCGACCGCCAGCTTTACGGCCGATCGGCCCGGCAGGGCGACCCGGGCAGCGCACAGGCGATTGTCTCGCTGGAAGACGAACTCATCGCCCGGCACGCGCCGCTTCTGTCGGCCGCCATCCGCAGACGCCACGGCAGCGGCGAGATTTCCAGCCGATCCGCCCGCTGGCTGTTCGACAAGGCCCAGACCCGCGCCCGGCGACTCGCCCTGCGACAGCGAAAGGCCGTCCTCCGCACCGACGACTGGCTGGACGAATACCTCGGCTTCGCGGGGGAGTAGGGGAAGGTCGGTATTTTTGGCCGAGAACGTTCTGGAAAACGAGATGCATACGGGCATACTATGCCCTCGCAGGGATGGACTTGTCCTTTGCCGGATGAAAGAGGGAGCAGATGCCTGATTCGAATTCTTTACCATCTTATGGAGAGCCTCCAGTAGTTGAGGTTGTATGGGGCGCCCAGTTCCCCCGCCTTTCTTGGCTCACCGGGGCGCACTTGGGCTTGTTGTGGAATCGGTTCCGTGAACAGTACCCTCTGGCCGAAGAGCACGAAGCCATTCCCAGAGCGAGCGAGCCAGAGGAATGGCCTAGTTCTCAGCCACTTGTTTCTGACGAGGCAAGAGGGAGTCACATGTCTCGCCAGTGGTTTGTGTCCG
>CAZFPT010000050.1:17107-19922 GCA_964521005.1 uncultured Planctomycetaceae bacterium | reverse complement strand
CAACGTCGTTCGCTAGGGGCGTCCCGTCAGTGGGACTGAGATGACCCTTCGAACCTGATCAGCAAGGGCACGTTGCTCGTGCCCAAGTTGCGTAGGAAAGCGGACGGACTTGGCTGTCCGCGATTGGATGCCTTGGCCGACCGGTTTCCCCGCCGTCGGCCTTTTTCACGCGCGGGTCGGCAGAGAGGACACGATGACCCAATACCTGCAAGCCCGACAGGGCGTTGTCACACCGGAGATGAAACGCGTCGCTCAGCGCGAGAATCTGACCGCCGAGACCGTTCGCGACGAGATCGCCGCCGGGCGCCTGGTGATTCCCGCCAACCGCCTGCACCTCCAGGGCATCGGCGAAAGCGACGTCGCGTTGGACCCGTGCGGCATCGGAAGGGCCGTCTCGACGAAAATCAACGCCAACCTTGGCGCCTCGCCGCTGAGCAGCTGTCGCGACCTGGAACTCCAGAAGCTCGAGTGGGCCGTCCGGTACGGTGCCGACGCGGTCATGGACCTCTCCACCGGCGGGGACCTCGACGAGATCCGCCAGTACCTCATCGCCCACTCTGCCGTGCCGATCGGGACCGTGCCGATGTACTCGATGATCGTCGATACGCCCATCGAGGAACTCACCTGCGAGCAGATCCTCGCGACCATCGAGAAGCAGGCCGCCCAGGGCGTGGACTTTTTCACGATCCACGCGGGCATCCGTCGCAAGGACATCGAACTGGCCCGCAAGCGGACCATGGGCATCGTCTCGCGGGGCGGAAGCCTGCTGGCCAAGTGGATGGTGCACAACAACGCCGAAAATCCCACCTACGAACTGTTCGACGAGATCAGCGCCATCATGAAACAGTACGACGTGACCTACTCCCTGGGCGACGGGCTGCGGCCTGGTTGCCTGGCCGACGCGTCGGACGAGGGGCAGTTCGCCGAGCTGGACACCCTGGGCGAACTCGTCCAGCGGGCCCGCGAAGCCGGCGTGCAGGTGATGGTCGAAGGTCCCGGCCACGTGCCGTACCACCAGATCGAGATGAACATGACGCGCCAGCAGGAGGTCTGCGACGGGGCGCCGTTCTACGTGCTCGGCCCGATCGTCACGGACGTGTTCCCGGGGTACGACCACATCACCTCCACCATCGGCGCCACCGCAGCCGCCGTCCATGGGGCGAGCTTCCTCTGCTACGTCACGCCCTCCGAACACCTCGCGCTGCCGACCCCCGAAGACGTCAAGCAAGGGTGCATCGCCTACAAGATCGCCGCCCACGCCGCCGACGTCGCCCGAGGACTGCCCAACGCGCGAGACTGGGACGACGCGATGGCCGCCGCCCGTGCCAAATTCGACTGGAACGAGCAGTTCCGCCTCGCGTTCGACCCGGACGTCGCCCGCACAATCCGCAGCCGCGACGGCGAAATCGACGAGGAGTACTGCTCGATGTGCGGCAAAGACTGGTGCGCCGTTCGCCTCTCGCGCGAGGCGATGGAAGGTTCGCCCGCCCCGGAATAGTGCGGGAAATAGAGCGATTTGCCGCAGAGACTTCTTGAGGCCGACGCCCCTTGGGCCTATGCTCACTCCAACCCATGGGAAAGGAGCCTTTCATGCGCATCACGTCTCTGCTGCTGACGCTCTGTCTCGGATTGTCCGTGTTGGCCGGTTGCTCGCAGGAAACCGACCAGTCCTTCTACGATACTCTTCGCAGCCGCGCTGCGTGGGCGCAGGACGATGAGGCGTCCGTCGAGGTCGCCGTTGCTGCACGCCCCGAGCGGACCGATTGGTTCGATCTTGGCCAGCAGCTGCGACATGACGCGACCCGTATCGAGATCCCCGCCGACGCGCTGCTGTCCGCCGACGTCGCATCGACGGAATCCGATGCCGCCAAAGCCCCCGGTGCCCCCGAAGCCGTCTCCCCCGCGCCGGATGACGGCAAGGGGTACGTCCACTGGAAGAAGCGCATCGGGCCGGCCTATCCGGACGACATCCTCCGCAGCTTCGGGCGCGACGCCAAGGAGTTCCTCCCGATGATGTGGGACGATACCAAGGCCATCGCCAACAGCAAGTTCGCGTGGATCATGTTCAGCGCGTCGGGGGCGGCGGGCATCGCCCTCAGCGGCAACCGCGGGAACGACCAGGTGGCTGAGCATTTCACCAAGAACGGCCATCAGCTCAGCAACTTCTGGGACGCCGTGGGCGACGTCGGCGGCAACCCGGGACTGCACTTCGCCGTGGCCGGGGCGGCATATTTCGCCTCGCAGGCCAACGGAGACAACAAAACCTACGAAGTCTCGAAGTCCATGCTGTCGGCCTTGTCGATCAACGGACTGATGACGATGGGTCTGAAGGTGGCCGCCCGCACCGAAAGCCCCAACGGCGACGAGTTCGGTTGGCCCAGCGGACACACCTCGTCGAGCTTCTGCTTCGCGGCGGTCATGTACGAGCATTACGGCCCGGCAGTGGGGTTGCCGTTGTACGCGTTCGCCTCGTTCGTGGGGTACGAGCGGATCGACGCGCGCAACCACGACTTCGCCGACGTGATCTCCGGTGCGATGATCGGGATGGCCGTCGGACACGTGGTGGCCGGCAACCATCAGCCGAAAGTCCTGGGCATGGACGTGCTGCCCTACACCGACCCCCGCGGCGGCGTGGGCCTGCTGCTGACCCGCGAATTCTGACCCGACGGTGAGTGTCGGTCAGCGTCCTGCCGCATGCGACCCCCACCTTTCGCTGCGCTCAAGATGGGGCTTCATGTGCGTTTGTCCTCGGACGGATATCTGAAGCCCCGTCTTGAGCGCAGCGAAAGGCGGGGGTAAACGATGGATCGAAAGT
>CAZFPT010000050.1:0-17007 GCA_964521005.1 uncultured Planctomycetaceae bacterium | reverse complement strand
CTGAAGCCCCGTCTTGAGCGCAGCGAAAGGCGGGGGTAAACGATGGATCGAAAGTCCGTAGGGCCCAAGCAAGCGAGGTGATCCTCGCGGGAAGCAAGGACCACCTCGTTGTTCGTCCTTCGCTGCGCGGGGGAGACGCAGGGAAGGATGATGCAGGCAGAGGTCTGCTCGATGTCAGGACACCGATTCGGGTTGATGCTGACCGGCGGGCTGACGCTCACGCAGGTGCGCGAAGTGCGGGCTGCGAGCGGCTGCGTACACAGCCGACAAGCCCACCAGCACATATACGATCCGCGCCAACATGCTCATCGGTCCGAAAATGGCGGCAACCAGGTCGAACCCGAACAGGCCGACCAGGCCCCAGTTGAGCCCGCCGATTACGATCAACAGCAGCGCTACGAAGTCCAGACCTTTGAGTGATTTCATGGTTGGTCTCCTTCCGTTTGTTCCCGGATTCTCACCGGAATCGTTCACTTCGGATGCCCTGCCGGAAACACGATTCCACGTCCGGCTGGGCTTTGGAGAATTGTATGCGCGCCGATACCCATTCCCCGATATGGATGGGAATTTGTGAGAAAAAGTCTTGACAAACGCCATCGGCCGCCACTCAGGCGACGCCCCCCTCCGTCGGTGGCTCGCCGCGAGGCCGATGCTTCCAGCGACGGTGGACCCAGAGATACTGCTCGGGGTCCCGTCGCACCACCCGCTCGAGGGCGGCGGTGTACTCCTGCGTGATCCACATCACCGGGTCGTCCACCTCGGCCCACTCCTGGGGATGAATAATCCGCTCGACGCCGATTTCGAACTGGAAGTCTTCGGCGACGCGCCGGGCGTAGCCCACAGCCACGGGCACCTCGTGCTGAATTGCCAGCAGGGCGATGGACTTGTAGGTGCTGGCCTTTCTGCCGAAGAAATCCACAAACGCCCCCTTGCGTCCGGCGTCCTGGTCGGCGATGAAGCCCACGGGCTTGTTCTCGGCCAGCAGTTCGGGAATGCGGGCCGTCGCGCCGCGCTTGTCGAGAATCACCTGCCCGCGGTCCTCCCGCACGCCGAGGATGAACCGGTCGATGTGCGGGTTGTCCAGCCGACGGGCGACCGAGTAGGTCGGGAACCCCAGGCACGCCAGTGTGTAGCCCAACACCTCCCAGTTGCCGAAGTGCCCGGTCAGCACGATCATCCCGCGGTTCTGCAGCAGCAGGCGGAGGGCCTGGCCGACGTTGTCGAACCGCACAAACTCAGGCCAGCGGGTGACCGTCACCAGGCGCGGGGTGTAGAGCACCTCCAGCCCGAGGTAGATCATGCTGTGCATCGAGCGACGCGCGACGTGCTCCAGCCGCGATTCGGGCCAGTCGGGAAAGCTCCGCCGCAAGTGCTCCAGCGCGATGCGTCGATGCTTGGCGTCGAACCGGTAGAGCAGGTCGCCCACCAGGCGCGCGGTGCGATAGTTGGCCCGCCGGGCAAAGAGGTGCAGCAGCACCGTGAACATCCTCGCCAGCACGTAGACGAGGTAATCCAGAACGCGGCTGCGTTTTCTGTTCTTGCGTTTGGGCACGGGATCTACTCGGGCTGCAGCGACGCCCGCATCTCCTCAAGAATCTCCATCGCCGATGCCACCGCCTCGCCAACCGGGGTCAGCGCAGGTTTGTCGTCGGTGCGGCGTTTGATCTCGACGTTGCCTTCCTTCAGGCCCCGGTCGCCCACGACGATCCGCAGCGGAATGCCCAGCAGGTCGGCGTCCTTGAACTTCACGCCCGGGCGGGCGTCGCGATCGTCAATCAGCACGTCCGCCCCGGCGGTGGTGAGTTCGCGGTAGATTCGCTCCGCCTCGCGCGTGACGTCTTCCTTGTCGGCATTGAGACGCACCACGATCACCTCGAACGGGGCGATGTTCACCGGCAGCACGCAGCCGTTCTTGTCGTACCCGGTTTCGATGGCCGAGGCGAAAATACGGTTCACGCCGATCCCGTAACAGCCCATCACGCAGGGCTGTTCCTTGCCGTCTTCGTCCAGGAATGTGGCCCCCAGCTGTTTGCTGTACTTCGTGCCGAGTTTGAAGACGTGTCCCACCTCGATGCCGCGGGCGAACAGCAGCTGCTTTCCGTCGTGGGTGTCGCCCGGGGCGGCGTTTCGGATATCGGCGACGATCACGTTCTCGCCCTCCAGCGGGAAGTCCCGCCCGGGGACGACATTGAGCGTGTGGTAGTCGGTGCGGTTGGCGCCGGTCGTTCCAGCCGGCATCGCCGCCACAGCCGGGTCGACGACAATGCGGCAGACCTTGTCGGCCAGGTCCGCCGGTCCGGCGAAGCCCACCTTCGCTCCGGTGAGCTGCTCGATGGTGTGTTCGTCGGCCAACTCCACGCCATGTCCGACGGCGGCGGCGATTTTCAGCTCATTCGCTTCGTGGTCGCCGCGCAGCAGGGCGATCAGCACGTCGAGTTTGCCGTATTCCTTGCAGAGCTCTTCTTTGTGTTCTGCCAGCCGATTGCGGCGCATCTCGACGGCGGCTTGGAGGTCGTCCATTTCCTGGGTGAACTCGCCGCTGGCGCGGTTGTTTCCGTCGGCCTGCTGCGCGTCGGCCAGGGCTCGCTCGTCGCCGGCGAGCTGGGCCTGCTCGGCCAGGATGGCATCCTGCAGTTCGCCGAGGCGTTTCTGGACGGCGGGGTCTGTCTTCCAGTAGATCAGCGTCTTGATCATCTCGCCGGGGTCGGTGTTGAGGAACTCGCAGACCGCCTCGATGGTGCCCACCTCCGGGGTATGCACCGGCTCCATCGGGGGAATCTCGCCGCTGCGGGCGTCCGCGGGTGCGGGCGGGTCGACCTCGGCCTTTTCGATGTTCGCGGCGTAGCTGTAGTCGGCTGTGTGGACGATGATATCCTCGCCGGCGTCGCAGGCGACCATGAACTCTTCGGTGTCGGTCCCGCCCATGCCCCCGGACTCCGCCTCGACGGTCACGTAGTTCAGCCCGCATCGCTTGAACACGCGGCAGTAGGCGTCGTACATTTTCCGGTACGACTGGTCGACCCCCTCGGCGTCGGCGTCGAAGGAGTAGGCGTCCTTCATGAGGAACTCGCGCGAGCGGAGCACGCCGAACCGCGGGCGGAATTCGTCGCGGAACTTCGTGTTGATCTGATAGAGGTTCACGGGCAGCTGCTTGTAGCTGCGGATCTCGTTGGCCGCCAGGGAGGTGACCACTTCCTCTGCCGTCGGTGCCAGCACGTTGCGTCGGCCGTGACGGTCGACGAAATCGCACATGATGTCCTGGAACACCACGTCGCGCCCGGTCTGCTCCCAGAGCTCCATGGGTTGAAGGATGGGCATGGATATTTCCTGCGCCCCGGCAGCGTTCATTTCCTCGCGGATAATGGAGACGATCTTCAGCAGCGTCCGCCACCCCAGCGGGAGGTAGGTGTAGGTTCCGCTGGCGAGTTTGCGGATGAAGCCCGCCCGGATCATGAGCTGGTGCGAGACCACCTCCGCTTCGGCGGGCACTTCCTTGACCGTGGGAATCAGCAGCTGACTGTATCGCATGGGACACTTTCCGGGTTTCTGGGTCGCTTGGGCGAAGCGCGCAGCAGCGGCGCTCCAAAGCACAGCGTTATACCCGCCGGAGGGGGGTTTTTCAATCCGGGCGACGCCGGGCGGTCGGGATTCCCTCTCCACATCCGCCTCGTCGGTCGATACAATCCTGCCATGGCGAAAGAACGAGTCACTGTCGAGGCGCTGATCCCCAACATGCCCGTCGAGGCGACGTTCCTGGTGGCCTCCAAGGAGCTGCGTACGACGCGGTCGGGCGATTACTTCATCACCTGTCAGCTTCAGGACCGCACCGGGAAGGTTTCTGCGCGGATGTGGCAGGCGAGCGAGACCATTTTCAACTCGATCCCCCAGGGCGGGTTCCTGCACGTCAAGGGTCGCACCGAGGAGTATCGCGGCCAGCTGCAGATGGTGATCGAGGCGTGTCGTCCGATCCCTGCCGAAGAGGTGGACATCGCCGAGTTTCTTCCCGCCACCCGGCGCGACGTCGAGGAGATGTGGGGCGAGCTGCTGGAGATTCTACGTGGCATCCGCAACAAGCACCTCCGGTTGCTGATCAAGAAGTTCGTGGAGGACCACAAGCTGGTGGCTGCCTACAAGCGGTCGCCGGCGGCGATGCAGATGCACCATCCCTTCATCGGCGGGTTGCTGGAGCACACCTGGGGCGTGGCGCGGGCGGCGGCGGCCCTGCTGCCGTTGTATCCGAAGGTCAATGCAGATCTGGTGCTGGCCGGCGTGTTCCTCCACGACATCGGCAAGACGGCCGAGCTCGCAGCCACCACCGCCATCAACTACACCGACGCCGGTCAGCTCGTCGGCCACATTACGATGGCTGCGGTCTGGATCGAGCAGAAGGCCGCCCTGGTCGCCGAGGAGACCGGCGAGACCATCCCCCGCAAGACCATAATCCTGCTGCAGCACCTGATACTCGCCCATCACGGCGAGCACGGCTTCGGCAGCCCCAAGCTGCCGGCGATCCCCGAGGCCTTCTTCCTGCACTACCTGGACAACCTCGACGCGAAGATGTGGATGACCACGAATCTCATCGAGTCCGATCCGGATGGAGAGTCTTCCTGGACGCCCTACCAGCGCACGCTGGAGACACGGATCTACAAGCAAAGTGGCGAGCTGGAATAGGCCCACCGCCTGGACGGGGCATCAGGCCTGCGGGGTGCACACGCGGGCGTGCTCCTCGCGGCAGAAGCGATCGGTCATCCCCGCGATGTAATCGCAGATCACCCGGTGGAGCCCGTCGTCGTTGGCGCGCTTGCGGTAACGGGGAGGCAGGAGATCGGGGTGGGAGAGGTACCTCGCGAACAGCTCGCCGATGAGCTTGCGGGCCTGCCGGTCCTGGAGGGTGTTGGCTTCGTTGGTGTAGACATTCGTCAGCAGGTATTCCTGCATGCCCGAGAGTGATTCGCGCATGCGGGCCGAGAATGCGACCGTCTTGTGCCCGGCGGTCCGGGCGGCGTCGGGGGAGTCCAGTTCGAGCGAATCGACGTGCGAGAGGGTCGTCTCGATCAGGTCATCGGCCAGCAGCGCCAGGACCTCCTTGCACGCGCGGATCTGCTTGTGTACGTCGCGGGCGTCCGCCCAGCGCGTATCGACGCGCTGCATCGCCTCGGCCCAGAGCGTCAACTCCGCCAGATCGCCGGCGTCCACTACGCGCAGCTGCAGGGCGTCGTCGAGGTCGGCGGCGGTGTAGGCGATTTCGTCGGCGAGGTCCACCAGCTGACCTTCCAGAGGGGCTGAGAGCGTCATGTCGAAATCGTCGCTGACCGGCGTGTCGTAGCGGGTCTCGTGCTTGGCGATGCACTCGCGGACCGCGCGGGTAAGGTTCAGCCCGCGGAAGTCCGGGTAGGGGTGTTCGAGATAGTCGACAATCCGCAGCGACTGGCGGTTGTGCTCGAAGCAGCCATGGTCGGCCATCAGCTCGGCCAGTGCCGCTTCTCCGGCGTGCCCGAAGGGCGGATGGCCCAGGTCGTGGGCGAGTGCGACCGCCTCGGCGAGGTCTTCGTTGAGGCGCAACGCCCGGGCGAGGTCGCGGGCAATCTGGGCGACCTCGAGGGTGTGCGTCAGTCTCGTTCGCTGGTGGTCGTGGGCGTGGGGGACGAACACCTGCGTTTTGAAGTCCAGCCGCCGGAAGGCGGAGCAGTGCATCACGCGGTCGCGGTCGCGCTGGAAGCAGGTGCGGTAGTGGTGCTCGTCCTCGGGGAATGCGCGCCCGCCGGAGGCCGACTCGGCGATGGCGCAGCTCGCCAGCCGGGCCTTCTGGGCCTGTTCGAACAACTCCCGCGGTGTGGTGGTGGGTTGGGTCATGTCAGGTCGAGAGTTTTGGCAGGCCGAGCTTTTCCGAGGCATCTCGCAGGCGGGCGAGAATCACCTCCAGCGACTCGGGTACGACGCGGACGTCGCCGAAAACGGGCATGAAGTTCGTGTCGCCCGACCAGCGGGGCACGATGTGCAGGTGCAGGTGTCCGGGCAGGCCGGCCCCGGCGCATCGGCCGATGTTCATGCCCACGTTGTAGCCATGGGCACAGACCGCCTCGTCGAGGGCTTCCTGCAGGTCGCGCGTCATCTCCATCATTTCCTGCATCGTCTCGCCGTCGAGCTCAGCCATCGAGGGCACGTGATCCATCGGGCTCACCAGGCTGTGCCCGCCGGTGTACGGAAAGCGGTTCATCACCGCAAAGCACCGGTTGCCCCGCCAGATCACGAGGTTCTCGTCGTCCTTCTCGGGCTCGTCGCGGTAGCGGCAGAGGAAGCAGCCTTCGGGCAGGTCGCCCGAGAGCGAACGGATGTACGCCATCCGCCACGGGGCCCAGAGATTGAAGTTCATCTCGGTATTGCCGGTTCGTTCGGGCATGTGCTTCATCATAGCACCCCGCCGTTTCAGCCACAACGCGAACCCTCATTGCTCACCATCGGGCCTCAAGCGGGCTCTACGGTGTCGCGGGCGGATCGAGCAGGTCGAGGATCGCCTGGTTCGCTTTGGGGAAGGCGTACCGTCGCAGCTGCGATGGCCAAACCCAGCGGACCGCGTCGCAGTGAATCGCCCGGGCCCGCCCCGAGACCCACTCCGCCTCGAAGGCGTGCAGCGTGATGCGGAAATGCGAATAGGCGTGGTTCACCACCGCGATTCCCTCGCCCACCTCGATGCGGACGCCGACCTCCTCGTGCACTTCGCGGGCGGCTGTCTGTTCGAGGGTTTCGTCTTCCTGCTGTTTGCCGCCGGGGAACTCCCACAAGCCGCCCAGCAGGCCATCTTCCCGGCGACGGTCGATCAGCACGCGGCCTCGCTTGCGGACAACGGCGGCGGCGATGGTGTGGTGCGGTGTGGTCTGCCTGGGGGCCTTGCGGGGCAGCTCGTGCTGGATGCCCGCCTGGCGGGCGGCGCAGAGTTCGTGCAGCGGGCAGGTGGTACAGAGAGGCTTGCGGGGCCGGCAGATGGTGGCGCCAAGGTCCATCATCGCCTGGTTGAGTTCGCCGGCGAGGCCTGTGGGAATCAGCCCACGCGCCAGCGACCAGATCTCTTCGCGGACAGCCGGGCGGCGCGGGTCGCCTTCGACGCGGAACACGCGGGAAAGCACGCGCACCACGTTGCCGTCCAGCACCGGTTCGTCCAGCCCGAAGGCGATGGACGCGATCGCGCCGGCGGTGTATCGACCGATGCCCGGGAGCGTTCGCAGGGCGTCGACGGAATCGGGCAGTCGGCCGCCGTGCTCGCCAACGACCTGCCGGGCGGCCTTGTGTAGGTTTCGGGCTCGGCTGTAGTAGCCCAGCCCCTCCCAGAGCTTGAGCACCTCGTCGAGATCGGCCCGGGCAAGGGCAGCGACGTCGGGGAACCGCTCGAGCCAGCGCCGGTAGTACGGAATGGCAGCGGCCACCCGCGTCTGCTGGAGCATGATCTCCGAGACCCACACCGCGTACGGGTCCGAGGTGCGTCGCCAGGGCAGGTCGCGCTGGTGGTTGGCGTACCAGGCGATCAGCGCGTCGCGGACGGCCGATGAGGGATGACCGGCCTGGCTCACTCGGCGGGGGCGGGCTTTTTGCGGTGCGACTCGATGAGGATGGGCACCTCGTCGGGCGTGACCTTGCCGTGGACGTGATCGTTGATCATCACCACCGGCGCCAGCCCGCACGTTCCGAGGCAACGGGATTCTTCCAGCGAGAACATTCCGTCGGTGGTGGTCTCACCGAAGTCGATCCCCAGCTCGTCCTTGAACTTGTCCACCACGCGCTCGGCGCCCTTGACGTAGCAGGCGGTGCCCATGCACACGCTGATGACGTATCGACCTCGGGGCGTGAGACGGAAAAAGTGGTAGAACGTCGCCACGCCGCTGACGGTGGCGGCAGGAACCTGCAACAGCTGCGCGACGGCATCGAGGGTGTCCGGGGCGAGGTAGCCGAAATGGTCCTGCACCTTGTGCAGCACGGAGATCAGCTGGCTCTCGGAGTGTTCCTTGGCGCGGCATTGCTCGATGAAGTCCACCACGTGCTCGGGCAGCACGTCTTTCGAGGCGGTCATCACCTCCTGGCAGTTGTCGGTTCTGGTCTGTTCGCTCATCGGATCCCTCGCGGGGTTCGGGGTGCATAGTGGGTGTGCAGAAGCTCGTGGGCCTTGGGTCCGCCGATCTCGCCGAGGAATTTCTCGTAGATCTCGTGGATCGCGGGGTTCTCATGGCTGCGACGGAGTTGCTTGCCGCCGTCGACGCTGTAGAGCGCCGCTGCGCGCAGGCGGAGCAGTTCGGGGTCCAGCACCTGATGGCCGGTGGGCGGATAGGGTTGCCCGCCGCCGCCGATGCACCCGCCGGGGCAGGCCATCACTTCCAGAACATGGAACTCGGTCTTGCCGGCCGAGGCGCGGTCCAGCAGCTGTTTGGCGTTGTCCAGACCGTTGGCGACTCCCACGTGCAGCGTGGTGTCTCCGAGCTTGACGTCGGCTTCGCGCTGCCCCTCGACCGCCCGGACCTCGGTGAAATCGAGATTCTCGCATCGGTCGCCGGTGACCTTCTCGTAGGCGGTTCGCAGGGTGGCTTCCATAACGCCGCCGGTGGTCCCGAAAATGTCGGCAGCCCCCGTACTCAGCCCCAGCGGCCGATCGAACTCGCCATTGGGCAGCGAGACGAAGTCGATCCCGTAGCACTTGATCATGAAGATCAGCTCGCGGGTGGTGAGCACCGCGTCGGTATAGGGCACGCCGTCCTTGAGGTAGTGCTCGGGTCGTTCCATCTCGAACTTCTTGGCCACGCAGGGCATGATCGCGACGACGTAGACGTCCTCGGGATCCATGTTGAGCTGTTCGGCGTAGAAGGTCTTGGCCAGCACGGAGGTCATCGTCATCGGCGAGCGGCAGGTGGATGCGTTGGGGATCAGCTCGGGGTAGAACTTCTCCAGGAAGTTGATCCAGCCCGGCGAGCAGCTGGTGAGCATCGGCAGCGGACCTTCGCCATCGAGGCGGCGGAGCAGCTCGGCCGACTCTTCCACGATGGTCAGGTCGGCTCCGAAGTTCGTGTCGAACACGGCGTCAAAGCCCAGTCGTCGCAGCGCGGTGACCATGCGTCCGGTTTCGGGCGTTCCCGGCTCGAGCCCGAACCCTTCCCCGACGGCCGCCCGGATCGACGGAGCCGTCTGCACCACCACGTGCTTGTTGGGGTCGGCGATGGCGTTCCAGACGTCCTCGGTGTGGTTCTTCTCCAGGAAGGACGCCGTCGGGCAGACGTTGATGCATTGGCCGCACTGGATGCAGACCGATTCGTCCATGTGGGCTTCGTGGGCGGGCGAAACGAACGTGGCGAACCCACGCCCCTGCTGGGAGAGGTTCGTGACGCCCTGGATCTCCGAGCAGACCCGCACGCATCGGCCGCACAGCACGCACTTGTTGGGGTTGCGGACGACCGATCGACTGGTCGCCTCGATCGGGAATTCCTTGCGCCGCCCCTCGAAGAGCCGTTCGCGGACGCCGTGGGAGTAGGCGAGGTTCTGCAACTCGCATCGCCCGTCGCGCTCGCAGGTCTGGCAGTCCTTGGGGTGGTTGTCCAGCAGCAGCTCGATGATATCGCGTCGGGCCTGGCGGATTTCCGGGGAGTTGGTCTGGACTTCCATCCCTTCCCAGACCTCCACGCTGCAGGAGGCCATGAAGAACCCCATGCCCTTGACGTCGACGATGCACACGCGGCAGGAGCCCGCCAGGGACAGATCCGGGTGGTAGCACAGCCGTGGGATGTGGATGCCCAGCGTCTCGGCGGCGTCCATGATCGTCGTACCCTCGGCCACGTTGATCGCCTCGTCGTCGATGGTCAGGTTGATCTGTTTGTTCTCAGCCATCTTGGTGTCCGTTGTCCTCTCGGGCCGCCGGGGCCCCGGATGGGTTGGCGGCGGGTTGAATCGTTACAGCTTCTTGACCGCGTCGAACCGGCAGACCTCGTGGCAGCGGCCGCACTTGATGCAACGCGACTGGTCGATTTCGTGAACCTGCTTGGGTGTCCCGTCGATGCACGAGACCGGGCAGTTCCGCGCGCAGGCGGTGCAGCCGACGCACTTGTCGGGGTCGATCTCGAACCGTACCAGCGCGGTGCACTTGTGCGACGGGCAGGTCTTGTCGACCACGTGGGCTTCGTATTCCTCGCGGAAATGCTCCAGCGTGCTGAGCACCGGGTTGGGTGCCGCCCGTCCCAGCCCGCACAGCGACGCCCGCTGGACGAGTCTGGCGAGGCGTTCGAGCTTCACCAGGTCGTCGGGGGTTCCCTGGCCGGAGGTGATCTTCGTGAGAATCTCCAGCATCCGCGTCGTGCCTTCGCGGCAGGGGGTGCACTTGCCGCAACTCTCCGCCTGCGAGAAGGTGATGAAGAACTTCGCGATGTCGACCATGCAGTCGGTCTCGTCCATGACGATCATGCCGCCCGAGCCCATGATCGAGCCGGCCTCTTTGAGCGTGTCGAAGTCCACCGGCGTATCGAGCCACTTGGCGGGAATGCAGCCGCCGGCGGGCCCGCCGGTCTGGATGGCCTTGAGCTGGCGTCCGTCGGAGACCCCGCCGCCGATGTCGAAGACGATCTCCCGCAGCGTCGTTCCCATGGGCACCTCGACCAGCCCGGTGTGCTCCACCTTGCCGGCCAATGCGAACACCTTCGTCCCGCCGGACTTGTCCGTACCGATCTGGCGGAACCAGTCGGCCCCGTAATAGAGCAGTACGGGGATGTTCGCCCAGGTCTCGACGTTGTTGATGACGGTGGGCTTGCCCCACAACCCGCTTTGGGTGGGGTATGGCGGGCGGATGCGAGGCTGGCCGCGAAGCCCCTCGATCGAGTGGATCAGGGCGGTCTCCTCGCCGCAGACAAACGCCCCGGCCCCGAGGCGGATCTCCAGGTCGAAGCTGAACTCCGAGCCCAGGATGTTCTCTCCCAGCAGGCCGTTCTCGCGGGCCTGGCGGATGGCGTTCTCCACGCGACGGATGGCCATGGGGTACTCGGCGCGGATGTACAGGAACCCTCGGCTGGCGCCGACGGCAAAGCCGCCGATGGTCATCCCCTCGATGATGCTGTAGGGGTCGCCCTCGAGCATGCTGCGGTCCATGAACGCGCCCGGGTCGCCTTCGTCGGCGTTGCAGATCACGAACTTCTCGTCGGAGTCCTGCTCGGCGGCATTGGCCCATTTCAGCCCGGTGGGGAACCCGCCCCCGCCCCGGCCTCGGATGTTCGATCGGGTGACTTCCTCGATGACCGCGCCGGGATCGCCGCCGTCCAGCACCTGCGCCAAGGCCTCGAAGCCGTTGTAGTGAATGTACTCGTTGATGTTCTCGGGATTGATGATCCCGCTGTTGCGCAGGGCGATGCGGCTTTGCTGGTTGAAGAACGCCACGTCCCCGTAGAGGTTGAAGAACCGCTGGCTCATCGGTCGATCGGCCACCCGGAGGTCCTGGTCGAACGAGTCGTTCTTGATGTGCTGCTCGATGATCTCGTCGAGGTCGTCGGGCTTCTCGATGCGGTACATCACCATGCTCGGGCGGACCAGCACGTGGGTGTAGTCGCCCTCCTCGGGCAACTGGCAGAGCCCGAAGCAATTGGCCCGGATCACGTTGATTCGGCTGACGTCCACGCCCGCGGCGACGAGCTTCTCCTTGAACAGCGCGTCGATGTTCTTTGCGAACCCCCGCCCGCAGCGGGAACCGGAGCAGAAGAGGAACTCGTATTCGTTGATCTTTTCGGTGTGCGAATCGAGCATCTGGTCGTAGACCGGCTCGTCCTGCACGATGTGCGAGGTGAAAATCTTGTGTACCAGCTCGCGGTCGACCCGCTGATACTTCACAGGCATCTCGCCCGGGGCCATGATCCCCACGATCGGCTCGCAGGAGCATCGCCCGGTACAGCCGGTGCGCCGCAGGACGATGTCGTCGCGGCCTGACGCTTCGACGTGCTTGCGGAACTCGTCGTAGATCTCGTCGGCGCCGGCGGCGTTCTCGCAGGTGGCCGACCCGATCTGAATGCGGATCTTGCCGGCTTCGTTCTTCTCTCGCCGGTCCTGCTCAGCCTGGAAGAACAGCGTCTGGTACGTGTCGGTGATTGTGCTCATGTGGTTGGCCTGGTCTGGCGGTTGGGCGACGCGTGAATCGTGCCTCGCTGCTGTGGTGGCGGCTGGCAGGCGGTGGACCCGTCCCCACGCGAGGCGGTGATCGTCGCGCGGTGAAGAGCTGTCGCCTGCGCCCGGCCGGGATTGTCTTCAGTCTAGGCCCGCGAGGAGTCCCCCGAAGGCGAGCGTCCGTTCTTCATACAATGTCTCAGATTGACGCGGAAACCACCAGCGTCGTTCGGGTGAGGTCCAGGGGTCCGTCGGGGCGCGAAGGGCTACTTCGCTTTCTGCAGCAGCAGCTTCGCCTCGCCCACGAGATAAAACGACCCGGTGATGCAGATGAGGTCTTCCCGGCTGACGGCGGAACCGGCCGTCCGGATCGCCTCGGTGAGGTTGTCCATCACCTGGGCGACGCGCCCGGAGTATTCCTCGTACATCGCCGCGAGTTCCTTGGGGTCGGCGGCGCGGGGGCTGTTGGTCGCCCGGGTGAAGATCACCTTATCGGCGCCGGTGGCGATCTGCTCCATCATCCCCTCGATGTCTTTGTCGCCGCTGCAGCCGAAGATCATCACCATCGAGTCGTACGGGATGTGCTGCCCGATTCCGCGCATCAGCGCCTGCACCGAGGCGGCGTTGTGCGCCCCGTCGGCCAGCACGCGCGGATCCTTGTAGAGCAACTCCATCCGCCCGGGCAGGTGGACGTCGTTGAGGCCCTTGATGGCCTTGGCGTCGTCGATCTCCATGCCGGTCTCTTTGAGCTGGTCCAGCAGCGCCAAGGCGAGGCCGCAGTTGATGGCCTGGTGCTCGCCGAGGACCGGAACGGGCAGGTGCTCGAAGCGGCTTCGCGGCGTGGTCAGGCATACCCGCGTGTGGCAGCCATCCATGCGGGAAGACTCCACGCGGTAGCTGAAATCGATGTCCTTGCCGGCGAACAGCACCTTCGTGCCATTCTCCTTGCCGACCTTCCTGAGGACGCGCTCGGCTTCGGGGTGCTGGGGGACGGAGACGGCAGGGATGCTCTTCTTGAGGATGCCCGCCTTTTCGGTGGCGATCTCCTTGAGCGTCTTGCCCAACTGGTGCATGTGGTCCATCGAGATGCTGGTCAGCCCGCAGACCTTCGGAGTCAGCACGTTGGTGCTGTCCAGTCGCCCGCCCAGGCCGGTCTCGATCACCACGATATCCAGCTCCTGGTCGGCGAAATGGTCGAACGCCAGGGCGGTGAAGATCTCGAAGAAGGTGGGCTTGTCGCTTCGCATCTTCTCGAGGATGGGCTCGACCTTCGCGATCTCACGCGTCAGGGCGGCCATCGAGATCATGCTGCCGTTCACCCGGATCCGTTCGCGGATATCGCACAGGTGCGGCGAAGTGTACAGCCCGACCTTGTACCCGCAGCTCTGGAGCATCGCCGCGAGCATCATCGCGGTGGAACCTTTTCCCTTGGTTCCCGCGATATGAACAGCGGTGAGCTTCTTGTGCGGATTCCCGAGCTTCTTGAGAAGCCCGTTCATCCGGTCGAGGCTGAAGGTATCCCGATTGTATCGGACCCGGAGCATCTGCTCGTAGTCGGTATGCGAGTAGAGATACCGCAAGGCCGCATCGTAAGTACGGATGGGCTTCTTGCGGGTACCGGTGGAGCGGGTCCTCTTGGAGCGCGTTGCGGTAGCCATGATCCGGCGAAGTATACCGATTCTGTCCTGATTTTGTCAAGGTTTACTTGATTTCGCGGACCATTAAGCACTAAAAGAAGTGTTTCTACCCACAAATGCGAAGGCTCAGGACCGCCTTCGACTCGGGAGCTCACCACCCGCTCTGGTCTGCTTGGGCCCGTCGATCGGGCGCCCTCACCCTACTGTACGCCAGCCACGCCCCGCTTGTTTGCGCCAACCGCGAAAAACCTTTGCCTCCGGCGATTTGCCTGAAAACGCAACATTCACACACTACTTTGCGTGGCCGGGGACGTTTCATTGTGGTAGGATGACATTTCCGGAAGGCCCGCGGCGCGGGCCAAACGGTTCCCAACTCCGATCCCATCGAGGTGAGCCATGCCCAGAACCAAAGCCCTCACAGCCCTGTTGATCCTCACGCTGCCCGCCTGGTGCGTTGCCGGCGGGAGGTCTTCGGAATCGGCTGACTACACGCAGTGGCGCGGGTCTGACGGCAGCGGCGCCGCTCCCGACAGCGGCGCGACGCTGGCCGACTCCTGGTCCGGCGGAACGCTCCTCTGGGCCAGCGAGCAGCGAGGTCCTCTGCCCAGCAACTGGCACCGTTCCACGGTTCGCCCCGCCAGGCAGTGCGGCAACGGCGGGTTCGGGGCGCCCATCGTATCCGGCAATCGCGTGTACGTGGCCGCCTACGAGCCCAACGGGCCCGTCGCCGGCCGCACGCCGGGCAAGCTGCGCCGGGCCCCGGAGCTCCTTCGCCGCGTCGCCGCCAACGACGTACTCTACTGCATCGATTCCGACACCGGCCAGACCATCTGGAAGGCATCGTTTGCCAAGGGCCTGAACATGATCGAGCATGCCCACAGCGGCCATTACATCCCATGCATCACCGGCGGGAGGGCGTACTGGGTGGGCACCATCGGACGGATGTACTGCGTGGACGCCGAGACGGGCAAACACATCTGGGACCGCCCCATCGACGGCTGGGCGGAGCACACCGCTCGTTACCGGGCCTGGTGCATTCGCGAGCGGAAGATGCCCCGCCAACCCAACCGCGACTACAGGTGGCAGAAGGCCCGGGAAAACAGCGAGAACCAACCCGACTCACCGGAACCGGAGGACAACGACAGCGGCGATCTGTGCGACGACGATGCTCAGGCCCGCGCCCAGGCCCGCAACGAGCTCGGGCTGGAAGGCAGCCGAGGCTGGGGCTGGGACTCGCCCGTGATCGCTGCCGGCGAGGACATTGTGGTCACCAACACGCCGGGGGGAGCGTTTGTCGCCTTCGACGCCGAAACGGGCAAGAAGCTCTGGCAAGCGTCCGGCGTTACCGGCGCGACGCGAGCTGCGGTGATCTGGAAACACAAAGGCAAGCATTACGTTCTGGGCCTGTCGCGCGGCGGGTTGAAATGTCTCGATGCCCGCACCGGAAAGCAGCTCTGGTCCAGCAAGCTCGCCGCCTCGGGCAGCTACGGCGGAAACACTCCGCCCATCAGCGGCGACATCCTCGTCACCCAGGGATACGACGGCGAGGACGCCCAGGCCTGATCGGCCTTGAGGCTCACACTCGAAGGCCCGCAACGCCTTTGGATGTCGCGCCGCCCGGTACGCTGCGGGTATGAAAGCCCGGTGATCTACCGAGGTCACGTGTGGATGCCCCTGAAGAACCCCGGCCGCTGGCAACAGGAGGAGCAGGACTATCTCCACAAGCTGGCGCCCGAGGTATTTACCCGCGAGCAGTTGAGAAAATGGAAAGACACCCGCAGCCGAGGCGCGATCGGCGTGGTCGAGCTGGAGACCGGCAAGTTCAAGGCCGTGGTGGACGGCGGGCTGCTGGGCTGTTCGTCCATGGTCGCCGGCGACGGGCGGATCTTCTTCCAGCAGGGCAACTCGCTGGCGATGCTGCGGGCCGATCCTGAGAACCCCGAACACCTCGGGCAGATCCACCCCGAGAACCTCTGGTCGACCACGCCCACCTACGCCAACGGACGGCTGTACCAGCGAGGCTGTGAGTACACCGTCAACTGCTGGGAGCTGCGAAAAGACCCGCCACGGATCGCCCCCAGGCAGAAGAAGGTGAACCCCGCCAACGCCAGATACACCGTCGATCTGGAGTACGCCCGTATCTACGAAAAGGGGCTGAAGATGGCCTTCCGGCGGGGCTTTACGGCCGAATCGCCCAAGGGCGAGGACCTCAAGCTGCACCTGAGCACCCGAGAGGGCAACATCGTCCAGAGCTGGATCACCTACGGGCCCGACCACACCGTGCCCGACTGGGTCTTCCCTGAGACGCTCAAGCTGCAGGACGACCGCCTGCATGGCCGATTCGACGCGCTGGTCCTGGGTCGATCGTACCCGATGGAACTGAACGTCGAGGTCGACGGTAACGCGGTGGCCGGCTACTGGGACGACCGCTTCCAGGCCAACCCCGTGAAGGGCAAGATTGCCGGCGAATCGCGCCCGGTGGCCGACGGAACCGGCACGGTGAACCTGCGGATCCGCCGCGAGTGGTGCGGCGGGCAGAACAAATGCTTCGAGACCGACCTGAGCTTCGAAATGAAAGACGGTCAGGCCGTCGCAGACTCGGCCACCATCAAGGCCCGCGTGCCGCGAGCAGCCTGGGACGGTGAAATCGTCAAGTTCTCCGCCACCCAGACCGGCAGCAAGCTCTCCGGTAAGTTCACCGCCAGACTCAAGAGCAACAACCTCGTCAAGAGCGGGCTCTACACCGTGAAGTTCACCACCGACGTGGTGTGCAATCGTCCCTCGGGCACGTACCGTTCGTGGTACCAAGGCCGCGAGATCACGCCCCATGGAAGCGTGAACAATCGCGTCTGGGGGACGTTCGAGGTGCCCAAAGACACGACGGTGGACCCGGCCAACGCGATGCACGAGTTCGTGCTCGAAGGGGTCATGCCCAACCAGAGCGACCTGCGCATCAGCGTCGAGTTCCGCAAGGGCAAGGCAGTGCATACCAAGGCCCGCAGCCCGCGGTACACCGACGCCGCCCACGAGGTGAATTTCTCCGACGTGAAGCTCAAGGGAAATCGGCTCACCGGTCCGGTCAACGTGGTCATCGGAACCGACGGCTATGTGCCGCCACACGACATCCCCTGCGAGTTCACCATCGACATGGCGGTGACCAAAGCGAAGATCGCCGGGACCTACGACGGGGTCTACGAGAAACGCGAGTCCCGCTCCGGCAGCGCCGAAGGCAAGGTTCGGCCGTCCCCCAAGCCCGCCG
>CAZFPT010000049.1:13160-19925 GCA_964521005.1 uncultured Planctomycetaceae bacterium | reverse complement strand
TCCCGCATCGACCCGCGATCGCGCCCGCAACAAGTTGCGAGCCCTACGGCCTGCCCATGGGCTGGAAGCCCATGCGACGCGGATCACCGAATCGCCGCCTACCAGTGTTGGCGGTACTTTTCGGGCTTGCCCTGGCGGTGCTCGTAGCCGGTGTTGTCTGAGGTCTCGGCGTGGGCGAAGTTCGAGATGAACCCCTGGCTGCGGAGGTCCAGGTGTCGATTGCCACGGATGACGTTGCCGGTTCCCTCGCCCACGATGCGGATTCCGCTGCCTTCGGTGGTGTTGCCCTCGATCACGACGTTGCGACAGGGCAGGGGCTTGTTGCGGTTGGTGATGCTTAGAACCGTCACGGCCGCCTGGCCCGCGGCGCGGATGTGATTGCCTCGGATTTCCAGGCCCTTCACCGGCACGCGCCACAGGCAGATGTACGCATTGCCGCGGTTGTTGACGATTCGGCTGTCACGGACGCCGACGTTCTCCCACGCCTCGTGCATGATCCCCTCGCCGTCGACGTACTTGTTTCCGTCCGGTCCGTAGTTCGAGTAGACCTCGTAGTCGTTGCCCTCGACGGTCCACCGCCAGCCTTTCATCTCGATGGCGCGATTGTCGTTGGTGAAGTTGCTCAGCGTCAGCCCCGTGTAGGTCGGGCGGACCACGTCGGGCTCGAAGCGGATGACGTTGAAGCCCACGTATGCCCCGTCGCCGCTGGTTTCGATGGCGGCCCGACCGGTGCAGTAGACGTGGTTCCGGCGGATGTCGATGCCTTCGGCCAGCCCCCACGCCGGCGGGATATTCGGGTCCCCGCCGCTGGGTGGGTCGGTCACGCGGCCATGCTTCCACCAGATCTCCAGCCCCCGGGCGAGAGGCCCGGCGTTGACGGCGATTCCGGGGCGGTTGTCCATGTCCAGCCTGGCGTCGATGGTGACGACGGTCTTGTCTTTCACCTTCTGGTGGGTGGCGGGCTTGCCGCGATACACCCGGAAGCCCGGCTGGGAGAAGCTCGCCTCCCCGGAGCGCGGAATGCGGTTGTTGGCGATGAGCACGTCGCCACCGGTGAAGCACCAGATGGCGGCAGCGTCGCGGAGCGTCCAGCGTTGCCAGGGGTGCTGGAAGGCGGCGGGGATGCGTGGATCAAGCACGGCTGCGTTGCGGACAATATTGCCGCAGATCAGCCAGCGGCGACCTGCCTGACCCCGCGCGAACCGCCTGGCGAAGCCGTCTCGCTTGCCGAGATGAATGTGGCCGTTTTCGATGTGCAGGTCCACCACGCCCACATCGTTGGCGGACGGGTCGGCTAACTCGATGCCCTTGAAGGCGGAGTCTTTGGGCGTCCCCTCGCCCCTGGCGGAGAACCGGTATCGCGGGAAGACCAGCTTCGTGGCCTGGGCGTAGGTGGCCCGTCGGGCGTCGGGCGTGCGGGTGGGCCCGGCGCCGCGGAGAATCACGCCGTCGCGCAGGCGAATGGTGTGTTTCAGGGCATACGTGCCGGCGGGCAGGTAGACCACGCCGCCGGCGTCGCCGAGTTGGTTCTGGGCGGCGGCGATGCGGTCGTCCCAGGTCTCGCCCGGGGCGTTTTTGACGTTCACCACGCGATCCCACGGCAGGGCGCGGGTCCAGTCGGGCCAATCGTCGTTGGTGATGTCCGAAAGTGAAAGTTCGCTGCCGGCGGTGCTGCCTGCCGGCTCGCCGGAGCGGGGGACCTCTGACGGGCCGGCGCAGCCGACCAGGGCGCACAACGCGGCGGGCAGAAGGTACGGACGGAGTGTATTTCGCAGGCTCATCGGGTCTCCAGCGGTCTGGCGTACAGGCGGCGGCCTGCCTGCAGGCAGGTCCTCAGTGTCGGCCATCATAGCCGACCGCAACGGTCGGGCCAAGGGTAGTCAGCCCGGGCATCAGGACGGTTCGTCGTCCTCACCGGCGGGCTCTTCCCCGATACGCCGCTCGACAGGCAGGACCACGGCAGAGAGCGAATTGTGCGTCTGACGCGCGGCGCGGAACTCCTCCAGATCGTCCAGCAGTTCGTCGAGGTCGTCGTCGCCGACCTGGGCATTGATGAGGGTCAGGCTGCCGGGATGCACCTGCGAGCCGGTGTGTTTGCCGTCGCTGTCGTGGCCGGCGATCATCCCCACACGGAGATAGTCGGTGATTTCGCGTTCAGCGAGGATGCGTTCGATCTCCTCGGTGAACTCGAACGGAAAGCTGATCTGCACGAGCTTCATTGGTCGGTCTCCTGCGGGCGGGCATGACGCCGGTGGAGCCTCTCAACGGCTTCGCCCACCAGATTTTTGGATGGCTTCGCAGGACCCTCAAAAGACTAAGGGGAGTTCTGCGCTGCGTGAACTGCTACGTTGCCTACCAGAACGTACACCACCGGCAGGAACACCAGCGTCAGGACGGTGGTTACCGCCAGTCCGAACGCTACGGCTACGCCCATCGGGGCGCGGGCTTCGCCGCCGGAGCCGAACCCCTGGGCGATCGGAAGCAGTCCCAGAACCGTCGAAACCGTCGTCATCACCACCGGACGGAAGCGGACGGCCGACGCTTCCCGGGCGGCGTCCCGCAGCGAGCGACCCCGCGCGACCAGCACGTTGGTGTAGTCGACCAGCAGGATCGCGTTCTTGGTGGCCATCCCCGTCAGCATGATCAGCCCGATGAACGAGACGATCCCCAACGGCATGTCGAACAGCCACAGGGCCCCGAACGCTCCGGACCACGCCAGAGGAAGGGCGATCAGAATCATCAGCGGCTGAACGAACGACTCGAACTGGGCTGACAGCACCAGATAGATAAACAGCACAGCCATCGCGATGGTGACCAGCAGATTCCGGAACGACTCCCGAAAATCCTGCGACCGACCCGCGAAAACATAGTCAAACCGGCGAGGAAGTTGCTCTTCAAGACGGGCCTGAAGAGCTCCGACCGCATCACCCAGAGACGCCCCGGGAGGCGCAGAGGCCGAGATGGTCGCCGAGCGGATGCGGTTGTAGTGGTGAATGGCACTGGGCCCGACGCCGACCTCGCTGCGCAGCAGGTCGCCCGCGGAGATCATGTTGCCGTCGGCGCTGCGGACATAGATCGACTGGATCATCTCGGGAACCATCCCGCCCTTGAAGACGATCTCCGGGATCACTTCGTACCGCTGCGCTTCGCGCTCGATCTCGGAGACGTCCGGCTCGCCCAGCAACAGCTGGAATGTCTCGTTGAGGTCCAGTACGGTGACGCCGGCGTTGGTGGCTTTGTCCCGCCTCGGCCAGAGGTTGACCTCGGGGTTGTTCATCTTCAGGTTGGAGTTGACGCCGGTGAACAGGCCCCGATCACGCATCCAGCCCATCAGGGCTTCCTGCCGGCGGGCCAGTTCGTCCAGATTCGGGTGCTGCAGAGCGACCTGCACCTCTGCCCCCGCTCCCAGACCGGTCTGGCCGAACTCGATGACGTAAGCCCGGCCGATGGGGATCTCCCTGAACTGCTCCCGCAACTGCTGGGCAATCTGACTTTGGTGGAGCTCGCGCCGGTCCCGTGGCGTCAGCCGAACGAACGCGATGCCGTTGTTCACCCGGCCCGGGCCTTCGCCGCGCGACAGGCCGATGGCACTGAAATAGTGTTTCACGTCGTCTCTGTTCTGGAGCACCTCGCCGATGCGGTTGGCCTGCTCCTGCGTCGCCCGGAGGGTGGCGCCTTCGGGCATTTCGTAAGAGATCAGGAACTGCGAGCGGTCGACGGTCGGCAGGAACTCGGTGGAGAGTCTGGTGGCTGCGAAGGCCGTCACGGCGAATACCAGCACAGCGGCCCCCACGGTCGCCAGCGGGTGGGCAAAGGCCCCTTCCAGCAGTCGGCTGTACGCCTCGCCCAGGCGGTCCACGCTCTTGCGGGCGGTCGAGGCGAGCTTGCCCTCGCGTTCGGTGGGCTTGAGCAGCTTCGAGCAGAGCATGGGCGTGAGGGTCAGGGCGGTGAGCGTCGAGGCGAACACCGTAACCGCCACCGTCAGGCTGAACTCGTAGAAGAACCGTCCGATGATTCCGGCGGTGAACGCCACGGGGATAAAGACCGCTGCCAGGGCGAGCGTGTTGGCGATGGCGGGGAAGGCGACCTCGGTAGTCCCCACGCGGGCGGCCGGTTTTGCTTCGCTGCCGGCGTCCCGCTTGCGTTTGGCGGATTCCAGGATGACCACGGCGTCGTCCACGACGATTCCGATCGCCAGGATCAATCCCAGCATGGTCAGCGTGTTGAGGCTGAACCCCAGCCAGGACATTATCGTCACGCCGGCCAGCAGGCTCGCCGGAATCGACAGCGAGGTGATCAACGTGCCCCACCCGCTTCGCAGGAAGAAAAGCACCACGACGATCACCAGGCCGGTCGCCAGGAAGATCGTCAGCACCAGGTCGCGGATGCTGGCTTCGATATACTCCGAGTTGTCCGTGGCGATGGTATGCTCGAGCCCTTCCGGGAAGTCCTTGGCCAGCTCGGACATCCGTTCGCGGACGGCCGACGCCAGGGCGACGGTGTTGGCTCCGGATCGTTTGACGATGCCCAGTCCGATGGCGGTCTGGCCGACGAAGTTGGCGCTCTGGCGGTCGTTCTCGACGCCGGCGTAGGCTTCTCCGACGTCCTCGATGCGAATGGCGGTCCCGCGACGGACGGCCACGATGATGCGGTTGATCGGCTCGGGGCTGTCGAACTGCCCGTGCATTTTGACGAGGAACTCGCGTTGCTCGCTCTCGATCCGCCCGGCGGGGAGGTCCACGTTGTTGGCCTGGATGGCGGCGATGACGTCTTCGGCTTCCAGGTTGTGGGCCCGGAGCTTTTCCGGGTCCAGGCGTACGCGGACGGCGTATCGCCGCTCGCCGCCGATGATCACCCGGCCGACGCCGCGGATGTTCTGGAGGCGTTCCCGCAGCGTCTCGTCGGCGTAGGTGCTCAGCGAGACGGCGTTCCAGCGACGGTCTCCGGTCAGGGCGATCCACATCACCGGCTGGGCGTCCGGATCGATCTGCCGCACGATCGGGCGTTCGATTCCGTCAGGCAGTTCGCGCAGGGCGCGGTTCACGCGGTCGCGAACGTCCTGCGTGGCGATGTCCACGTCGCGCCACAGTTCGAACTCAGCCGTGATCGTGCCCACCTCCGCCCGCGCGGTCGACTCCAGACGCTTGAGCCCTTCGGCGGTGTTGATCTCCTCCTCCAGCGGGTCGATGATCTCGGTCTCGATGACCTCGGGCTCGGCGCCGGGGAACACCACGTTCACGCTCACCACCGGAAACTCGATGTCGGGGTTCTCCCGCAGCGGCATGGCCGTCCAGGCCCACAAACCGAAGACGGCCACCGCGATGAACACCACCATCGTCAGCACCGGTCGGCGGATGGTGAAATTCCAGATCATGGGCGGTCCTCTTCTGCCGGTGGGGAGGCGGGTCGCGTTGCCGGTTGGCTGGTCGGCTGGGTGGTGGTGTCGGCCACGATGCGGACCTTCTTTCCTTCGCGCAGCTTCAGTTGGCCGGTGCGGACGAGGTTTCGCCCGGTTCGAGGCCTTGGCGGATTTCCACCCATCCGGGTCGTCGCAGACCGACTTTGACATTCTGTCGCCGGGCGGTATCGTCCTCGACGATGAACACCTCGTAGCCCTCCCGGGTGGAGATGAGTGCTTCCTCGGGGATGGTGGGTACGTCGCGACGGACGGCCGTGATCAGCCGGGCCTTGGCGAACGTGCCCGGACGCAGCAGGCCGTTGGGGTCGTCGACCAGCCCGATCAGCGGCAGTTCACGCGTACTCTCCAGGACGCTCGGCGCCACGTACGAGACGGTCGCGGTGAACGTCCGCCCCGCCCATGCGTCCACGGTGAACCGCACGGTCTGCCCGAGGGCGACCTGGCCCATCTCCTGCTGGCCGACCGTGAGGTGAATCTCCAGGGCTGAGCGGGTCACGAGCGTCGCCAGCGGATCGCCCACGTCCACGAAGTCGCCCACGTCCACGAGGTGGTCGCCCATCGTGCCGGCTGTCATGCTTCGCACGCGGGTGTCCCTGATGCGCTCGCGGATCAGCTCGATCTCGGCGCGTATTCGGCGAACCTGGGCTTCCAGCGCCTTCCACCGGGCACGGATGCGGTCCATTTCCTCGGTGGTGGCGGCGCCTTTCTCGTACACGTCGAGATATCGTTGATGGCTTCTCCGGGCATCGGCGGCGCGGACCTTCAGTTCGTCCCGCTGGGCGAGGCGGGCGGCGAGTTGCTTGGCGAGTTCCTCGTCCTTAAGCACGATGAGGACCTCGCCGACGGAGACCTTCTGCCCACGCTTGAAGCGGATGTCCTGAACGTGTCCCGGCGTCTCGGCACGCACGCTCACCCGACGGGCTGCTCGCAGATTTCCGACGCTCCGGAGTGTCCGGTGGAACGTGCCTGGTTGGACGGTCCAGACGCGCACGGGAACGGGTTTTTCGCGGGCGGGCGGTTCCTCTTTTCCGCAGCCAATCGTCAGCAGGACGGCCGGGATGAGGATCAGGGCGGAGAGTCGGGCAGATTGTACGGGGCTGATGTTCATGGGCTGACGGCCGACCGGGCGGCGACCGATTCAGGGCATTGTAGGGGCCTGAACGGCCCGGCGGCGGTTTTTGCCCCGCGGCCGAAGACAGCTATGTGAAAGGCGAAAGGGTACGGGCAGGCTGGGCGGTGATTGCGCCCGCAACAAGTTGCGAGCCCTACGGCTGCCCCGAAGCCCACCGATTTTTGGATGGCTTCGCAGAAAACCTCAAAAGGGGTCGGCGGCCTCTGCGCTGCGT
>CAZFPT010000049.1:10119-13060 GCA_964521005.1 uncultured Planctomycetaceae bacterium | reverse complement strand
TTTTGGATGGCTTCGCAGAAAACCTCAAAAGGGGTCGGCGGCCTCTGCGCTGCGTGAACTGCTCCGAAGCCCACCGCTGGAAAAAGCGACCGGCGGGGAAGCCGCTCGGCGGCCGGGCGGGTCGATAGCATGGTGGTGAGCGTTGCTTCCACCAGAGGAGTCCGCCATGCCAGAACTGCCAGATGTCGCGGTGTTCAAGAAGTATCTCGATGCCACCTCGCTGCATCAGCGGATCGAAAGCACCGAATGTCTCGACGAGCGATTCGTCAAAGGCGTCTCCCGCCAGAAGCTCCAGCATCGGCTGAAAGGTCGGCAGCTGGCGGCTACGGTGCGACACGGCAAATGGCTGTTCGCGCCGCTCAGCGACGAGGGCGTGTTCGTGATGCATTTCGGCATGACGGGTAACGTTGACTACGCCAGGGACGAGGGCGACCCGCCGGAGCACACCCGCTTCGTGCTGCACCTTGCCGACGGGAAACGCCTGGCGATTCTCTCCCAGCGGATGATCGGGCGTGTCTCGTGGGCGGAGGACATCGAGACCGTCCTGGCCGAGCACGACGTCGGCGTCGATGCGTTGAGCGACGAGCTGGACGCCGAGGCGTTTGTGGGCCTGCTCCAGGGGCGGCGCGGGGCGATCAAGAGCGCACTGATGAACCAGTCGGTCATCGCGGGCATCGGCAACGTCTACTCCGACGAGATCCTCTTCCAGGCCGGCGTGCATCCGTCGGCCTGCGCGGGAGACCTCGACGAGAAAACGCTCCGCAGGCTCCATCGCGTGATGGCGCGCGTTCTGACCACCGCCACCAGGAACGGCGCCGACGCGCGCGACATGCCCGCCGGCTGGCTGCTGGGTCGGCGGGGTCCCGACGAGCCCTGCCCCCGCTGCGGCGGCGAGATCAAGGACATCACCGTCAGCGGACGACGCGGCTGGTACTGCCCCAACTGTCAGCACGAGCGGTGAACGGGGCCGCAAATGCTGTTGACATGTTGCGTTTATGCGAAGATAATGGTGTATAGTGATAATCGAGTTCGTCCTGCCGGCCGATAACAGGGTTGGACGTGTTCGTTCTGGTCGTGCAAGGATGATGTGAGCAACTTGTGAGGAATGTCGTAGTGAGTACAAAGAAGGCGACCATTCTGGCAGGGGGCTTCCTGCTGGTGGCTGTGGGACTGTTGGTATGGCAGTTGTTGGATGGTTCTCCGTCCGATCTCCAGGACGATCCTCTCACCGACCTGACGTACGAGAAGTCCGCTCCCACGGATAATCGCGAGGCCGCCACCGTTGCGATCTCCCGCGAAAGCCGGTCGGTGGCTGTTCCCCAGCTCCGTCGCATTGCGCGGGACGACCCGGACCCCACCGTGCGGGCTGCCGCCATCAAGGGGCTGGGCGAGCACTACGACTACAAGAGCATGGAGTTGATTTTCGACAGTCTGGAATCCGGCTCGCACGCCGAGCGGGTCCGGGCGCGTTCGGCGGCTGCCCGGATGTTGGGCCCGCGCATCGAGCCCGAGAGCGACTCGAAGGCCGTTCGTGAAAAGGTGGCCGCCAAGGCGTATCGCCGGATGTGGTCCAGCATCAAGGACTCCGCCCGAGTCAAGGAATTCCAGGAGAAGCTCAACCGGACGTATGGAGAGTTGCCATGAGCCGTAGACGAACCTGTTTCCGAGGCTTCACCCTTGTGGAGTTGCTGGTGGTCATCGCGATTGTCGTATTGCTGATCGCAATGCTGCTTCCGATGTTCGGCAAGGCCAGGGAGGCGGCCCGGCTGGCACAGTGCGCAGCCAACCTGAACTCCCTCGGCGTGGCGTACACCAATCGCGGTGCCGACATCGCCGGAACCGGCGCGGGAACCGCCCGCCCGACCGTTGGCGAGCCGTACGCCTGGCCTGCTCTTCTGGGGCAGTATCTCGGAGGCGACGGCGGGGTGCTGTCCTGCCCGTCGGACGAACTGCTGGACCCGCTGTGGAACGGGGTGGATCCCAGCGCCGAGGGGTTTGACGAGTTCGTCTCGGCCCCGGGCTATGAATGGATGCTGTATCACAATATTGACGGGGTAAAGACGGCGTTCTACGTTCCGATGACCAACGAGCATCCGCTGTTCGCGACCATCGGGTGGGACGGGACAGGGCGAAGCGTCGACCAGAATCGCAAGGACCGTTACGGCTCGAAGCCCGACCAGGCGCTGGTGTTTACCACGCTGCGAATCAGGAACTGGCTGAAGTTCGGCAGCGATGCCGGAAGCAGTTACGACAGCGGATCCAGCGGCTGGGGGCATGAGCACCAGTTCTCCTTTGTGCCCATCGAGAAGACCGACGAAAAGGCCCTCGTCGAGGGGATCGGCTGGAAGGTGCAGCACGGCGAGAAGTGGCTGTACAACGGCGTCCAGGGCGAAACCATCAAGAATGGGATGACCTACAGTCACACCAACGAATGGCAGCCCGCAAGCTATGGAATGAACAACCGGGCCCCGAAGCTCCAGCGAGGCGAGCGGAAGATCCTGCTGGTGGACTACGAGCGCATCGTCGCCGACGTTGTCAATGCCGACGACCACGCCGCCACCGACAGCTGGGCCCGCGAGATGGACAGGGTCCACATGCGCCACGGCGGACGGGTGAATGTCCTCTGGAGCGACGGTTCGGTAACCACCAGGCTTCCCGGCGAGATCGACCCGGGCGTCTCCGAGAATCTCGAAGAGAAATGGCGCCCCCGCGCCGAGGCAGACTGAAGCTTCGGACACTCCCACGCCCGCTTTTTCTCCGCATGCGCGAGGAGGTCGCCCGCCGGTGAAACGGCCTCCCCGGGGCAACGGCGCCGACGCTGCAGGACATCTTGCCTCTCGCAACTCCGGGTTCCGGGCGATCTTGCGCCGTTCCTTCCCCCGATATTATTCCGATTTTGAACGAAATGGTTTTGTCTGCACGCGCTGCGGGTCTCTACAAT
>CAZFPT010000049.1:0-10019 GCA_964521005.1 uncultured Planctomycetaceae bacterium | reverse complement strand
TATTCCGATTTTGAACGAAATGGTTTTGTCTGCACGCGCTGCGGGTCTCTACAATGGGCATGCATGGCCGGGCCGATCCGGGCTTCGCCTACTCCCGAGGAGAGTGCATGTCAGAAGGCAGAAAGAAGCGGCAAGGGGACGGGTCTCAAGGTCGCAAGCCCCCGCGACGATGGGATACCGACGGCGGGGTTTTCTCGAGCTTCAGGGACATCGCGGAGACATCATGATGACTGACTATGCAGGGGACAATACACGCTCGGATCTCGAGTCGATTCGTGCCGAAGCGATGGCCCGGCTGCGCCGGCGACGGAAAGACCTCGACGCGATGAATACCACGGATGTGTCCGAGTTGATCCACGAGTTGGAAGTCCACCAGGTGGAGCTTGAGGTGCAGAATGAGGAACTCCGCCGCGCCCACGACCAGCTCGCCGAGGCCCGCAACCGCTACCGCGACCTGTACGAGTTCGCCCCGGTGGGCTATCTGACGGTCGGCCCGAAAGGCGAGGTGCTCCAGGCGAATCTCGTCGCGGCCCGGCTGTGTGGTCGCGAGCGGTCGACCATGATCGGAAACCGCCTCGAGACGCTGGTTGCCCGCGACGATCGCGACGCCTGCTACGTCCTGCTGCGCGACGCGGGAAGCGACGAGCCCCGCTATGGAGAGCTTCGCCTCGATCGGCCTGACGGAAAGACGATCCACGCCCGGATGGAGGTGGTTGCCTGCGCGGACCAGGCCACCGACGAGGCGTACCGCGTGACGCTTACGGACATCACCGCCCGCAGCCGCGCCGAACAGGAACTGGAGTACCAGCGCGAACTGCTCCAGCGGATCGTGGATACCATCCCCGTGCTGCTGGTGATGTGGGACCCGCGGATGGAGCGGTTTACGCTGAACCGCCACGCCACGGAAGTGCTCGGCTGGACCAGCGACGACGCCAATGACGGCGACTTCATGAAGAAGGTCTACCCCGACCCGAGTTACCGGGCGGAGGTGGAGGCCTATATGGGTTCGCTCCGTACCGGCTGGCGCGAGCTTCTGGGGACCGCCAAAAGCGGTGAGCAGATTCCCATCGACTGGGCCAATGTCCGTCTCACCGACGATACGATGATCGGCATCGGGGTGGATCTGCGCGAACGAAAGGCCGCCGAACAGGCCGTCCGCCTCAGCGAGCAGCGCTACCGGCTGGCCGCCTGGGCCGCCCGACTCGGCGCCTACAGTCGAGACCTGCAGACCGGCGAAGATTACTGGTCGCCGCAGTTCAAGGACATCCTCGGCCTCGCGCCGGACGACGAGGTCAAGCTCAAAGACACCATCCCGGCCTGCATCCATCCGGACGACCGCCAGCGGGTCCTCGCCGAAGTACGCAGCCACAGCGACCGGGGCGAAGCCCGCCGGTTTTCCACAGAGCACCGCATCGTCCGCCCGGACGGTCAGCTGCGCTGGATTCTCGTTCGCGGACTGATGGAGTACGACGACGCCGGACGACCTGCTCGCACTCGCGGTTTCGCGATGGACATCACCGAGCAGAAATGGGCGCAGCGGGCCTTGCGAGAGAGCGAGGAACGGTTCCGCGTGCTGGTGAAAAGCTCCGCCCAGGCCGTCTGGGAAACCACCCCCGAGGGGCTCTTAATCAAGGACTCCCCGTCCTGGCGAGAGTTCACCGGTCAGCATCTCGAGCAGATGCTGGCGGAAGGCTGGATCGAGGCGGTTCATCCCGACGACCGGGAGCGTGCCCTTGATTTGTGGAAGAACGCGCTGGCCGGCGGTGAGCCCCTGGAGGCTGAGTATCGCCTGCAGCGCCCCAACGGCACATACAGCTGGACGGTCGTGCGGGCGGCTCCCATCCACGACGCGGACGGAAAGATCGTCAAGTGGGTGGGCATGAACGTGGACATCACCGAACGCAAGGAGACCGAGCTTGCCCTGCGCGAGGCCCGTCGGCAACTGGAACAGACCGTCGACGAACGCACCATCGAGCTGCGCCGGACCATTCGCGAGATGGAGACCGCCGTCGCCCGCCAGGAACTGGCTGAGCAGGTCCTTCGCAAACGGAATATTGCACTCTACGAGCTCAACTGTGAGCAGGAAAAGCGAGCGGGTCAGCTCCGGTCGCTCACGCTGCAGCTGTCGCGGGCTGAGGACCGCGAGCGGCATCGTCTCTCGGAGATCCTCCACGACGAGCTGCAGCAGATGCTCGTAGCCGCCCGGTTCCAGCTGGACGCCCTCGCGCCCCAGGCGTCTGTGGAACACTCGGTGGCCAAGGGGTTCGAGGAGATCTCTTCGATTCTTTCCCAGGCCATCGCCCAGACGCGGGACCTCTCCCACCAGTTGCACCCGGCCGTCCTTCATCAACGGGGTTGCCCGCCGCCCTGAAGTGGCTGGCGGAGGACATGCGAGAGCGTCACGGCCTGGAGATCGAACTGTCGATCGACGCAGACACCGCCCCTCGACGCGAGCAGCTCAACGGGTTCCTGTTCAAGGCGGCCCGTGAGTTGCTGTTCAACGTGGTCAAGCATTCCGGTGTTCGGACGGCGGCGTTGTCGCTGTGCCGAGGGGCCGAATGCGTGGAAATGAAAATCTCCGACGACGGTGACGGGTTCGACCCGGCCGAGATCGAACCGGGCGGCGACGGGACCGGTCTGGGCCTGTTGACCATACGGGAACGCGCGGAGTTTCTCGGCGGAACGGTCGAGATCGAAAGCGTCAAGGGCGACGGCAGCCGATTCAAACTCCGCCTGCCCGACGGGGAAGATGCGGATTCCTCACTCGGAGCGTGACCGCCCGACCTGGTCTGCCCGCCCGGCGTGGTGGTCCTGGCGTGAGTGGGAGACGTACGTTCCCCCCGGGGCGTGATGGATGTCCGTCCAGGGCGCCAGGTCCGGCTCGGAGATGAGCGAGCCTTGCCGGGCCGCCTGGTAACGGCTGCACGAGGGGTAGTCCCCGCAGCAGTAGTGGTCCTCGATGCGCTCAGCCAGACTGGCTGAGATCTCCGCGGCGGTTTCGATATACTCTGAGCAGGGGTGTTTCTTGCGATAGGGGCACATGGCCGACATAGGGCGTTCTCCTGTCGATGGAGTAAAGCGTCTACACATCCGTGTGGCCGACCCGGGTACAACCGGTCGGGATCAGCTCGGCCGGCAGGGCTGGATGACTCGCCCGATGATACCGCTCCGTCGCCAGTCGGAGGCGCGGGTTGCTGGTAATGGTGCGCGTTTCGTCGGAATCCGACGTTGTCTGGCAGATCACCGGCTGCATCGGGTGTGTTGGAGCGAAGCGAATGGGGGGCTGCATGGTCGTCCTTTCCCGGGCCCGTTGGCCCTGCTGTGCTACACCCCATTGTTGCACAGAATCAGGATCCTGCAATCAGGGCGCCATCCGGAATTGACCGCAGCCGACGCCCCACGTGCAATGGGAGAATCCCCGAGTCGGAGAAGTACGGGTATGCGACAAATGACGATCGCGCCCGCAACAAGTTGCGAGCCCTACGGTCATCGCGTCGCATGGGCTTCCAGCCCATGTTCTGTTCTGTATTGTTTTCGCCTTCGGCGAACACGGCCTGGAAGGCCGTGCGACGTTGAAGCCCCATCTTGAGCGAGCCCCAAACCAAGGGTGCCCCGGTTTGTGCAGCGAGCCCCAACCAAGGGTGCCCGGTGTTGTGCAGCGAGCCCAAGCGAGCTGAGCAACCCGGTTGGTCCGGATTGCGATCCTGGTAGTGGTCGGACATCGCGACTACCGGGTTGCTGCGTTTCTCCTTCGCAAGCTCAGTCGAAACGCCACAAGCCCGGGCACCCGGCCTTGACCTTCTGGCACATCTCGTTTATGATGCAGATCGACGTCGTCTTCCAGTGCACATCCATTCCTACGTAAAGCATCGCAAGTCTCCTTTCGTGTTTGGGGCATTAAACCAACGACCCCGAGCTTACACGAAGGAGGCTTGCTTCATAGTCTCACCCGGCGATCGCGCCCGCAACAAGTTGCGGGCCCTACGGTCTGACGCCCATGCGACGTTTCAGCCACCGGCGGGGTGCAACGGTCCGAGCGAGACGTGGCGTGTGACCACGATCGGCCGATCGATGTCCTTGCCGTCGGGCGACTTCCACGAGAGCGTCACTTTGCCCGCCCGGGGAAGGGCGAGGGTGGTCGGTTGGCCCGGCCGAAGTACGTGAACGCCCAGCAGACGTTTGCCCATCGAGACGCTCACCGTCATCGGCCCGCCGCCCGGCGGGGCTGAGGTGGTCACGGCGAAGCGACGGAGACGGTCCGGCTCGGTGATTGCCGCCCAGACGTTCCCGTCGGGATCCACGCCCAGCAGATCGGGCGAAAGGTCGCCGTTGAGATCGGTCACCACGCCGGCCTGCTGTCCTCCGGTCAGGGCGTCGTAGGCGTCGTTGGATTCCTGCGAGCGGGTCAGCGAGATCGCGATGGCGAAACACCCGAACCCGCGGGCGTAGAACAGGCCCGGCGCCGCCTTGGCCGAGAACACCGCCATCGACTGCCTGCCGTCTCCACGAAGGTCGGCAGCGACGATGCTCCCGACCGGCGCCTGCGTGTTCTCCGCACCGACCGCAGCGGCCAACTCGCCGGTCTCTTTCATCGCCGACCGCCATCGCCCCGCGGCGTCCTGCGTCAATCGCGTCACGCCGCCCTCGCCGGCCACCATCACGTCCAGCCGACCGTCGGCGTCGTAGTCGCCGCAGGCGGTGTCCACCGGGCCCTTGACCACGTCGATCCGCTGGACGGTGGGTTTCGCGAACGCCCCGGGCGAACCGGTCCCCGCGTGGAAGACCAGGCCCTTCTCGAAGACGTGCAGGATGTCCGCCCGCCCGTCCCGGTTCAGGTCGGCGACGACGGCTGACCCGCCGGCGCCGAGTTGCTTCGTCTCGGCAGGTGCCCGCAGACGGCCGACGGTGAACCCGCCTTTCCCGTCGGGCGTGAGAATGGCCACGTCCGTGCTGCCGGCGGCGACGAGTCGGCCATCGAGGGCATGCAGCGAACGGCATACAGGCAGGGCGACCCCCTTCGAGGGGGCGGCGAACGTCCCGTCTGCTTTGCGCAACACGAGGCCGACCCGCTTGCCGTCCCACGAGGCAAGGTCGGTCTTGCCGTCGCCATTGAAATCCCCGGCCGCCAGCGCACGCGAGCGGCTGGTCAGGGCCAGCGATTTCGTGACGTCGGTGGGCATCGCGCCCTTCAACCCGGGCCGATATACGCGGTCGCCGCCGTCATGGAGAATGACGATTCCGTCGGTGGTCAGCAATTGGCCATGAACCGTTCCGCTCAGGGCAGCCAGTTTGCTGCTTTCCGACCACGAGAGTCCCGAACTCACCGGGAACCGTGCCGAGGGGCTGTTCTGGACGTATTGCACCGCCCGCAGAAGCTGGCTGGACGAGCCCGCCCAGACGGTCTCCAGGTCGTCGGGGTCCTCGACGATGTCCCACTGGTTCTGCCCGGTGCGGATCAGCCCCACCCACGTCGTGCCGATCTGCAGCGAGCCGACCACCTCGCCGTCCTCGTTCTTCTCCTTGCGGACGAACAGGACGCCGGTGACAGAGTTCGCGTCGTCCATCGCCGAGACGAGGTCTTCCCTGGCGATGTCCGATCGGCTGAAGTCCAGTGTGAGCGTTCGTTTTCCGTCGTTTTTGGCAGCCTTGCCGGACAGCGTCTTGACCACCCGGGCGGTGAGTGTGCCGTTGTCCGGCGGTGAGACGCGCAGCGAGAGAATCTCCGAGCTGGCGGCGTGGAGGTCCACCACGGTGAAGTTGGGGTTCACCAGTGCATAGGCCGGTATGCAGGCCGACAGAATCAGCCAGGTCGCCATGACGGCGGGCAGGTGCGGGGAAGTCTTCATTCGGCCTTATTCTCCACTTGCCGGCGTCGCCGGCGGATTGGTCCATAGGTTCTCGCCCTTCCCGCCTTCCAGTTCGGCGGCCAGGGCGTATTCGCGCGCAGCCAGGGCTTGCCAGTCCAGGCTGATGGTCGCCTGGGAGAGGGAGTTTCCGACGATCCAGGAATCCTTCCGCTGGGCGCGGAGGGTTTCGACGCGGGCCTTGGTCTCGGGCGAGCCCGTCTGCAATGCCCGCGCCAGCTTCACGGCGCACTCGGTCTCCTGGAGCCCTTCCAGGAACATCTGTCCGCGGGTGGTGATGACGGCACCGTCGGGGCCGGGGCTTGTCAGCGACGGGCAATGCCCGCGCCACAGCCAGCCCTCCTTCGGCGGCGAGCCGTATCGGCTGCGGAGTCGGCCGCGGTCGTCGGTAATCGTTGGCCAGAAGTCCAGCCCGATGCGTCCGAGCGTTCCGCCCCCGTCGCGGTCGCCGTAGAGCACGCCCCGGTAGGACAACGGGCTGGAGTCGTAGTGAATGGTCGTCCGCTCCGCCTGGGCGATGAGATACTCCCGGTCCGATTTCTCCACGTCCGGCCAGTGCCGGCTCAGCTCGGGCAGGCCTCCGCCGTTTGGCCCGATCTTGAATCCGACCTCTACGCCGCCGTGGGCGATGAACCGACCTTTGACCGGTTTGGGCTCGCGCACCCAGTGGGCGTATCCCTGCCATCGCATCTTCGGCTGGATCTTTTTGAAGAAGTCGACCGCCGGCTGCAACGGGCGCGAGTCGAACACTTCGCCCAGCAGGAGGTATTCGTCGTCGCAGCCCCGTTTTTTGAGGCGCGATCGAACACCCTCGATCATGGTTTTCCAGAAGTCCTCGCCTTCGCCCTTGCCGTAGTGGGGCGCTTCGAAGGGGGTGGTCTTGCCGGTTTTCGGGTCGAGCAGGGCGACCTTGATCGGGCCGACCTTCTTGTTCTTCATCCCGCGGAACCACGTTCGGCAGCCGAAGCTGTGCTGCCAGACCAGAAGGGTGGTCACGGTGGGTTTCCCGAAGACCTTGATGTGCAGGTCGAGGTACTTCTCGAAGATCGAGTAATCGGGCTGATACCCGTCGCCCTTGCGGACCCAGCGGATCATCGGGTGTTCCTGGTGGAGGTAGTTCTCCAGGACCACCGGGACCAGCAGCACGTCGTTGCCGCTCTTGGCCATCGCACGGAGCGAATTCTCGATCAGCTTCCAGTGTGCATCCGACCAGGGCTGGACCTTGTAGGTGTCCAGCAGCGTCTGGGGCGACTGGTACATGCTGATGCGCGTGGCGTTGTTCTTCGGGTCGGGGACGGTCCAGGACGAGACGAGCACCTCCACGGGAACGGTCCAGCTCTGCCCGCCGACGCGCAGAGTGAGCTTGCCGGTGTACCATCCGGGCGTCTGGTCGCGGGGGACATCCACCAGCACCCACACCGGCTGGACGGCGTTGCCGTCGGCCGGCTGGGGCGAAAGGCCGTTGCAGAACTCCTCGTGGCGGGCCTGGTGGGCATAGCGAACCTGCACGCTGCCCGACGGCAGGGTTGCCTTGCCGTTGGTGTGTCGCAGCGGGGTGATCTCGGCCTGCAAGCCCTTGAACGCCTTGGGCCCGCTGACGACGACCTGGTCGGAGCAGGTCCCGCCGCGCGGGGCGACGGTGCGCATCGGGCGAAGCGGCTCGAAAGGATTGCCCCGCGTGATTCCCGCCGGTGTGACGGCCATCCTCCACCAGAGAAATCCATCGCGGTAGGGGCCGGGCTTGGTGGCGATGGTGTCCAGCGGGGTGGCGTCGGAGACGGTGATCTTGTTGAGCGCGTCGGCGTAGCGGATCGCGCCGCGGCCGGTGGGGCTGGTCAGGACCGCCTTGCAAAGCCCTGCCGTCGCCCATGCGTCCCGGCTTCTGGTGCGCATGCCTTTGAGCGGTGCGGCGTGGATCTCCAGGGCCAGGACGTTCCTGCCGTCTCGCAGGGCGCTTGCGGGAATGCGCAGCGTCGCCGAGCGGATGCGCTTCTCGTAGCGGTCGCGGAACTTCTCAGCCGGGCGCGACGTGCGACGCAGCTGATTGCCCTCCGGGTCGACGAACGCCTCGGGCGGATACGCGTCGGCCTGGCTGGCGGGGGTGAGCTTGCCTTTGCCCAGGTGCCTGCGCGCGATCTCCCTGCCGTTGACGTAGACCACCACGCCGCCGCGGTATTCCATCGTCAACGTCAGGTCCGTGAGCTTGTCCGCGTCGGCAACGCCGAATCGCGTCCGCAGACAGAGAATGTCACGGCCGGGGTCCTGCTCCGAGCCATACTCGCCGATGGCCTCGGACAGATCGCTGCTGTAGCGCCCCCAGCCCTTGTCGTTGTATTCGAGCGTTTCCCATTGTTCCGGCGGCGCGGGCGTGTATCCCTCGGCCTCGACGCTGTGCTTCTTGAGCTTCGCGGACGTCAGGAACACGCGCCACGGGGCGCCCTCGGGCAGCAGGATCGCCCCGGGCGAATCCGCCCGCGCCTCGAGAGGTGTCCACGCGCACGCGACGCACACCAACAGAAGAGTCAGCACATGAAGTTTCACGAATCGGTCTCCTTCCCGTTGTCCGCGGACCAGGTCCCGCGCCCGCTGGTGCTGTCCACCACTTGCTCGGCCGCGGGAATGGCGGGTTCCATTGCGATTCTGCAGTATATGCAACCACGAACAGGGACAGGAGCATCGGTTTTTGCAGAAAGCTGCGCTTTTCGCAAAGTGATGTCCCCGATCGCTTCTGTGTGGGACACGAACCGGAGCGAGGGGAATCATGGACGTTTTGCCTGGCCCGGTCAGTGTACCCGGAACACCGCCTTGAGAAGGATCACCAGCGGCACCACGACCAGGACGTACGTCACCAGCCACGCCGGCAGGAAGGTGCCCACGGCGGTGGTGGGTGCGAACCACGGAAGCACTCCGAGCACCTTCGCCGGACGGAGGTAGACCACCGATTGGGGCAGCACAAAGCGCGGGTCGTGCTGGCGGACGGTTGGGGCGTAGGTGGGCTGACCGACGCGCAGGGGGTGCTGCAGGGTCGCCGCGCGCGTTCGCATCTGCAGAGCGTAGGCGTCCTGGCGGGCGGCTGCGCTGATCTGCCATCGTGCCACGGCGTGGGTGGGTTCTGTCTGGCCGGGTTGGGCGCGGACGATCCATCGGTCGGCCTGCAGGCCGGGCTGGGGAACCAGCGTCACAAGCGATCCCGTTGCGGAGGGCGGCAGCGAGAGTTCGAGCGTGACCGTCTCGTCGGGACGGGGCGGATGCAGCTCCAGGCGGTAGTAGCCCCACGTGCCCACCGCGCCGATGATCGGGATGCTCAGCAGCAGAGGCCAACCCTCCGCCCGGAGCAGCTTGAGCTGTACCAGCATGCGGGTGGCCTTGTGACGGGCGGCGGCGGCTTTGTCTTTCCGGCGTTTTGCTTCGCGCGTGAGTTGTCTGAGGCGTTTGCGGTCGGCGACGCAGCGGGAGAGCTTTTCCTGGTCGGTCACGATGCGGCGGACCAGGACCATCGCCACGCCGGAGACGCCGGCCAGCGCGACCGCTGGCAGCCCACCGGGCAGCAACAGCAGCCAGCCCAGCAGGACGTCCGCGATGGAGAGGAAGGTCTCAAGCATGGCGGGCCTCCTGGGGGTTGGCCTGGGCGGCGGCGAGGCGATGGACCGTACCCTCGGTGCCGTCCACGCGAACCGGCTCGCCCTCGGTGAGGATGCGGGTGGCGTCGGGCAGGGCGACGGCCGGTATGCCAAAGTCCCGGGCGACGATCGCTCCGTGACTCAGCGCCCCGCCGCGTTCCACGATCAGGGCGGCGGCGTTCATGAACAGCGGCGTCCAGCCCGGGTCCGTCGAGCCGCAGACCAACACGTACCCGCCGGCGAGTTCGCCCGCCTGCGACGGGTCGCGGACGATCCGCGCCGGCCCGTCGGCCACCCCGCCGGCCAATCGTGACGCGGAGAAACTCTCCCCGCCGGCAATCCGTGGCGGGCGCCCGAGTGAATCGAGATCGTCCGAGTCGATCACGTCCGGGACGTGAAGCCGTTGGGCCGAGGCGTGGCGCAGGCGGCGTTTTTCGACGCGGCCAACCAATTCTTGTCGGACTTCGGAGAACTCCGCAAAGCCCGGAGACAACTCAGCGCTTCGAACCCCTGCGACATCACCCGCGGTGTCACT
>CAZFPT010000048.1:0-20296 GCA_964521005.1 uncultured Planctomycetaceae bacterium | reverse complement strand
GAGCCACCACTTCGCCACGCGGGGCAACAAGCGGTATCGGTACTATGTCTGCATCCGGGCACAGAAGAACGGCTGGAGCGAGTGCCCATCGCCATCGCTCCCCGCCAAGCAACTCGAAGACTTCGTTGTCGAGCAGATCAAGACGCTCGGTCGCGACCCCGGCGTGCTGGACGACGCATTGCGGAAGACGCAGACCCATCTTCAGGAAGAGATCGACGCCCTGCAGGGCCAGCGCGCCGAGGTGGAGAAGGCCATCAAGGACCTCGGACGCCAGGTCGGCGAGGTTGCCGCTCAGGCCGGATTTGACGAGGGCGCAACGCGTCGGCTTGGCCTGTTGCAGGGGGAAATCCACGACCGCCAGCAGGAAGCCGTCGAGATCAACGCCCAGATTGCCAGGGTTCGCCAACGGATGCTCAACCCGGACGAACTGGCCGGGGCCATCGAGGCGTTCGACCCGCTGTGGGAAACGCTGCCCCCAGCGCACAAGGCCAAGCTGGTCCACCTGCTGATCGAGCGGGTCGAGTACGACGGTGCGGACGAGACGATCTCGCTGACGTTCCACCCGACCGGCATCCGCACCTTGACCGCTGAACAACAGGAGGAGGATTCATGCCCGACGAACTGACACTGACGAAGAAGATTCACTTCTCGATGGCCAACAAGGGCAAGCGGGAGATCAAGCCCGGTCCCGCCCCGATCACCGACACGCCCGACGGCCGGGTGCCCCGCATCTCCCGGCTGATGGCATTGGCGATCAAGTTCGACCGCCTCATCGCCGAGGGGGCCGTCCGCGACCAGGCCCAACTCGCTGAACTCGGCCACGTCACCCGCGCCCGGGTCACGCAGATCATGAACCTGCTCTACCTCGCCCCCGACATCCAGGACGCCATCCTCCACCTGCCCCGCGTCACGTCGGGTAAAGACCCGATCACCGAACGCGACCTCCGCCCCATCTGCGCCGAGTCGAACTGGGCGATCCAGCGTCGGCTCTGGTTCCGCCTGACTGTTGCCACTGCCAATTCGGCAGCCCGGTAAGTGTTCGGTCCGCGTTTGGCATTTATCCTGGCATCACAAGGCGGACCTAATTATCTTGTTATCAGGCGGTTGCGCTCGCAAGCCGTTACTGGCGCGCCATTTGCATAACGTCAAATTGGTCCGCGACGGATCGCGGGCCGGGGTTTTGATCCGTCAACGCCTTTTGGTCTGGCCACTTCCTGGCCGGGGAAAGGAGGCCCGAGTGGCCAGCAATTTCACGCCGAAGCACATCTCCTCACCGCAACTTCTGGAACACGTCACGCCGCAGGTGCTCCTCCGCTTTCTGAAGAAGTACAAGGAGTACTTCACCGCAGAAGGCGTAATGCCAACCTCGGCCGACGACATCGACTACGACCGCTTGTCGCTCGTGCTGGCGTCGCCAAACGAGGTGATGCCCGCCTACCTCATGGCAGACCTGTTCTACTGGGACGAGGTCGCCGAGATGGCCGACATCGAGGACCTCAACGAGATCGCCGCGCGGCAAGGGGTTGAATTCGGCGACGAAGTGACCATCGAGGAGGCTGTGCTGCTCGTCCGGATGCAAGCACCGGACGACCTCGAAGACCTTTACGACGTGTACCAGGCTCACGGCCTGCTCCGTAAGAAGAAGCGATTCCTGTCGTATTTCGCCAAGGTCGACGATCTGCCTGAATGGAAGAAGCCCACTCCCAAGAAGCTGTCGCAGTTCGCAGCGGACATGGACGGCTGGTACGCCGATCAGAAGAAAGGCCGTGGTACGCGGGTCTCGGTGATCGAAAAGGATGATGCCGCCTGGTTCATTGTCCGCCACGGCGGGACGTTCAAGCGCGAAAATGCCGTGGAGAACGGCGAGCCCAAGCTCGTGTTCTACCGCCCTGAGGCCTATGACCTGCTGATTTACTACCACAAGCAGGGCGAATTGGCGATCTACAACGAGGGCAATGGCAAGCGGGAACGTCAAGCGTACTGCAAGTACCTCGGTCGGAGCTTGTTCAACAACGTCAACTTCTTTGAGCGCGATGACGCGGCCAAATACACTCTTGAGCCTCTGCGTAAGCGCGGCCGGGCGGCGCTTGACTGCACTGATGTGCCGGGGCTGGACTCCGCTCGCCTGACGTATCTTCGCTACCGCTTTAATGGCGGCAACAACCACTGTGTCACCCACAAGGCTGAGGACGTATTCACCGGGTTGGAGGAAATCGGTGAAGAAATCCCTGAAGGCGCGGAACTCGTGTGCATGGGCGTGAAGCTGACGCCTAGCAATGAACTCGGCGGCGAGCGAAACGTGAAGCTCTACTCGCCAAACGTCTCTGTGTACGACCACGAGCGGGATGCCGATGTCGCCCATCAGTTCCTGGCGCTCAAGGGCTTCATTATCGCCCGCACTCGACAGGGGGACGCTGACGAATGAGCTGGCTCGACGACTTCTGGAAGTTCGTATGGCTTCGGCCTGGGCTCGATGCGTCGGGTGCCGAATGGCGAGCATGCCTCGGCGAAGAACGCTGGAGCCTACTGCGCGGACAGCTTTTCACAGGCCATGGGATTACACCTGTCTACCGGCGCACCAGCGACAACCGGCAACTGAACGTCGTGGTTTCCAAGGGCGTTCGACGGCTGGTTTGCGAGACTACGGGCAGCGTCGAAGCCGCCGATATTCAAGAAGAAGATGTCCAGCGATACCGGCTTGATCCGACTGCTCTTCGCGACATGATCGCCGAAGCATTGGACGTGGTCCCCGAGCCCGGCTTCGTTCGTGGCGTGCCGCATGCATTCTCTCTCGGCGACTGGCAGCCTCTGGATGCCGTGACAATCCCGGTGTTCCTGATGCTGCCGCCCACGACCAAGTTGCTCGGCTCTGAAATTCAGAGACTGCTGCTCGAAGTGGCTGGGGGATTTGTCCTATTGGTTCCTCAACGCCCTCGGCTCGACGCTTGGGTGCGTGATCAATTGGATCGAAGGCAAGCAGCGGTGATCCCTTTGCCGGAGGTGGTCGCCTGGAACGGTGAGCAATTCTGTGCCGCGCCCGGCTGGAACAGACACCGCGAAGCCTACTGCACGAAGCATCACGCTGACCGCATGGTGCCCGCACCACCACCTTACGAATTCCGCAAAACGGGAGACTACTGGACGGTCAGGTTTGATGGCGAGTTCACGACCATCAAGGACGCGGTCGGCCCATCCTATATCGCACAGCTTCTCGCCCGCCCCCATCACAAGATATTCGCACCTGATCTGCTTGAGGCCGTAACAGGGCAGGTTGGCATCGGGAAGGTCGGTTCCGCTGGAGAGCAAGCGGACAAGCAATCACTCGACGAAGTGAAACAGAAATACCTGGACGCCCAGGCAGAGCTGGAAGAGGCCGAGCGGAACAACGATCTGGCTGCTCAGGAACGCCTACAACGTGAACTTGACGGCCTCACGGACTATCTCAAGACCGTCAAGGGCTTCAACGGGCGTACTCGCGAGGCGTCGGATGATGCCGACAAGATTCGCCGAGCCATGACCCAAGCCATCGGGCGTGTCCAGGATTCCCTGGGTGCGGAGGGCAAACTTCCCGCCGCTGCCCAGCACCTTCGAAACGCCATAAAGACCGGCCTGTTCATGTCCTACGAACCCGAGGAGGAATTGCACTGGAGCTTGTGATCTGACCTGAAATATCGCCAGTCACACGCTGTGTGACTTTGTCACGCCTGATGTGACGCCCCGCCGGTGAAGAGCGAAAGCCGGCGAGCACTGTCACAGACCAAGGCCCGCTGAAGCGCCCCCGCCGGTGTTCTTCAGCGGGCCTTTTTCGTGCCTACGGCACGGGAAAGGCGTGACAAGTGAAGATCACGACCTCCGACCGGCGGGCGGCCAGCACTGGCCGCGAAACCCCTTCCTCTCACCTCATCGACGACTACGTCCTGAAGCGGATTGACTTCAGGGCTCGGCAGTTGGCCATCAAGTTCCGGCTGCCGGATGACCGTCGAGACGACCTCGCCCAGGAGATGGTCGTCGAACTGCTCAAGGCGGCGGACCGGTTCGACCCGGACGGGTCCGCTACCTGGCACACCTACGCATGCCGTGTGCTCGACCTGGCGGTCAAGAAGCTCGCACAGGCCGAGTGCCGTATGCGGCAGCGCGAGGCGGGCAGGCCGATCAGGCTCTCCGACTCGGGCGAAGGCGCTCCGTCGGCCATCAACAACCCGCCCCATGAGGGCGAGGACGACCTGATCCAACTCGAGCTGCGGATGGACATCGAGGTCGTGCTGGAACGTATGCCCACGCGGCTGCAGAAGGTGTGCCGCCTGCTGATGCGGCTGTCGCCAACGGAAGCGGCGGAGGCGATGGGCATCCATCGAAACTCGATCTACCGCCTCATCGCCCAGGCCCGCTCGTATTTCATGGAGCCGAGCCTGGGTTTCTGTGATTCGAGCGCGGCAGATTCGGCCTCCGTGCGGATGTAGAGGGCAAACCCCCGGACACAAGCGCACGCGAGGTGAATCATGCACGACGATCTGCACATTGATTTGAACGTCCTTGAGGCCGAGCCCGCCGAGAAGTACCACGCCCGGTCGGCTGAGTACCTCAGCAGCCATCAGCTCATCGACTTCATGAAGTGCCCATGGTTGCACTTCAAGAAGCACTCGGGGCTGATCGCCGAGACCGATTCGACCGCCTACCTGATCGGGCGGGCGGCTCACAGCCGGATTCTCGAAGGACGCGACGTGTATGAGGCCTTGTTTGCGTTGGGCGGACCGGTCAATCCCTCGACCGGCCGCCCGTTCGGGGGCAACACCAAAGCATTCCGCGAGTGGGCCCAAGCACAGGGCAAGCCCGTCCTGTCGCACGACCATGTCGATCTCGTCGAGAGCATGGCTAGCGGCGTCTCGATGAACGACGAGGCCGTCGACCTGCTGCTCTACGGTCGGGCCGAGGGCGTGGTGCGGGCCGAGTACTGCGGCGTGCCTTGCCAAATACGGATCGACTGGACGCACCCTCATCGGGGCATTGTTGATCTCAAGACCTGTGACGATCTCACCTGGTTCGAAGCCGACGCGAAACGCTATCGCTACACCAATCAACTCGGGTTCTACCAGGGTGTCCTCGCCGAGGTGATCGCCCAGCACGTGCCCGTCCACATCGTGGCCATCGAGAAGAAGGAACCGTTCCGTTGCGGTGTCTGGCGTCCTTGGTCGCCTTGGCGGGCTTCTTCGCCCGTGTGGCCGACTTGCGGGAGGCGTCGGCAACCTTCGGTTCGTCGTCCGCGCCGGGTACGCTGACCCGGTTCCGCAGGCGCTGGGCGCTCTTGATACGGACCGGGCGGTTCGTGTGAGTGTTCGTCGCTTCCCAACCACCGTTGGGATTCTCGGCGTCGATCCGTACCGGGACGACCTTGCCGGTGACCTTCGCCGCGTACACCTGTCCGATCTTGATCTGGTCCTTCTGCATCGTGCGTCTCCTTGCTGGAGGGTGAACGGGAAACGCTCAGCGACATTCGCCGAGCAGGTTTTCGATGTCTTCGGGCTCGCGATTCGACAGGAATGCGAGCGTCTGGATCAGCTTCTCCAAGACGTGGCCGAGGTCACCGGGGTAGCCCCAGTCTTTGGGGTTGGCCTTCGCGTTGTTCTTGTGCTTGTCGAGTTCGAGCTCGATCCAGTCCATCACGCGGGCGATGTCCTCGCTGCGTTCGTCGTACAGTTCTCTGGCGGTTTGTTTCGTGGCCATGGTTGGCTCCTTGCGTTGGGGTTACTTGCTGAGGCGTTCGACCTTGACGAACACGTCTCCGCCGTGGCGACCGGCCCGCTTCCAGGCCAGCTCGCGGGCTTCCTCGATGCTGTCGGCGCTGAACGTGTAGCGCTCGATCTGGTCGTGGTTGATGGTGTCGGTCACGGTCGCTTGGAAGATCAGGCTGCCTTCCGCGTTGGTATCCGTCGCGGTCATCAGCTCGATGAAGTCGCCGATCAGCGCGTCGATGTCGTCGATGCCCTGGGCCTTGAGCATCGCCTCGTATTTCTCGCGGCGCTCGCCGTCGGGATTTGGCTGTCGGCCGTCTGGAAGGCCCGGAGCATCAGGATCATGGTGGTCTTCGCGTTGTCGTGGTTGGTCTTCATGGTTCGTTCCTTTCCGGTTCAGTCCGCGAAGCGTTGGAGCTCGCGGAGGTAGTCGTAGATGTCGCTGTTGGTGCCCTGGCGACCTTCGATGGCCAGGTGCAGGTTGCTGGCCTGGTTCCAGAGTTCGTGCTCGTCTGCGTCGGCCGCGATGCGGTGGTCTTTGCCGTCGGGCTGGTACGGCGTGAGGATGGTGATCTCGATCCAGCGGCTGCCCTGGCGGCGGGTGATCGTGGCGTATCGCCCTTGGCGTCCTTCGATGTCGATTCGCGTGATTCGCATGGCCTATCTCCTTGTGGTGCCTTGGTTTACACACACATTCAGCCATGGAATCGCGACCCCATCAAGGCAATTAACCGCCTGTGGCGAAAGAACTTACAGCTTTTCGCAAGCTCGCACGGGGGCTAGAGATATGACCGCAGAATCATTGAAAATCACGGCCCTGACGCCCGCCCAGGCAGCCAAAATTCTCGCTTCCGCGTACCGGCAGCGGGTCGACGCCGAGCAGGTCCGCCAGGTGGCCGAGGAGGCCCAGATCATCCGGGCGGACGGGACGTTCAGCCTGATCGAATACACGGCATACCTGGCCGGGGAGGCGACCCGTGGCGGCATCGATTAACCCCCGAAAGCTCCGGCCCGCCGACCTGTTGCGGCTGCTCAACGCCACGGACTTCGGCGGTGTCCTGAGCGAGGCCCAGCTTCGTCGCCATCGCAACCAGGCGGGCTATCGCGTGGGCGACGCCCGGACGGTGGACCTGTTCCGTTATGCGGCATGGTTGACGCTAGAGTACTTCAAGCCGAAGCGCGGCCCGCTGAGTTACGACGAGCAGAAGGCTCGACAGGCAGATCGCAACGCCGACGCCGTCCGTTCCGCGCAGGACATCGGCGAGTTGCCCGACGTTGTCGATCCCCAGCGAAAGGCGCGGTGCGAGCAATCGTTCCGGCTGTTTTGCGAGACGTACTTCCCGGACGTGTTCTATCTGCCTTGGTCGCCCGATCACGACAAGGTGATCGAGAAGATCGAGCGGGCGGTGACCAGCGGCGGCCTGTTCGCCGTCGCCATGCCGCGCGGTTCGGGCAAGACCGTGCTCATGCAGATGGCCTGTCTTTGGTCGGCGCTGACGGGTGCGACACCGTTTGTTTGCCTGATTGCCGCCAGCGCCGAACGCGCCCGCGACCTCTTGGAAAACGTGAAGGTCTGGATGGAGACCAACACGCTGCTTGCCGAGGACTTCCCGGAGGTGGCCTACCCCATCCAGTGCCTCGAGCGCATCACCAATCGGCAGAAAGGCCAGAAGTATCAAGGTGAGCCGACGCGGATCGAGTGGGCGTCGGACAAGATCGTGTTGCCGACAATTCCAGGCAGCAAAGCATCCGGCATTGTCATCTCCTGCTCGGGGATGAAGGGCAGCGATATTCGCGGGCAGAACCACGCCCGCGCCGACGGGCAGGTTGTTCGGCCGCAACTCGTGATGGTGGACGACCCGCAGACGACCGAGTCGGCCTGGTCTCCGTCACAAAGCCAGCGGCGCGAGGCCATTCTTGCTGGCGACGTGCTGGGCATGGCCGGGCCGGGCAAGAAGATTGCCGGGCTGATGGCCTGCACCGTCATCCGACCGGCGGATATGGCGGACAACATCCTCGACCGCGACAAGCACCCGGAATGGCAAGGCGAGCGGACGAAGATGGTCTATCGTTTCCCGAGCAATGAGAAGCTCTGGGCGCGGTACGCCGAACTGCGCGCGGATTCCCTGAGAAACGACGGCGACGGTTCGGAGGCGACCGAGTTTTACCGGGCGAACCGCGAAGCGATGGACGAAGGCGCGGAGATCGCATGGCCCGAGCGGTTCCACGAGGATGAACTGTCGGCGATCCAGCACGCGATGAACCTGAAGCTGCGGGACGAAGCCGCCTTCTTCGCCGAATACCAGAACGAGCCGATCGTTGAAACCGAAGGCGAAGAGATGCTCTCGGCCGAGGAGATCGCCGCCAAGACCAACGGCTACGCGCGGAGCACGTTGCCGATCGGCTGCAACCACCTGACGATGTTCATCGACGTACAGCAGAAGGCGTTGTTCTGGATGCTGTGCGGTTTCGAGGAGGATTTCACCGGCTATGTCCTCGACTACGGCACGTGGCCCGATCAGCGGCGGGATTACTTCACGCTCCGCGACATGCGACGAACGCTCCATCAGGCCAAGCCCAAGGCCGGGTTGGAAGGCGCGATCTATCACGGGCTCGAGGAATTGACCGCCGAGGTGCTGCCCCGCGTCTATCGCCGCGAGGACGGTGCCGAGATGCGGATCGACCGCTGCCTGGTGGACGCCAACTGGGGCCAGAGCACCGATGTCGTCTACCAGTTCTGCCGCCAAAGCCCACACGCCAGCGTGCTGCTGCCCAGCCACGGAAAGTATGTCGGTGCGTCGAGCGTTCCGTTCAGCGAGTACAAGCGGAAACGCGGCGACCGGGTTGGGCTGCACTGGCGCATCCCGAACACCATCGGCCGTCGGCAGGTGCGGCACGTCCTGGTGGACACCAATTACTGGAAGAGCTTCGTCCATGCCCGGCTGGCCGTGGCGATGGGCGATCCGGGTTGCTTCTCGCTGTTCGGGCGTGACCCGAAGCCTCATCGGCTACTGGCCGATCACCTCACGGCCGAGTACCGCATCAAGACGATGGCCCGCGACCGCACGGTCGACGAGTGGAAACTCCGCGCGACCCGTCCGGACAACCACTGGCTCGATTGCCTGGTTGGCTGCGCCGTCGCCGCCAGCATTCAGGGCGCGAGCCTGCGCCCGCTGGATGTCGCCGCAGGCGGTCCGAAACCCCGCCTGAAGCTGTCGAAACTGCAGGCCCAACGGGCCAGGTGAAAAACTTCGGATTCCCGCGCGGCAAATCCGTCGCTCATGCGGATGTAGTGGGCAAACAGCACCACGGTATCCACGCATGAGTGAAACCATCGACAATTCGATTCAGGAGAACGCCGCCGGGCCACGGAAGGCCAGCGGTGATTCGGGGTCGGTCGAGCAGCACAGTCTTCAGGACCAGATCGCTGCCGACAAGTACCTCGAATCGAAGAAGGCCAGCCGGTCGAAGGGACTCGGCGTCAAGCTGGTCAAGATCTCGCCGGGAGGGACCGTCTGATGTGGCCGTTCCGCACGAACAGGAAGGCCCGGCGGTCTCTCCCGGCCGTTCTCCGGGCGCGTTACGACGCGGCGGTGACCAATGCCGACAACGTGCGGCACTGGGCCAACGCTGACGGTCTGTCCGCTGACGCGGCGGCTTCGGCCGACGTGCGTCAGACGCTCCGCAATCGTGCCCGCTACGAGGTGGCGAACAACTCCTACGCCAAGGGCATCGTCCTGACTCTGGCCAACGACTGCGTGGGCACCGGCCCGCGACTGCAACTGCTGACCGAAGACCCGGACATCAATCACATCGTCGAGACGGCGTTTGCCGACTGGGCGAGGGAGATTCGCCTGGCCGAGAAGCTCCGCACGATGCGGATGGCCAAAGCCACCGACGGCGAGGCGTTCGCGTTGCTGACGGGCAACCCGGTGCTGCGGTCGCCGGTGAAGATCGATGCCCAGCTGGTCGAAGCCGACCGAATCACCAATCCGGCCCTGCGAATGGCGGATGACACTGCCGTGGATGGCATCCAGTTCGACCGCCACGGCAATCCACGCCAGTACCTGGTGCTTCGACAGCACCCCGGCCAGACGAGTTTCCCCTCGACAGTCGATGCGTTCAACCTCGTGCCGGTGGGATCGATGATTCACTGGTTCCGCCCCGATCGTGCAGGCCAGCATCGCGGCGTCCCGGAAATCACGCCTGCACTGCCGCTGTTCGCACAACTGCGGCGCTACACGCTGGCGGTGTTGGGCGCAGCGGAGACGGCGGCGGACTTCGCGGCGGTGCTGTTCACCGACGCACCCGCCAGCGGTGAAGCGGCGGCGGTTGAGCCGATGGACATCGTCGAGCTCGAAAAACGCATGGCCACCGTGCTGCCCGACGGCTGGAAGCTCGGGCAGATCAAGGCCGAGCAGCCGGGCACGACCTACGGCGAGTTCAAACGCGAACTGCTCAACGAGATCGCCCGCTGTCTGAACATGCCGTTCAACGTCGCGGCGGGCAATTCGTCGGGCTACAACTACGCCTCCGGTCGCCTGGATCATCAGACCTATTTCAAGTCGATCCGCGTCGAGCAGGCCGACTGCAACAGCGTCGTGCTCGACCGCATCTTCGCGGCCTGGCTGAGCGAGGCCAGGCTGCTCCGCGACTTCACATTCCTACGTGGCATCGACGCGCTGCCGCACCAGTGGTTCTGGGACGGGACCGAACACGTTGACCCGGCCAAGGAAGCCAGCGCCCAGGCCACGCGATTGTCGAACAACACGACCACGCTGGCGACCGAGTACGCCCGCCAAGGCAAGGACTGGGAAACCGAACTGCGCCAGCGGGCCAAGGAAAAGCAACTCATGAAGGAACTGGGGCTGAGCGAAGCCCAGACCCAGCTCGAACAGCCTTCGCAAGACGACGAGGAGGACGACACGGATGTCGAACGACAAGCTGCCTGATTCTTTCTACATCGCTGCTTCAGCAACCCTCGAAGCCGGTGATGAGAATCGCAAGCCACGATTCAGCATGGTCGCCTACACCGGTGGTCTCATGCGGCTGGCGGGATTCCCGCATCCGGTGGTCGTGGACCTCGCGGGACTTGAGATCAAGCCCAAGGTGCCGATTCGCCTGGACCATAAGCGCCAGCAAGGCGTCGGCCATGCGGACCGTGTGACCATCGAGGACGGCAAGTTGATCGCGGAGGGAAGCATCTCGCGAAACAACCCATGGTCTCGCGATGTCACCGACAGCAGCGTCGAAGGTTACCCCTGGCAAGCCAGCATCGGGGCCGAGGTTGTTGAAGCCGAACTGGTTCCGGCAAGCCGAACGGTCAGGGTCAACGGGCAGGTCTTCGAAGGGCCGGTGCATGTGGTGCGCCGGTCGGTTCTCAATGAAATCAGCTTTGTCGATTCCGGCGCGGACCGAGAGACGTCCGCCAAGGTAGCGGCAACGGACAACAAGGAGCACGCGATGAGCGACCAGGACGTCACCACCATGGAAAACGCCGAGCAGACCTCGGACAGCCAGGAGCAGCACGAGGAGAAGATCGAAGCGCGGGCGGATGAGGGCAAGGCCGCCCCGTCCGTCAACGACTCGGTCCAGACGATGCGCGCCGAAGCGGCCGCTGAAAGCAAGCGGATCGCCGCGATCCGCAACGTCTGCGCCAACAAGCACCCGGACATCGAGGCCAAGGCCATCGAGGAAGGCTGGGACGAAAGCCGCACCGAACTTGAAGTGCTCCGCGCCTCGCGGCCCAGCGCCCCCGGTGTGCTCAGCGGACGTGCCGACGCCACCCCGAAGGTGATCGAAGCGGCTGCGTGTCTGGCGATGAACGACTTCAGCGACGAGCAGCTGGTCAAGGCCTATGGCGAGCAGACGCTCGACGCCGCCCACCGGTTCCGCAACATCGGCGTGGCGGGCGTGATCCGCCTGGCTGCCGCCGCCGAGGGGCACTACATCCCGGCGGTGGGCGCGAGCCCGACGGAGATTCTCGAAGCCGCCGCCAGCACGATGAGCCTGCCGGGCATCATGTCCAACATCGCCAACAAGAGCCTGCTGGCGGGCTTCGACCACGTCGAGAACGCCTGGCGTCGCGTTGCAAAGATCGGATCGGTGCGCGACTTCAAGACCGTCACGCGCTACCGCGCCACCGCTGACATGAGCTTCGAACCCATCGCCTACGGCGGCGAGTTCAAGCACGGCGAGGTCGGCGAGGAGTCGTACACCAACAAGGCCGACACCTACGGGAAGATGTTCGGCATCTACCGCGAGGACATCATCAATGACGATCTCGATGCACTGAAAGATGCGCCGTTCCGCATCGGGGAGGGCGCTTCCCTGACCATCAACAAGGTCTTCTGGACGCTGTGGCTGAGCAATCCCAACAGCTTCTTCTCCAGCGGCCACAAGAACTACAAGACCGGCGCGGACACCGCGCTGAGCGTGGACGGGCTGACGCTGGCCCGCAACACCTTCAGCAAGCAGCGCCGCCCCGGCGGCAAAGACCCGCTGGGCGTGCGGCCGAAGCTGCTGCTGGTTCCGGCGAGCCTGGAGATCATGGCCGACCTGTTGATGGGTTCGACCACGCTCAACGAGGCGGCTTCGACGCCCAAGAGCAACAAGAATCCGCACGCCAACAAGTTCGAGGTCGTCGCCAGCGACTACCTGGACAACGAGGACTACACCGGCTCGTCGGACAAGGCCTGGTATCTGCTCGCCGAGCCGAGCGCCATCCCGGCCATCGAGCTGGTGTTCCTCAACGGCAAGCAGGTGCCCACCGTGGAGAAGAACGACATGGTCTTCAACCGGCTGGGCATCGAGTTCCGAGGCTACCTCGACTTCGGCGTGAAGGAACAGGACTACCGGGGCGCACTGAAAATGAAGGGCGAGGCCTGATCTCAGGCCTCCTGACCAAGGAGACATTGCATGGCAACGGCACGATTCATCCATGACGGAAACGGCATCGACTACACCCCCGGCAGCGATCTGCCCGCCGGAAGCGTGGTGGTCCAGGGCGACCTGATCGGCATCACCAAGCGAGACATCGCCACCGGCGGGCTCGGCACGCTGGAACTGACCGGCGTGTTCGACCTGCCCAAGGCGACCGGCGTCGGCGAAGCCATCGCCGTCGGCGTGGAGGTGTTCTGGGACGAGGCCGAGCAGGTGGCCAAGACCGACGCCGAGAGCGGCGCGAACAAGTCGCTGGGCAAGACGGTCGCCGCCGCAGGCGATGACGACGAGACGGTTCGGGTTCGCCTGAGCCAGTGACGAGGAGGCCGGGAGCGTGGGTGACCTGTTGAGGCAAGGAGGCCAATGGCTGGAGCAGCAGCGTACGGCGCACTGCTCCAGCCAGGTCACCTACCGCCGCGAGGCGGTGGAACTGCCCGTCAACGCCACGTTCGGCCGCACCGAGTACGAGGTCGAGGACGAGTACGGGCTTCGCGTCGGGGCGCAGGTGACGGACTTCCTGATCCTGGCCGACGACCTGTCGCCCACCTTCGACGAGCCGGAAGCGGGCGACCAGATCGTTGCCGACGGACGGCTCTACGAGGTGATGGCGCTGTCGGGACAGGGACATTGGCGCTGGAGCGACCCCTACCGCACCACGATGCGGATTCACACGAAGGACATGGGCCAGGCATGAGCGTATGCGACGGACAGTATGAGCGAGTGTGCAAGGACGAGTTCGCCTCGATCCACGCCAAGCTCGACCGCCTCGACGAGGCGATTCGCGGCAACGGCCGACCGGGCATCACGGTGCGGCTGGACCGCCTGGAACAAGACGCCAAGCGTCAGGCCCGGCTGCTCTGGCTCGTCGTCGGCTCGGCGATCACGGCCTTCGCCTCGGTCCTGGTGGCCTGGGTGACCGGCTGAAGGAGAACGAGTAAATGGCCAAACGCTGGATCAATTCATTGGACGTCGAAGTCGGGCCGAACGGAGCGCCTCTGTTCGACATGGCCGGATGCACCAGCATCGCCGGTGGAACAAAGACGGTTCCCTCATCCTCCACGCCGCAACCGCTGGTCACGGAAACCACACCGTGCCGGTTCGTGTGGGTCGGTGCTCGCGTGGACGCCTATGGCAACCCGCTCAATTCGCGGCCGTGCTTCGTGGGAGACTCGGCCAACCAGAACGTGCCGATCATGCCCAGCAACTACGAGGGTGTCGTGATCCGCATCGACGACGCCAGCAAGCTGTACGTCAAGGTCGGCCTGAACAACCAGGGCATCGTGTACCGCATCTTCGCGTGAGGAAACAATGGCGACGATCACTTCCGCACAAACCGGCTGGTGGGGAGACCCGAACACGTGGGTCGGCGGCGTTGTCCCCGACATGAGCGTCGACGATGCTGTCATCGCGGATGGACATGGCGTCCTCATCGAGCCGGAGTCGTATGTCGTGCTTGTCGATGGTCGCAACCTGACTGTCGACAGTGGCGGCGCACTTGTCGTCATCGGCGGGTTGGAGGTGTTCTATTACGGCTCACTCTATCTGGACGGTGATCTGATTGCTATCTCGGGCGCGTACCTCAGCCTGTACTACGACGGCAGCGCCGACATCAACAGTGGAGCCGTGGCCACCATCGACGGCTACTTCGACCTGCAATACTACGCCTACCTCAACGTCTACGGCGAGCTGAACATCGATGACACCGGCTCGCTCTATGCGGCTTATGACGGCTACGTCTACGTCTCAGGCGGGACTGTCACCGTCTATGGCTACCTCGAGTTGTACGACTACTGCTACATGGACCTGGACGGCGGAACGGTCACCGTTGAGAGCGAGGGCATCGCCAGTATCGGGGCGTATGTCACCTGTTACGGCTACAGCGTTATCCAAGTATATGGCGAGCCCCGTGTAGTACCAGCCTTCCCAGAAGAAGAGCCCTTCGCCGGACAGGCGTTTGTAGTCCTGGCCCTTGGCGTGGCCTTGAGTAAAGACCATCTTGCGGGAGGTCAGGGAGATGTCCAGCTTGCGCCCCTTGAGCCTCGCGTGGAACCCTTCGGCCTTCGCCTGCGAGAGGATCTGCTGCTTCTTCTCGTCGCTGTCGGCGCTGTCGTAATCGCGGATCAGTTCGCGAGCCCGGCGTGCCATGGCATACTCCTTGGCACGCTCTTTGCGGGCCCAGGCGGCCTCCTCGGGTGGACGGGCATCCAAGTTGTCCACGGGGCGTTCCCAGAGCACCTTGCCCGTGTTCACGTCCAGACAATGAAGCGTCGGCGCGTCCGTCTTCCACCCCGCATCGGTCAGCACAAACACGCGCCCGGCTGCATAGACAGGCGAGTTGTTACCGAAGAACGGCAGCGGGGTCTTCCAGACAATGTTCTTCCCGCTCGCCTCATCGGCCGAGGTGACGATGTCCTTTGCGGGAAAGACGCCGGTATTCTCCGGCCCGCGCCAACCATTGTTCGTCTCCGCCAGGAGAAGGCCAGGCACCATCATGGCCGCGGCCAGGAATTTCAAACGCAGTCGTCTCTGAGTGGGCATGTTCAAGTATCCGTTTCTCTTTCCGCGATCGTGCTTGGGGATAACGTGGTGGCGTATGGCCTGGTCCGCGTGGCGACAGGCACGCCGGCGGGGCCGGGAGGAAGACAAGGCCGGGCGCGTGAGCGGCACCCGGCCCTGAATCCACTTCATTCTCTTGGCTGTTGTGTCTACTGCCGTCTACGTCGCCATATGCAGATATCGTCCGATCTCTCCGTGGAGCAGGAGAAACGTCACGCGCTCATCCGGCGTCGGCGAAGGGCAACCAGAGCGCCGATCCCCAGGATCATCAGACTCGCCGGTTCAGGCACGGGCACCGTCTCGAGTTGGGCGGTGTCGCGTTGGAACTCCACAACGTTGCTGGAGCCGTCGCCCTCGTTGGTCAGCACCGTCTGCTCGATGCGGAACGACGAGAAGTTGTTGCCGAGGTTGAGCGCATCGGCCTTCACGAAGTTGGTGACGTCGATGACATAGATTCCGTCGACGTCGGAGGCATCCTCATTGAGCGCCACGTCGGCGGTGTCCACCACCGCGACGCTCGTGCCCCCGTCGATGTCCGTGATGGTGACCACGCCGTCCTCATCGACATCGTCCATCGCCACCACGCGGAAGGTGGACTTGGCTGAGATCTGCCGCAGGGCGGGAAGCTTCAACAGCACCTGTGCACTGTTGTTGATGTCGGCGCGAAACGCGTCGATGTTGAACTCGAAGACGCTGGCGAAGGTCTTGATGTTGTCGCTCGACTCGCCGACGAACAGATTGAGCGCTGGTGGGGTGCCGTCGGCCTGGAAGCCGGAGGCCTGGCTGTTGCTACCGTAGGTCGGATAGTCGTCGATGCGGTGATTGGCGACCACGTCGATCATCGCTGCCTGTGCTCCGCCCGCGATCATTCCTACGGCCACCAAGGCCAGAACGGCTGCTGTAACTTTCATCATGAACCTCCTCAATAATGTAATCCGCTGTGACGTGCCAGCTCCCTTCGAGCCGGATGTTGGACGTTTGTATTCTATCCGTTATCCCGAATCTGAACAGGCCCATATGCGTATTCTGCCTTTGCATTTCCGTCACGACATGGTAGGATGTTCAGAGAGTTCTGAGCTTACGCGGGAGAGAACACATGCGGGTTGCCATTTCGGTGATCAATGGAGAAGGGTATGGGCGACAGGTGGCGCGCGGCGTCGTCGACTATGCCAGGCCTCGCCCCGACTGGCAGTTCTTCAGCGAGCATTTCGGTTTCCTGGAACCGGTGATGGATATGCAGAAATGGAGGGGAGATGGGGCCATCATCCTCTGTGGAGCCGACCGCGCACGTCCGCTGGCACGCAGGCGAATCCCGATCGTGAATGTCTCGACCTCGTCAGAACCCATCTACCTGCCTGCCGTCATCCCCGACAATCTCCAGGTCGGTCGGATCGCCGCCAAGGCCTTTCTGGAAGATGGTTTCAGACGGCTGGCGTACGTGAAGTACTTCGACTTCTTCTTCTCCCGGCAGCGTGGCGAGGGCTTTGCCGCCGCGGCCGCGGAGGCCGGGGTGGAGGTCCTGCGCCCGGACTACGAACCACGCGGACGCGACGGGTTTGACGGCTCGTCCAGCGAACTGCGGGCCCTGGGCAGGTGGCTGAGCCGACAGGAGTACCCGCTGGGGGTCTTTGCCGCCAGTGATCAGCGGGCCTCCCAGGTGATCAAGGCAACCCAACTGGCCGGGCTGCAGGTCCCGGAACAGGTAGCAGTCATCGGCGTGGACAACGACGACATCGGCTGCGACGTCACGCGGCCGCGATTGTCGAGCGTAGACGTCAATGCAAGGGAGATCGGTTACCGGGCGGCTGAGCTTCTGGATGCCATGATGCACGGAGCACCTGCCCCGAAGGAGCCCATCCTTGTCCCACCGTTGGGACTGGTCCGTCGAGCGTCTTCAGACATCCTGGCCGTCGAAGATGCGGAACTGGCCGCAGCGATGAAGTTCATTCGGGATCACGTGGGGCAGTCCACCACGGTCGATGACGTGCTGGACAGCGTGGGCATCAGCCGGTCCAGCTTGGAGCGGAAGTTCCACAAGCACCTCGGACGCACGCCGTTGGAGGAGATCCGCCGGGTGCACGTGGAAGCGGCCAGGGATCTGCTGGTCCATACCTACACGATGGGTTACGAAGCCGGCCGCCTGCTACGGCAGGTCATGGAAGGAAAAGGCTGCGAAACCGTCACCGTCCCACCCCTCGGCTTGGTCGAGCGAGGCAGCACGGCACTGGTCTGGGCCGGTGACGTCGAGGTAGCGGCTGCGATGGAATACATCTGGCAGAATATCGAGAAGCAGTTGACCGTAGAGGATGTGCTTGAGAACGTGCCCGTCTCTCGCAGCACCCTTGAGCGGAAATTCCGGGAGCACCTGGACCGTACACCCGCCCAGGAGATCCAGCGGTCCCGTCTGGAGACGGCTCGCCGCCTTCTTACCTCGTCCAAGCTGAACTTGGCGTCCGTAGCGATCGAGGCTGGCTATCCCGGACAGTCAGCTATGGGACGTGCTCTCAAGGCGGCCACGGGCCTGACGCCGAGAGCCTATCGCCAACAGTTCCGCACCGGCAAGGCGGGCGAATAGCTGCTGCCAGCGAGTGTCAATCGCGCGGCAGTGAACCGCCGGGTGCGGGTGTAGATGGGAAACCCTCCTCCGCTGAAGCTACGGAGGGCAGGCCCCAGCCATCGACACCAAGGGGTGCCCCGCTGTTAACCGGGGAGATCGAGCGCGCAAAACAGGCGGCCGACCGGAGCCGACCGCCTGTCTGGAGGATGCTACTCGTTTTACTGGACGGCTTCGCTCAGGACGCGTGGTCCTGGGTGAAGCCATCCGGGTGGTGTGTTACGCTCTGCGACGGCGCTTCAGCATCGCCAAGCCGCCCACCGCCAGCAGGCTCATCGTCGCCGGCTCGGGAACGGCGAAGTCGGCCACTTCTGTCGTCACGTAGACTTCGTCGATCGTGATCGCATCGCCGCCGCCCACATCTCCGGACAGGGCCAGGGAACTGTAAGCCACTGCATTCCCGCCGCCATTGAGATTGCGGACAATGCCGTAGCCGGTCGCGTCGGGAGTATCCAGTGCGCCATCGGTGATCGTCGGATTGATCCAGACTTCGAGATAGTCATAGTAGCTGGTATTGGGATTGCTGCCGGAAGCGTTCGATTCGTCATTGATCGCCCGGACGACGACCAGGTTCGAGCTGCCGGCCGTGATGGCCTCGGTGTAGCTCAAGGCTGAACTGCCGTCAGGGGCGATGGTGAGTTCGCCGTTGCTGGCGAGGTTAAACTCCAGGTCTCGGCCTGATCCCTCGAAGGCGGCCGTCCCGTCCAGACTTCCGGCCCAGGAGATCTGCAAAGCGAAGTAGATGTCGTCTGCTTCCGGGGCCGTGTAGCTCAGGTCGCGACCGGCCACCTTATCACCCTGACCACTGGATCCGGCGATGCGGTAGAGTTCCATCCGCCCATCCGGACCGGCGACTGCGTTGGGGTAGGCCAGGCCATCTTCGCGTGCCACGAAGTCGACGGTCCCATCTGCCAACAGGGATGTGGTTGTCCAGGCTCCCGAGAATCCCGTCCGGGCCGGTCCCTGGCCGATGATCGACCCAGCCGAGTCGTAGGCGGAACCGCCCCCGCCTGAGACGGTCTCAAAACCATCATAGACCAGCGCTGCGTTGGCCGACGACGCGGCCACAATCAGGCAAAGTGCCATAGCAAAACCTACATATTGTCTCATCTTCGTACCTCCTCATGGTTGAAACTCATGTCATGCTTCATGGGCATCCGATGTGTTCGTCCATAAGTATATCACGGCCTGTGAAAATAAGGTTGTCATTCAGGGCCTGAGATTTTATCATATTCGCCATGCGACGAGAAATGCGAGTGTTGCTTCTGCCGCCTTCGGAGCCCGGATTCCGGAGGGATTTCCTTGCAGGTGTAGGCCATTATTCAGGTAAGCACGGCCCGTGGGTCTTCCACACCCTTGGGGCCAGGGGGTGGGAATTCCCCCCTGCAAAGTCTCTTGGCGAGTGGGACGGTGATGGGGTCATTCTGCCGGTGACGAACCAGGGGATGGTGGATCAGCTTGCCAGCGTGGAGGCCTGTTTCGTCAACATCACGGCCTGGCCGGGCATTCCAACCGTGACCAATGACAATGCCCGGATCGGAAGATGCGGCGCTGAGCACCTGATCCTGCAGGGATACCCGCAATTGGCGTTCGTGGGCATTCCCGGAGCGATCTATGCCCGTCAGAGAGCCGAAGCGTTCACGGCTTGCTGCGTTGAGCATGGCCTTAAGGCAGAGATCCATGAAGGCAAGTTCGACACTCGGCGGGACTGGGATTGGGACCAGGTTCAGCAGGATCTCCAGTCGTGGCTGAGGTCTCTGCAAACTCCTGTGGGCATCATGGGTTGCAATGACCCTCGGGCTCACCAGGTTCTCGAAGCGAGTCGGTCGCTGGGCTTGGCGGTTCCGGGGGAGGTGGGCGTACTGGGCTGTGATGACGACCCCGAGTTATGCGAACTGAGCCATCCGACGCTTTCCTCCGTACGGCTGAATGCGCAGAAGGTGGGTTTCGAGGCGGCCCGACTTCTCGACGAGCAGATGTCCGGCCGCAGGTGGTCGGAGCCCCCGCAGGTGCTGATCCCTCCGGGTGAGGTGTCCTGTCGCCAGTCGACCGACGACCTGCACTTCGGAGACGAAGTAGTGACCACGGCGGTGCAGTACATCCGCCAACACGCCAACGCGGCCGTTTCGGTGGAAGAAGTCGCCCGGGAGGCATGCGTGAGCAGGCCCACTCTGGAACGCAGGTTTCGCAGTGCCATGGGCTGCACGCCCTTCGACGAGATCCGAAGAGCCCGTCTGGAGCACGTCAAACACCTGCTCACCGAGACCGATTGGGATCTGCGTCGGATCGCGCAGGCCAGCGCCTTCCGGGACGCACGCACTCTTGGCGAAACATTCCGCAAGGAGACGGGGATCACGCCGATGGTGTATCGGACCCAACACAGTGAGACGTGACGCGACTGCTCTCTGCGGTTCTCGCGCGGCAGTGAACCGCCGGGTGCGGGTGTGGATGGCAA
>CAZFPT010000047.1:0-20563 GCA_964521005.1 uncultured Planctomycetaceae bacterium | reverse complement strand
CGAGTGTCATGGTCATCTGGCTGTTCACCTTCACGCCCCACGGCCCCTGAACGTAAACCACGTTCACCTGTCGAGCCGCAGCGTCTGCCCATTTCTTTGCCTTCTCAAAGAAGGACTTCCGCTTCGGTGCCTGTGGCGCAGGGGAGCGGTTGCCGGATGCAGCCGCCAGGGAGGCAAGGGGATCGGCAGCAGGTGTCTGATCCTCGATCACCTCGGCGACAATCGGCTCCTCTGGTTCAGGATCGGGCAGGGCGAGCGTGAAGCTGTTGCCGCACTTGGCGCATCGCCCCCGCTTGCCAAGCTTGCTCTCGTCGATGTTGTATGAAGCCCCGCACTGCGGGCACTGCACTGCGTGCTTTGCCATAGCCATGTCTCCCAAACACGGGCGCGACAACATCCGACCTGATTGCGCCCCCAAGCATCTACGCGGTTGCAGCCAGGCGCGTGCCCCCCGGAATCGATACACAAAGAAAGGGGAGCCGCCAGCTACTACCCCGTTGGAGGGCCTAGCACAGCCCACGGACAAGGATTCACCGACGGACTCCCTGTCGGGAGCCCGCCAAGTGCGTTGCCATGTCCGCGTGTGAAAAGTGCTAGTTCTCCAACGGCGCAACCGCTTGGTCGGACCAAGTTCAAGTTGTTCATCTCAGCCAAGATGCTAACCCTTGCCGCTGCATGCGTCAATCGAAACTTCAGTCGCCTCGGAGGGCGCGAACGCTGTCGGCAGCGCGACAGATTCGGCCCAGCTGCAGATGTAGAGGATGGCGGGAGAGGGACGAGAATTTCCCGGCCCGCCAAGATTCCTGCGAAGGATCGGCCCGCCACGCAAAAGAACAAAGGTAGAGGGCCTCGATGGCCGGTTCACCACCATCGACAACCGGCTCTGTAAGATGATTCGGGGCGCAGAACGCGACAAGGCCCGCGTCGATGCCATCGCGCCGACCGTGCCGCAGACGTGCGACTTCCTCTCCGAAGAACTGGCCGCTGACGTTCGGGAGGCCATCAAAACCCTCGACCCGCGAGATCGCCAGGTCGCAGAGATGCTGGCCGCCGGGCACAGCAAGGCCCACATCGCCCGCACCCTTGGCGGCGACTGGCACGTGGTCAACCGGGCCTGCCGACGCATCGGCATGCACTTCCGCCAGATGGGGATTGATGGGTGGTTGCTGTAATGACCATCCGCCCCAAAACCCCCGAGAAGTCGCCGGAATCCACTGGATGTTCCGCGCCCCCCGAGGACCCTGTCCCTGTCCCGGACCGCCGCCGACCCATGTCGACGTGGTGGATTTCAGATGAACTGCTGGACAGGACCATCGACGTCTGGAGCCGGGCCTACGGACGTCCGGTCAGCGAGAAAGAGGCGATCGGAATGCTGATGAACATCAAACGCCTGGGTGAGTTCCTGGTCGATGCCCGAGAGGCACTCGACCAGGCCGAAGGAGGTGAGGCTGAATGAATGTTGTGCTTTGGGCCAGAGTCTCCTCGCGCGAGCAGCGAGAGGGCTATTCCATCGACGCCCAGTTGCGGGCCATGCGCGAGCGGGCAGCCAAGGGCGGCTGGACCATCGTCCGCGAGTTCGCCGTGGCCGAGTCCGCCAAGCGCGGAGCCGACCGCGTTGCGTTCAACGGGATGGTCCGGTGGGTCCGCAAGAACGCCGGGCCGAAGAAGATCGATCTCATCCTCAGCCACAAGCTCGACCGCATCTGCCGGAACATGCGAGATGCGGTCCGCATGCAGGAACTCGAAGACACCTGCGGCGTGCGGCTGGCATTCGTCGAGAACCAGTTCGGTCCCGACGCCGCCGGGGCGCTGAGCTTCAACGTCATGGCCGCCGTGGCCCAGTATTACTCGGACAACCTGCGGGCCGAGGTGCTCAAGGGCATGGACGAAAAGGTTCGCCAAGGCTGGCCCACCGGCCTTGCGCCCTACGGGTACACGAACGTCGATGACAAGAATGAACCGGTCCAGCCGCACCCGGAGAAGTCTCAGGCCGTTCTGCGGATCTTCGACCTCTTTGCCTCCGGCCAGTACACCTTCAAGTCGCTGGCCGACAAGCTGCAGGAGGAGGGATTCGTATATCGGCCCAGCCAGCCGCGATTCCACCGGACGGCGCTGTCGTACATCCTCAATAACCGGTTCTACATCGGCGAACTGCACCGCAACGGCAAGGTTCACCAAGGCAAGTACCAGCTTCTGATCGACCGGCATACCTTCCAGGCCTGCCAGGACGTGCTTAAGGGGCGCAACCGCCGGACCGGCAATCCGCAGATCCCCTTGGCCGGAGGATTGTTCCGCTGTGCGTACTGCGGCTTTGCCATCTCCGGCGAACGGATCCGCCGCAAGCTCCTCGACGGCAGCATCCGCGAACACATCTACTATCGCTGCGCCAACAACCATCCCGACGACGACCATCCGAAGGTGCGATGGAAGGCTGCCGACCTGGAGGAGGCAGTGCTTGCCGAGTTCGACGCGTTGCGATTTGACGATCCCGAATTGGCCCATTGGGTCCGCGATTCCCTAGAAGAAAGTCTTTCCGATGCAGCCAAGGCCAGTCGGGAACAGCGTCGCGTCTTCAAGAAACGCCGTACCGAACTGTCGGCAATGCAAGACCGGCTGTTGACCGGCTACCTCTCTGGAGCCATCGACGAGCAAACCTTCACCGACAAGAGCGCCGACCTCAAGCGACAGCTGGAGATGGTCGAGGATCTGCTGAACCAGGCAACTGGATTTGAACTGCCGGGCATCGAGGAAATGCGAGAAAATGCCCTGCAAACGTTCGATTTGAGCCAGAATCTGCGTGAAATCTGGTCGCGTTCTGACTGGGCCCAGAAGCGGGACCTCTTGGAGTGCGTCAGTTTGAACCGCATGCTTAGCGACGTAAGTCTAGTGTTGGAAAAAAGAAAGCCGTTCGACTTACTCGCCGAACGGCCTCTTTTAAAGAAAAGTCGGGGCGAGAGGCGTTGACAGTAAACCACGAGCGGAGGATGGGCTCGTGCTGGCGTTCGTGTGGAATTCAGCGGGCGTTCACACTGTGCGTAATGGCGCTGATGCCAGGTAGCCTGGAGGCGCATACCCGCTCGTCGGCTATGGTAGTTCGATGTCCAGCATCGGCTTGCGCCTAACCCATTCCGCCACTATCTGCCCATTCGTCAATTGTGCCGGCGATTTCACCTGCGTTTCGCCCAGACGTTGAAACCGACGAAGATTGTCTTCGGCTTGCTTCACCCCCCATGCCAGTAGTTCGTCATCGGGATTCGCCTCCGCCTGTCGTGTCAGTTGATCTCGCTGATGCTGCCAGAACTCAATCTGTGATCGCAAGCGTGCGTCATTTGCAGGGACATTCGCTCTCGTAGCGACATCAACGAACGACATGCTCTGTACGTAATCACCCTTTAGGTTTATGGCTACCTGCCCCTTGAGTTCAAAAGCCTTTGAAGAGCCCTCAGGCTTCGCCAAGAATCTCCGGACGTCTTCTTGCTTGAACGGCTCATCGGACTGACCACGTAGAAGCCATCCCTTCGCCTTTCCATCTTGGCCATTCAGGGAAAACGTCGTATCCTCGTGGCCTGAGTAGTTAAAAACTATGACGATCGCGTCTCCGGTTAGCTCGTCCAAGAATGCAACAGCTCTCACAGCATCCCCAGTGCGGTATTCCCACACTTGTCTTGGGGTGACCGGAGTTAAGGCTGCGTCTCCGGCAAAATTGAATGCCGAAACGTCGCTTCTATACTGAAGGCGTAGTCCTTCCCTTGTCGGCGGTTCAACAAGTTGCACCCGCTCCATGTCTTCATCTCGTGTTGGCGTCACCGATTTCTCGCCTGAATCGGCTCGTGCTGCCTGATCAGTCGCTTTCTCCGCACTCTTGTCGGGGGCAGAATGGTCATAACAACCGGCCGACACGAGGAGTGCAGCAGCAATGACAAGAATGATAGGCCCTTGGCCTTTGGATATTGTCATCAGAACTGCCCTCCGTTATTGTGATGCGCGGTCGGCCGCGTCTTGGAACTGCTTCTGAAAGGCCAAGTCCCAACGTCGCCACGTTGCGAAGTCGTTCCCAATGCCCCACTGAGAAGAGACCTCGTTAGGCACTGCGACCCCAGCCTTACGGAGAACAGATCCCGTGAATGAATTACAATTGCGACTCACGAAATCATAGCCAAGCCCAACCCATAGCCCGACTTTGACATCGGCGTTGACAACAACATTGCCCAGTATCGGGACATTCATCTGCTTATTACGTATCTTGAAGTTGATGTACATCTGTGCGTCTTTTGAAGCCTGGCCGATGTCCTTTGCGGCCTTGATCATCTTGTCAAGTGTTGCGCATTCTTGACCCGCCGGAAGCTTGATCTGAATCTTCTTGCCGCTACCAGTCATGTTGGGAGAGACAAAAAGTCCATAGAAATGCCGAGGTCCAGCTCCAACGGTTCCTTGTCCCATTAGGTCCAGCATATCGATTCCCCAAGTGGCAGGGTGCCCGAAGTACTTCTGGGATAAGTCATTCATCTTTGTGAGGTCATCGCGATCGGTCAGACCATAGCTCTGAGCTAGGAGCGCATAGTAGATATACATGGTAGGACCAAGCGGGCCGTGCCCAACCCTGTTGGCGGCGGCATGGCCGCCATCATTATATGCCGCGAGTTCAATCAGTGTTGACTTGCCATCGCGATCCAGTTCTACGGCAGTATGCCCGCCCCCGATAGAACTGATCCCTGGAATTCCAAACGCATTGCTGAGCCTCACATAAGCGCAACACGCGAGTCCCTGCGGATCAACATAGATGACAGGATTACCCCGCACATACTGATACAGGTTCATCCTGTCGGCGTACTGGTTGCTTCCAGTCGGGTCGCGCGGGATGAAGCGGCCGGTTGCGGCAGGTGCCCCGCCAGCGCCCATACGCGCAGGGCCTCCAGCACCGGCACCCGGGTCTCTTTGCATGAACACGCCCATCCCGGCGTGGTACATGGCCGAGGCTTCGGTGGTGAACACAGCGACGGCCGCAAGGGCCACCAGGACGGCGATCAGACGAGTTCTCATGTTCGTACCCCTTTCCTTGGGTCTCATGTTCTTTTCTCACGGCCTCGGCGGTTGCCCGGGCACCGGCGGCTGGTACGGCTGCGGCAGGCCCAGGTTCTGACGAGGCGGCATTGGCGGTTGTGGGACGCCCGGCATGGGCGGTTGCATTCTCCGCATGTTGGCGCGGTTGATGGCGTTGATCCGCTCGATGTCGGCCATGGGATCGTTCCGGTAGACCATGGGCGGTTCGCGGAATCCCTGCCCGGCGAACGTCGGTGGCTGGAGGCGGCGCTGAGCGTCCCGCGCCCAGGCCAGGTACGCCGGGTGCTTGGGCGCGAGCCGGTTCGCGGCGGCGTAGGCGTCGAAGGCCTCTTTCGTTCGACCGTTGTCGATCAGGCAGTGGCCACGCGAGGCAAGGAAGCTGGCCAGTTCCTCGGCGGGCGTCAGCGAGATGAGGTAGCGATTGTGCCTGGCCTCGGCCTCGGAGACCTTGTCGGGCCAGGTGAGGTAGTACTCGTCGGAGAAACTGTTCATGCCCTGGTTGGTGCCCTCGATGTTGATGCGGTCGTTCGGGGCGTCCCAGCGGCAGAAGGTGTGCGTCTTGGCCAGAACAAGGCTCATCGGATAGCCGAGCCGACGCCCGACGGCGACATACATGACTGGCATCGACGCGCAGGTGCCCCCGTTGGTGTCGTCGATCATGCCGTGGATGAATGGGTTCTTGGAACTGCTGAAGTCGCAGTTCCGCTCGCCACGGTCATTGTAGTGGACGCCGAAATCCTTCTGGAGGACCGAGATCAGCAGCAGAACGCGGAACTTGGCCTCGGAATTCTCGAACTTGCCGGGGTTCTGCCGGAAGTCCCACATGCTCTGGTCGGTCCAGTAGCGGACACGCTGGGCGTAGTCGTCCAACCGGGCGAACGCCTTGTCGATGTCGAGCTTCTCCGCGCCGGGCAGGCCGGTGGCGCAGAGCAGGTTCATCTCGGCGATGTCCACGTCGGCCAGTTGTTCAACGGGCAGGTCAAGCAGGTCGTTGAGAGTATGGGCCTTCCGGCTGTACTTCGGAACATCAAACGCTCTGGCTGCCATGCCGCTCGGCGACGGCGAAGAAGGCGTGGGGATCGAGGGCTTGTTCGAGAAGAAGACGAGGTAGGCGACGAGGGCAAGGACGGCGACGGCCAGGACGGGCAAGGCGATGTTCAGGGCCTTCTTGGCCCGGCTCGCCTCAGGCGGCTTCGGCGCTGGCTTGCGCGCTCTGCTTTTCCTTTTCTTCTTCGACATCGCACCCCCTGCAGAAACGACAGATAGAGAGGTTCCCGCCCGGAGAAGAGTCGTCCGCCAACCCCGCCATCGGGCGGTCGATTGCGGAGGCTAGAAGAAGCGAAAGCTGGCGTCAAACAAGATTTTCCGAGAATTTCCTGGATGCCGTGGCGGGGGTTTGCCCTGGCGGATGGATGAGCAAGTAGAGGGCCAACGATGGCCCGGCCGGGATGGCCCCCGTGGTTGGCGCGACAAAGTCGCCCCAGCTGCAGATGTAGATGGTGCGGGGGGGCGGCCGCCAGAGCTTCCAGCCCGCCCGAGATTCCTGCGAAGGATCAGCCCGCGACGCAAAAGAACAAAGGTGGAAGACGAAGACTCCGTCAGATCGCGGTTCGGCCGGGTAATTGACTAATAGGCGACCACCCCCCAGCGGAATCTTCACGGCCGCTTTTCGGCCTGTCGCAGGCGGAAAGTTCCATATCTGGAACGATTCTCAGAAAAACCGCCCCTGGGTGTAAGGAGCTCGGCCCGCTCCAGCGAATAACCCCATGGCGACCGACTTTCGCGGGCAGGTGCCCGGCGGACGGCATAGGTAACCAGTAAGGCCACACGCAGAAAATCTGCCGAATTCCGCCCGGTCGGCGGCGAACTTTCGGGTCGAGCGGGTAATCACTCTATGAGGCCCCGCACGGGCCTCGGCGAGGCAGATTGTTCCAGCACTGGAACTTTTTGCAGGAATTCCGCCGAAACCGCGCGAAGTTTTCGGCCTCTGCGGCAATAAGCAATTGCGGAGCAAGTCGCGATGGGCTTGACCGGGGCGTACCGGCAGGCATCGCGGCGATCGGGCCTCTTTCGGAAAGGACTCTGAACCATGAGGCACGTCATGAGCGCCAACGACTACAACAAGCTGTTCCCCGGCCAGTCGTACCCCAAGCGGACGGCTGCGGCGGCGGCGGAACTCGTCGCGCGAGGCCTGAAGGCCAACGTGGCGACGCTGGACTACCTGGTCAACAAGGGCGTCGTCCAGGAACCGCACGGCGAGAAGCGCCATCGCCAGTGGCAGCGATGGCACATCCTCCAGGCGGCTCAGTACCTGGCCGACCAGGATGCCTTCACGCCCGAGGGCTGGCGCTGGGTGATCGACGATGTCGATCCAGCCCAGGATGTTCGAGCCTTCCGGGCTGCCTGCCAGAAGGCCCCGCACCTGCCGCCGGATCCGGGGTACTTCATTCGGACGGTCCGACCGACTGGTCCCCGGTACGCCAACCAGCCCTGCGACCCGCCCGGCCTGGCCCCGCAGCGGGCCTATGCGGTGGTCCACTACGAGCCGATCAGCTTGGATGTACTGACCCAGTGGCAAGATGCGGCCCGGGCCATGGAGGTGACGGCATGACCGTCGAGACCATCGCCATGCCGGAGACGGTCGACCTGACCGCCGCTTCGGTCAGTGCCAAGCGGCTGCCGACCGTGGAGATCGTGGCCTACACCGGAGGCACCATGACGGTGCCCCAGTGGGGCCTGATCGCCATCGATCTGGCCGGTCTTGAGTTGGGCCAGGTGCCCATCCTGGCCGACCATGAGTCGCGCCGGTCGGGGGTGTTGGGCCACGGGCAGGCCCAGATCCAGGCCAACCGCCTGATCGTCAGCGGGACCATCTCCGCGACCGGGGAGGCGGCGACTGAGATCGTCGAGGCCGCAAGGAACGGATTCCCCTGGCAAGCGTCCGTCGGTGTCGAGGTCATCGAACGGCATACTATCCGGGCCGGAAAGTATGTCGAGATCAACGGCAGACGGATCACCGCACCGGAGGGCGGGCTGATGCTCGTTCGGCGCGGCCGTCTGCGGGAAGTCAGCATTACCTCGCTGGGCTGCGATGGGGACACGGAAGTCTCCATCGCCGCCTCGCGCCAGAAAGGATTCAACAACATGGAAGTGCAAGAGACGAACGTCGCCACCGCGACGGAGAATGAGAACATCGAGACCCAGCGCGTGGCCAACATCGCCTCGATCTGCGGGACCAAGTACCCGGAGATTCAGGCCCAGGCCATTGAAGAAGGTTGGGATGAGAACAAGACCGAGCTGGAGGTGCTGCGGGCCGGCAGGCCGAAGGTGCCTTCGGTCCATGGGGCGCAGCGGGTGGTTGCCACGGGCAGCGTGCTCGAGGCCGCGCTTCTTGCCCATATGGGCAAGATGGGCCTGGGCGAGAAGGCCCTCGGCCCGGTGGCCATGGAGCAGGCCGACCGGCTGGGCGCGACCAGTATGATCGACCTGTGCCGCGCCGCTTTGCGGTCGGATGGTCGCGATGTGCCCAGCAGTCGCATGGAATTGGTCAAGGCCGCGCTGTCCACGATGTCGCTGCCGACCGCCTTGGGCAACGTGGCCAACAAGGTGCTGCTGGACAACTACAACGAGACGCCCGCCAGCTGGCGCTCGTTCTGCGCGATCCGCAGCACCAGCGACTTCAAGGTCAACACCGCCATCCGCCCGACCTTCACCGGCCAGCTCGAGCAGGTGCCCGCCGGTGGTGAACTCAAGCATGGCGGCATCACCGAGGCGCTGACCACGTTCGCCGTGGACACCTTCGGCAAGATGCTGTCTATCGACCGACGCGACATCATCAACGACGACCTGTCGGTCTTCGAGGACGCCGCCGCCAGCTTCGGGAGGATGGCCATGCGGAAGGTCAGCGATCTGGTCTACGAGGTGCTGCTGGCCAATGAGGGCAGCTTCTTCTCGGTCGGTAACGGGAATTACCTCAGCGGGGCCGACAGCGCCCTGTCCATCGCGGCCCTGGCCAATGCCATCGCCCTGATGCGGACCCAGCGGGACGCCGAGGGCAACGACCTGGACCTGCGGCCTGCGACGCTGCTGGTCACGCCGGAGTTGGAGCCGACCGCCCGGATGCTTCTGGAAAGCGAGTATGTCCAGCGGGCCGAGGACGTGCCGACCGGCAACAGCCTGCGTCGGGCCGTCAACTTGGAGGTCGAGCCTCGGCTCAGCAACACCACCAAGTTCGGCGCGGACGCCAGCACGAAGCATTGGTACTTGTTCACCAAGCCGAACGCGGTGCCGATGATCGTCGCCTTCCTCAACGGGCGTCAGACGCCGACCGTCGAATACTTCGGCCTCGATCAGGACGTCAACCGCCTGGCCGTCGCCTGGCGCGTCTACCACGACTTCGGTAGCGCTCTGTGCGATCCCCGAGCGGCCGTTCGCAGCAAGGGCGAAGCGTAGTCCTTCCATGGTAGCGGGAGGGGCATCCGGGTTTGGCGGCTCGGTGCCCCTCCGCTCCTTCTTCCATCGTAATCCTCTCTGCCCGAAGCGTTGAAGGCACCTCGCAGATCTTCTTGCCGTGGCGACGACGGCCGGAGCAGGTGTAGTACGTGGTGACGATGGGCTTCTTGCCCGGCTTGCGGCCCGAGCGCCTTGGATCGCCCCAGAACTTGTGGCCGCAGTCGCCGCATTCGAGCACGCCCGTCAGCAGCCAGCGGCGGTTGCGATGGCCCGCGCCGCCCTTGGCCCGGCGGCGGTTGGCGACCTGCAATTGGGCCTTGTCCCAATCTTCTCGGGTGACGATGGCGGGCACGGCGTTGGGCACCACGACCCACTCATCCTTGGGTGTCTTGATGACCTTGGCCTCGCCCGGCTCGCGGCGGCGCTTCCTGGCCCGACCCTCCTTAACGCGATAGAACTTCGCCTCGGTGCGACGGTTCCAGACCAGGTCGCCACGGTACGTGGGGTTCTCCAGGATGGCCTTGATCGTCGTGTGGCCCCACAGCTGGCGAACAGGCCCGGCGATGCCCCGGTCGTTGAGGTTGGCCGCGATGGAGGAGAAGCCCACGCCCTCGAGGCACATCGCGAAGATGTCCCGGACCACCTGCACGCGATCATCGGCGCTGAGCACCAGGCGGGCCTTGCACTCCTTGCCGGGCTTGGACAAAGACTGGCCCTTGGCGTAGGTGGCCTGCAGCTTGCCGTCCTTGTCGTAGACCTCGCGAACGCGACCCGGGCAGAAGCGGATGCGGAACAGCACCGAACCGTCAGGGGCGAGGATCTCCCGGTCGTAGCCATAGGGCGCAGCCCGTCCGGGATCGGACTCGGCCATCACGGCGCTGATCTGACCCCGCAGCGTGTTCTGGCTGAGATTCAGCACGTACTGGCGGTTCTGGAACTGCTTGACGGTCCGCAGCACGTCGCCGTCGATCCCGTCGCGGTCGAGGTAATCCTCGGTGACCGACAGCAGCTTGACCTCGGCCTTGCGCAGCAGGTAGCGATAGTGTTCCGTCTCGGTCACGTCACCCCGGCTGAAGCGATCCGAGTTCCAGACGATCACCGCCTGGAAGCCGCCCACCTGGGCGTCGGCAATCATCCGCTGGAATCCCGGCCGTTCGTCGGCCGTGGTCCCGCTGATCGCGTCGTCCACGTACTCGCGAACGATCTGGTAGCCGTTCTCCTCGGCGTAACGGGAGACTTCCAGGCGCTGGTCGCCGAGGCTCTGCTCCTGCTTGTCGGTCGAACGTCGCAGGTAGGCCACGGCGGGGATGTTCTTCTTGGCAATCAAATGCGTTCCTCCGTCAAAAAGTTCAGGGGCTGGATATACTCTGGCCAAAGGGCCTCGTCGCCCGCCAGGTGATGGGCCAGGCACTCGGCCATGGAGCGGCGGTCGTGCTGGTCCTCGGCGTCGAGGAAGTGCTCGCGCCCGTTTGGCGTCCCTGGCGTGATGATGGTGACCAGCACGATGTCTGGGGTGCCCGGACCGCCCGTCTGGTACTGGGCTGTTGCGTAGCGGCCAGGAAGGCCCTCGATGTCGATTCTTGTGTACCTCATGGGCGTCGATCCTTTCGTAGCTGGTGGTCGTGGTTCACTGTCACCATGAGGGCTCGAAGTGGCCTGCACATCAAGGCAAGTTCCGGCGGATTCGCAGACGGTTGCGATAGGCCCGTTGGCGGCAGGCTTCTCGGCAATACCGGGCCTCGGGACGCCCGGCGTAGAACACCCGCTCGCAGGCCAGGCACACGCGCCGGTAGCAGCCCCGATGGTCGCCACGCCTGGACCAGGCAGCCATCAGCAACTTCTCGCGGGTCAACATGGCGTCCATGCCCTCCGTGGCGCGTTACGGCAGAAGGTACGCGCTTCACAACAAACTCTTCCAAGACGCCCGACGCGTTCCCGTGGATGTGCCCATTCGTCCACGATGCGTCGAGCCGACTCCACGAAGCCGCGACGATACCCCTGCTCCTTGGCGCGGTTGTTCACCGGCCAGTCGGGACCGTCGTCGTACTCGCACACCAGATTTTCATCTTCGACATTGTCGTAGATGGAGGCATCCGCCTTGGCCATGACCCCGGCCAACTTGCGCATGTGCGCAAGTTGGGCGTGCCCCTTGTGGCTCGATGTAACGGTCGCCACCATGGTCAGTTCCTTCCCGCCAGGTCGCGCTGCTGGCGATGCCATTGCTCGGTCAGCCAGGCGGCAAGCACGTCGGAACGACGGTCCCACCGGGCGTCCGACTCGGGCGTTCTGTCCCCGAACCGGACCTGCATGTCGTACTTCCCGGCGCGTTCCATCGCGTCATTCTTGTGGGTCGATACCATCGGGCACTCCGTTGCTGAGATAGAGTCGCATTGAGACTTGGCGATACTGCGCATAGTGCGCAGTATGGTTGAGGCCTGGGTGCTCGACAAGCTCAGCCGGATCGTCGCCGTCGATGCCGACGCCATGGAAACCGCGATCCAGCGGTTCATTGCCAGTGTGGCCACCAGCAACCCGGGCGCGACCGACGCCGAGCGGATCGCCGCCGAGATCAGGCAGATCAACGACATGGTCACCGCGCTGACGATGAACATCGACCCGGCCAACATGGCGATGCTCAACGACCGCCTGACGCAGTTGCGGGTTCGTAAGGACGCCCTCGAAGAAGAACTCCGCATGGCCAAGCGGGCCAGGAGCGACCATGACCCGACCGAACTGCATCGATGGGCCAGGTCGCAGCTGACCGGCCTGCAGGCCGCGATGGATGGCGTCCGCACCGACGCGACGCGCGAGGTGATCGCCACCTACGTCAACAAGATCGTCGTCTGGCCCTCGCAGAAGCGAGGCGAAATGCACCTGAACCCGGCCAGCAGGCCCCTATGGAAAGACCACGACCGCCCTGATGGACGGTCGTGGTCTTCTGAAATCGAACCTCTCACCCCGACTTTGAACGGGTTCCGTTAGGGTTCTTGGCCTGGTTCCTCGACCCGTCGCTGCAACGCAATGTTATCGAGGAACTTATGGCCGACTGGGTCGCCGGAACGCTCGACGACGGCCCCTTCGAAGCGTATGCATGACGGGGTTTCACACACCTTCTCCGGGTGCCGAAGCGGTCATTTCAGCCCGATCCGCTCCTCTCGAACCACCATGTCACGTCTCATTCTTGCCTTGTCCAATCGCTCGTTCGACTGAGCCGAACCACGGTCTGTCAGGGGGACCGCGCGCCTCGATGCAGGGACTTTCGCGTTTTGGCGCGGGGACTTTGCAGGGACATGCCCCCGCCAAGTCCCTGCATCGCGCGTTGAACCCGCGCGCCATTGATGTGCGCTGGATGGACGATGATGAACAATGTGGTCGTGCGTCAGAGGCAGATTACCGATGTTTCCAGCCGCAGCGGCCCGGCTGATGTCGCACGGCTCACGTCGGCCTGACCTGCCAATCGTCGGCCGCGCCGGTGTCGGCGCATCACGATTGGACGGGAAGATGCGACAACAGGAACTGGTCGAGAGGATTCTGGACGCGTTCGCCGAACTGGCCGCCCTTCATGCGGCAGCGGCGGCGGCAGCCGAGCGGGCGTGGTCGGTGCTGGCCGAGCACAATGATCCGGAGGTGCGGGGCATCGCATGCGCTCAGTGCCGCCACCGACAACTAGCGTCGGATCGGCCTCGGATCGATACCTCCACCTTCACGGTCGAGTGGCATGGGCTGCGCTGCGACCTGGGGCCGAGCATTCCATTCAAGCTGTTGCTGCGGCTTTCGCGCCGCCCGGACCGCTATTACCCGTACGACATCCTGATGGCCGACGTCTGGGAGCGCAGGTGCTCGAACACGACCGTCCGCAGCGCCATCAAACGACTGCGGCGGGCGCTATGCGAAGCGGGCATGGACGATCTGGCCGAGGCCATCAAGGGGCGCGGCGAGTGCTATGGCCTGATCCTCAATGACAATGGCTTCTGAAAATGCCACAGAAATGCCACAGCGATGCGCCCCGATTCGCCACAGGCATGGCGCATACTTGAAGCGGCGGTCATGGAAGATCGTCCGCGTTCGGCAATCGGCCGGAGCACTGGGACGGACTCCGCAAACCGTCCCATGCGAGGGCCGAGCCATGATACAGCAAGAACCGCCATCCGAATCGCCGAACGACGACGCCAAACCGGCGGCGCAGTACATCCGCATGTCCACGGAGCATCAGCAGTACTCGACGGAGAACCAGTCGGATGTGATTCGCGAGTACGCCGAGAAACGCGGATACCGGATCGTCAAGACCTACGCCGACGAGGGCAAGAGCGGTTTGCGTATCGAGGGCCGCGACGCCCTTCGCCAGATGATCGACGACGTGCAGGGAGACGATCCCGGCTATGAGGCCATCCTGGCATACGACATCAGCCGCTGGGGGCGATTCCAGGATTCCGACGAAAGCGCCTACTACGAATACATCTGCAAACGCGCCGGCATCCAGGTGCTCTACTGTGCCGAACAGTTCGAGAACGACGGCAGCCCGACCTCGACGATCATCAAGAGCGTCAAGCGGGCGATGGCGGGCGAATACAGCCGCGAACTGTCGTCCAAGGTGTTCAAAGGCCAGTGCAAGTTGATCGAGTTGGGCTATCGTCAAGGCGGCCCGGCGGGTTTCGGGCTGCGGCGGATGCTGATCGACATCGAGGGCAAGTCCAAGGGCGTCCTCAAGCGTGGCGAACAGAAGAGCCTGCAGACCGACCGGGTGATGCTGGTGCCGGGGCCGGAGGATGAGATCAGCCTGGTCCGGCACATGTACCAGCTGTTCATCAAGCACGGCAAGACCGAAACCGAGATTGCCGAAGACCTGAACCGGCGCGGCATTCTCACCGACGCCGGGCGCAAGTGGACCCGCTCGACGGTCCGCCAGGTGCTCACCAACGAGAAGTACATCGGCAACAACGTCTACAACCGCATCTCGTTCAAGCTCAAGAAGAAGCGGATCGTCAACCCGCCGGACATCTGGGTCCGCGCCGAAGGCGTCTACGAGGCGATCATCGACCCGCCATCGTTCTTCAAGGCCCAGGGCATCATCCAGGAGCGGAACCGGCGGTTCTCGGATGAAGAGTTGATCGCGATGCTGTCGCGGCTGATCGAGCAGCACTCGGACATCTCGGCCCACCTGATCGATCAGACCGAGGGCATCCCATCCAGCGCCACCTACCGCGCCCGTTTCGGCACGCTGGTCCAAGCGTACCGTCTGGCGGGGTTCGAGCCGGATCGGGATTTCAGCTACGTGGAGATCAACCGTCGCTTGCGGCAGCTGCACCCGACATTGATGGACGACACCGTCCAGCGCCTCGAATCGGTCGGGGCGTCGATCGGAACCGGCGATGACGATCGGGTGCTGCTGGTTAACGGCGAATACACCGCATCGCTGGTGCTCTCACGCTGCTGGCAGACGCCCGCCGGGGCGCTGCGATGGATCATTCGTTTCGGCAAGCAGCGTCTGCCGGACATCACCATCATGGTGCGGATGAATCCGGCCAACGACGAGCCGAGCGATTTCTACCTGTTGCCGCTGTTCGACATCCACGCTCCGTCGCTGCGGTTCGGGGAATACAACGCGGCCTATGTCGACGCCTTTCGCTTCCAGTCGCTGGACGGTTTCGCCCAGTTGGCGCTACGAACCAGAATCGAGGGACGATCATGAACCACGAATACGACGACCCGGTGCAGATGATCCCGATCGAACAGATCAACGTCGTGAACACGCGCTCGCGTGGCCGGGAGAAGTTCAAGGAGATCATCGCCAGCATCAAGGCGCTGGGCCTCAAGAAACCCATCACCGTCGCGCCGGCCAGCGGCAAATACGGTCCCGGCGAATACGACCTGGTGTGCGGCGAGGGTCGGTTGCTGGCGTTTCAGAGCCTGGGCGAAACGACCATCCCGGCCCGCGTACAGAACCTGACCAGCGAAGACCTGCTGCTGATGAGTCTGGTCGAGAATCTCGCCCGTCGTCAGGCGCGCTGCGCCGAGTTGCTGGAAGAGATCGCGGCCCTCAAGGAGCGGGGCTACACCGTGCCGCAGATCGCCAGGAAGACCAATCTGACCACCAAGTATGTCACCGGCGTGCTGCGGCTGCTGACTCATGGCGAGACGGAATTGCTCCAGGCTGTCGAGAAACGCCGTGTGCCGCTCAGCGTCGCCATCGAGATCGCCACCGCCGACGACGAGGGCATCCAGAAGGCGCTGCATGACGCCTACGAGAAGAATCTGCTGCGCGGCCGCAAGCTATTGAAGGTGCGTGAGTTCATCGAGAAGCGCCGTGCCGGCATGGACGGTCGCCCGGCCGACAAGGACGGCGAATCGCTGTCCACGCGCAAGATGCTCAAAGCCTACCGCGACGAGGCCGCCCGCCAGAAGGCGGTGGTCAAGCAGGCCCAGTTGTGCCAGCGGCAGCTGCTTTACGTCGTCTCGGCGCTGAAACGGCTGCTGACGGACGAGAACTTCATCAATCTCCTTCGGGCCGAGGCGCTGGATTCCATGCCCCAATACCTGGCCGAGAAGGTCTTGTAAGAGAGGAGCGCATATGGCTTCGAAAGTATCGATGGCGTTCGAGCCCACGGGTGTGACAATCCCGTTGGAGAAGGTGCTGCCGCTCAAGGCGCTGCCCGGCAACATCCGCACCACCCAGCGGTATCTGCGGATCAAGGCGTCGATGCAGGAGGTGGGCATCATCGAGCCGCCCGTCGTCTATCCGCAGAAGGGATCGTCGGACGTCTACATGATGCTCGACGGTCACATGCGGCTCGACGTGGCCAAGAGCCTGGACTACGAAACGATATTCTGCCTGGTCGCCACCGACGACGAGGCGTTCACGTACAACCACAAGGTCAACCAGTTGACGCCTATCCAGGAGCATTTCATGGTGCTCAAGGCGATCAAGAACGGCGTGTCCGAAGAGCGCATCGCCAAAACGCTCAACGTGAACCTGGCGACCGTCAAACAGAAGCGCGACCTGCTGGAGGACATCTGCCCCGAGGCGGTGGCGCTGCTGAAGGATCGCCGGGCATCGGCCGGGGCGATCCGCGAGATGAAACGGGTCAAGCCGATGCGCCAGATCGAGATGGCCGAACTGATGGTGGCGTCGAACAACTACACCACCGTCTACGCCAAGTGCCTGGTCGCCGCCAGCCCGCACGATCAAATGATCGAGCCCGAGGCGCAGGAAGCCTCGCCGGGTGTCGAGCAACGGGACATGGCGCGTCTGCAGAGCGAAATGGAGAGCCTGGAGCGCGAGTTCAAGCTGGTGCAGGAGGAGTACGGCCAGAACATGCTGAACCTGGTGGTCGTGGTCGGCTACCTTCGGCGGCTGATGGACAACGCCGCCGTGGTGCGCTTCCTCTCCCAGGCCGAGCCGTCGATGCTCACCGAGTTCCAGCGGATCATCGATACGGCGGAGATGCGAGCCACCGGTTGAAAACGTGAGACATGTTCCGACCCAGTGTTGACAAGGACTTACGAGCGAAAGTCTCAAAATCGGCCTTTTTCGCGTTCTGCGCCTCCGCCTATGAACGACAAGACGCCCCAACTCAAACTGCCGGACGACGCCATCGTGGTGACCAACTACCACGATCTGGGGCGCTATCTGCACAAGTTCGCCGAGGGCAGCCTCGACCTGGTGCTGCTGCTGGGCCAGCCGGGCATCGGCAAGACCGAGGCGGTCAAGCAGGCGCTGTGTCTCGACGGGGATTCCGAGGGGCAAGCCCTATATGTGGAGGGTCACGCCCAACCGTTCGGCCTGTATCAGCAGCTCTGGCGCTATCGCGACCGACCGGTGGTGCTCGACGATCTGGATCGGCTCTACGCCAATCCCGACTGCGTCCGTATCCTCAAGCCTTTGTGCAACACCCGGCGTCGCAAGCGGATCAGTTGGTTGAGCAACTCCGTGACGAACGTCCCCGATCTGCCCACCGAGTTCACCACCGACAGCAATGTCATCCTGATCGCCAACGAGTGGCGGTCGGTCAACGGCAACGTGCGGGCGTTGGAGGACAGGACGATCATCCTCTGGTTCCATCCCTCGCCGCACGAGGTTCACCGCAGGACCGCCGAGTGGTTCAATGATCAGGAGGTCTACCGCTTCATCGGCAGCTACATGCCGCACATCCCCCAGCTTTCGATGCGGTACTACGACAAGGGGCGGCGGTTGCGCGAAGCGGGCTTCCTGGACTGGCGGAAGAGCCTGCTTCAGATGATGTTGCCGGATCGGACCGTAGCCGTGGTCGCCGGTCTGCAGCTCGATCCCCGCTGGACGACCGAAACCCAGCGGATCGACCAGTTCATCGCCGAGACCGGCCTGTCGCGGGCCACATACTACCGGACGAAAGAGAAGCTGCCCCAACCGACCGAGCCGCCGCGCAACGTGTTGCGCCGATCGGCCACGCTCAGGTTGGTCGGGGACGATCCCTGATCATTACACCTTGCCCTGGCGGCGCGGCTTGCTCAGCAGGGCGTAGTACCCCGGCCTCGGTTTGCGGATGAACTCGATCATGCCTCGGTTGGACAGTCCGGCCAGTTCGCGTTTGGCCTGCTTGTCCTTGATACTGAACTGACGCTCCACCATGCCACGCGTGAGCCGCACGCCCTGACGAAGCTGATCGAGAATCCAATGCTGGCGGTCGGTCAACGGCTCCTGGTCATCGGGATCGTCTTTGGCGGACTTCCCCGGCACACGCGGTGCTTCGGGCACGGAAGGTGCGCTCATCGCTGCCGCAACGTCCGATGCTGCCTCGGCGTCATGCCGTTCGATCAACAACGACTCGGCCAGATGGTAGCCCTTGCCGAGGTTGGCGATCACATCATCGCGGCCGACAGTCAGCCGCGCACTGGCCAGCATGGTCTCGGTGATGTTAGTGCGTAAAGTATGGATACAGGAGTTGATCGCGCCGTCGGAGATCTGGCCGCGCGGATCGATGGCCTTCGCGAGCCTCGGGGCGCTCAGGCGCGGCAGCTTGCCGTTGTATCTCGGCGTGCGGAGTACCTGCATGATCTCCCAGGCGTGGCCGGGACCGCCGCGTTCGAGCACCATCTCGCCTTCCAGTTCGATGTGGTCGGGGTAGAAGGCCAACGTGCCGCCCTGGAACGGTTTGGGCGGGTCGCCCGGCAAGACACCCGGCGGGAATGCCTTGCGGTGCTTCTCCAGCACGCCCTGGATCACCTGCGGCAGGCTTTTGCCCGAGGTGCCGTCGCCGAAGGGCTTGGAGATGAAGTCCATCACGCCATTGCCCAGCAGTTCCATCGCCAGGTTCAGGCCGTCCTTGTGGTAGCAGGTCATCAGGATCACCGGCATCACGCCGCGCCCCTTGATCTGCTGAATCTGCTCGATGAGCTTCTTGCCGTATTCGATCTTGGCGAAGCCCCGTCCGGTGCGGGCGGGGATTTCGAGGTCGGCCAGGACGTAGTGGTAGACGTTGCGTTCGATCAGCTCGCGGGCCTCCTGCTGGCTTTCGGCCCAGTCGTGGTCGTGATCCAGCAGGCCCAGCACGTCCTCGATCTCCTCCTGAATCTTCAGGTCGTCCTCGACGACCAACGCCTTGATCTTCGGGTTCATAGTGCCCCCTCCACCATGCAGGGTTGCGTGCGCGGCAGCGTGATGATCGCCGTGGTGCCGATGTCCTCGGCGCTGTCGAAAACCAGTGTGCCGCCGTGGGCCTCGATGTACCGCCGGGCGATGGGCACGCCGAAGCCGGTGCTCTTGCGCTTGGCCTTGTTCCGCCGGCGCGGCATGCCCGATGAAAGGTCGTCAAGGTCGTCAGCAGCCATCCCCATGCCGTCGTCGCGGATGGCTATCTGGACATCCTCGTTACCGTTGCGGGCGGTCACGATGATCTGGCCGCGCCGCAGATGCTTGTGACGCTCCATGAACGACTCGTAGGCGTTCTTCACCAGGTTGGCGACGGCCAGAATGACCAGATGCCTCGACAGTCGAAGGCGCAGTCCGTCCGGCACATCGAGCCGAAGGACCACCATGTGCGGGTCGAAGCCGAGTTCCTCGATGTTCTTCGCGGCCATGTCGCAGGCGACCTTAAGCACTTCGGCCAGGTCTTCCGGCTGCTGCTGGACCGGAAGCGGCTCGGTATACCGCTCCATGTCGCTGACGCACCGGTCCATGAACGCCATGCCCTCTACTACCCGGCCCGCCTTGCGTCGGGCGGTCGCCAGATCGACGCCGTGGTCCAGTGCGGCACTGAGTCCCCGTGCCGCAGGCTGAAGGTGGGTCAGGATGCTTCGCAGGTCGTGAGCCATCGATCCAGCCAGCTGGTTGAACCGCATCTCGCTGATGATGATCACGTCCTCGACCGCGTCGGGGCCGAACCTGTCGCGCAGTTTGGACAACCGCTTGGCCAGTTGGCGGTCGACGGCATCGCGCTTGCGGTTCCGTCGATGATCGCGTCGCCGCATGCCGTAACTCTGCTCGGCCGAGCGTTTCACGAATCCGTTCGCGTCGCTGAGCAGCCTGGTCGAAAGGTCGTCGAAGACCGCGTCCTCGATCAGGTTCAGACCATTGGCGATGACCTTGCGGACTTCCCACTTAGGATCGTCGGCCAGTCTGACCAGCAACTGCCGGACAGCGGGCGTGGCCTCGATGATCTGGCCGGTCTGGAAGGCGTCGATCAGCGTCTCGGCCATGGCCAGACGGTTGCGCCAATACCCGGCCTGGCCGTCGCCCAGGTCCGCAAGCATGTCGTCCCAGCGGTCGGCCATCAGCGCGCGTACCTTTCCCGCCGCTGGGCGAAGGCCTCCTCGCCGCCTTCGAGCAGGTTGATGATTTCCGGCTTGCAGGCGTCCACATCGCCGTTGTTCAGCAGCCACGCCTTGGCCCCATCGGAGGTCAGCACAAACACGCCCGCCGCATCACCGAGCACAGGGATGTTCGGGTTGTGTGTGATCAGCAGCAGCTGACGGCTGGTCTTCACGCGGCGCAGGCTCTCGACGACCGTGTCATAAATGAAGCGGTTGTCGAGGTTGTCCTCGGGCTGATCGACCAGCAGCGGGTTCTCGCTCTCCA
>CAZFPT010000046.1:0-21216 GCA_964521005.1 uncultured Planctomycetaceae bacterium | reverse complement strand
GTCGTTAGTCGTTAGTCGTTAGTCGTTAGTCGTTAGTCGTTAGTCGTTAGTCGTTAGTTGATGAGCGTTGATCGCTGGCGCGTAGCCCTTCGTCGGCAGTGGCTAACCGACCTGCAACAGCCTGCCAACAACTCCTGACCAGCAGCTACTTACCAGTAACTAGCAACTAACAACTAACAACTAATGACTAACAACTAACAACGAAACGACTACTCATCTTTCTTATACGTCGCCTTGATAACGTTCTGCGAGACGTCGGTGATTTCGATCCAGTCCATCGCGTCCATGATGCGTTCGGCGAGCACCTCGGCTTTGCAGTCGGCTTCGATGGAGAACATCGCGGTCTTGGCGTGAAATTTACCGCTCACTTCCTTGACGCCCTTGACGTCCGGCAGGGCCTTCTTCGCTTTACGGAAGACCATGAAGCTTCCCCCGGAGATTTCCAGCTGCACCTCGCCTTTGCCTTCCAGCACGTCCTGCCAGAACTTCAGAATGTCGTACTGGATGGCCGGCGCGATCTTCTCGCCGGTTTCCGAGAGCGCCTTCTTGGCCGAGTTGAGGGGCATGCGGTCCGAGCCGGACCCCGAGGAACTCTGGGAGGAGAGCATCTGGGCGGTGTCGGTGCGGAAGCATCGCAGTTCGGTGGTCGCACCGTAGAGATGAAGCTTCACGCCGTAGACGGTCTTGGTCTGTCCGAGGCGGGCATTGGCTGCCCCGGTAATGAACAGCTGCGCGCCGTAGCGGCGGGCGATCGCCTGGACCTTCTGGGGCTTGTTCTCCAACAGGGCGGCTTCCATGGCCTTTTCGTCGATGGCCTTGATCTGCTTCTTGTCCACCAGCAGGAATCCGTTCTTCAGCAGCAGCTTCTCGACCTGCGTCTGCACCCGCGAGGAGTCCTGCTTTTCCTTGTCGATCTTCTCGGCGATGTAGACCATCACCTTCGGCCGACCCATTTCCGAGAGCAGGTTCTTGACCACGCCCCAGGCGTCGGCGATGCCCTTGACCGAGACGACCACGTTGGCCTTGACCGTGACAAGCCCGTCCTCTTCTTCGGTGTTGAGGATGGTGAACTTCTGCACGAAGCCGTTGGAACGGGTGAGGATGGTGTCCTTGATGAGGACAAAGTCCTTGACCTTGGACTGCGAGTAGATGAACGTCCCGGCCCCCTTTTCGCAGGCTTTGCGTTTGGCGTCGCGGACGGCCTCTTCCTTGTCGGTGCCCGACCCGGTCACCACGACGGTGACGACGTCATCAACTTTGGGGGTGTCCTGGGCGACGGCGGGGGCAGCGGGCAGGCCGATCGCGGCGAGCATCAGCCCCAGTAAAATCCACACAATCACGTTGGTCCGCATGGTGTCTCCTTGTCGGCCGACCCTTCTCGGGGGGCGGTTCAGCAATCTCGGGGCGCTAGTCGATAACGGGCTTCGGTTCGGTCAACGGAACGTTCTCGACCGTGGTCTTCTTCTCCATCCTGACTTCATCTTGAGCGCAGCCGCCCAGCAGGGCGGGCCCGACGCTCAGAACAACCACAGCAAGCAGCGTGAGAATTCGTTGTAGCATGATGCGGGATCCTTTCAAACGGAATGTGGCCCGACCCGACGGGCGGGCGACGCGCCTCGGCGCGCCGCCCACCCGTCGCCCGGGGGGCGAGGAACGTCTATTTCAGCTTGATCTTCAGCTTGCTGCGGTAGTGGATGATCATGTTCCACAGCGGCTTGGCGTCGACCTCGACGCGCACCGTGGCGATTCCGTCTTCGATGCTCTTGGAACTCTCGACGACCCTGATTCCCTGCTGGTAGGTCAGCATCGCCGTTTCGATCTGGTCGTCTTCGGTGACGAAGTCCCGGACGGTGGTGTGCGACGTGATCGCCAGCCCGTTGATGCGTTCGGCCAGCTTGCGTCGGGCGTCCAGCTCGGCCGCCCGGTAGGCCATCAGCTTCGCCTGGGCGGTGCTGTCGGCGTTGTCGCTCAGGGCGCCCTGTCCGGTGGCACTGAGACTGGTGGTCGCCCAGGTGGGCACGTCGGAGGCAACCGCGATGGTCTGCTGCTCGACGACCGTCACGGCGCTCTTGAGGTATTTCTGCGGCGGGCAGCCGAACCCGGTTTCGGTGATGATCTGATCCTTGACGGTGAGCATCGCCTGCTCGATCTGCCTGACCTTCATCGTGTCGCCCTTGAGGTGCGTCTGGGTGAGGCTCTTGAGCTGGGCGAGCACGGTGCGCAGTTTGACGGCCATCTCGACCTCGACGATCAGTTCGTCGTCGTGATACCGCATGCCCACTTCCTTCGCGCCGCGGAGGAAGGTCCGCATGCCCATGGCGATCTCGTCGCTCTCGGTGACGAAGTCCCGCACGGTGGTTTTCGAGGCGATGTGCACGCCCTTGATTCGCTCGGCAAGTCGCCGCATCGCCACCACGCGGGCGGCGCGCTCGGCCATCAGGCGTCCGCGGGCGCTGCACCGTGCCATCCAGAACGTTCGGGCGTCGGCGGAGAGCTTGGAGAGCTTCATGTTCCCGCCATTGACTTCCACGAGGGGCTCTTCGACGAACTCCTCGCGCGGCGCGCCGGATCCGGTCTCCTTGATGACGGTGATCTTATTGTGGACGGTGAGCTCTTCGAGATGCTTGATCTTGATCTTGTCGCCCTTGTAGAGCTCCTTGTGGAACTTCTTGAGCGTGCCCACCAGCTGCGAGAGCTTCACTTCCATGGTGACGGTGCAGGTCCCGTCGAGGTCCCACTCCTTGTCGGTTTCCTTCATGCCGCTGAGGAAGGACTTCATCGCGGTCTGGATCGTGTCACTTTCGGTGACGAAGTCCTTGACGGTGGTGTTGGAGGAAATCGCCAGGCCGTTGATTCGCTCGGCCAGCTTGCGGATGGCGTCGGCGCGGGCGGCCCGGTACGCCAGAAGCTTGTTCTGTGCCTTCTTCTGGTCCGAGACGGCGTCGCCGTGGGTCGGTACGATGACGGCCAGGACGACCGTCGAGCAGAGCACGATCGCTGCCCATTTTGTCGCTGCACGCATGATTCTCTTCCTTTCTTGTGTCCGTTGAGTTGCACCCGGCACACTGCCGGGGGGTCAGGTTCTCTGATGTCGCGAGCGTCCAGGAAACCGCCTCGCCGCCTCCTGCTACCTCAGACTCCCGGTGAAGCATGAGGTTAGTATCCGATACAGCCGGGCAGGCAGGCAAACGCAGGTATTGGTTCCTGCAGTGTTTCTACGCATCCTGTCGGCGATTCCGGGGCAGCGAAAACAGCCATTTCAGGAAAACAAACGGGCAGATGTATCGATTAACTCTTGCAAGGAAATGGCTTACGCAAAAGTTCCTCGGTCCTGGCAAAAAAACACTCGGTTCAGACCGTGCGTCCGTTTCCGCCAGGGCCCGGGATCGCAGGGGCGGGCGATCCAGTTTCTACAGCCTACGTTCAGCCGACGGCGATTCAAGCGAAATCTCGCCCCGCCTGGTGGCACGGACAGATTGACTTGCCGATCTCGGGCAGGCGAGTTGCCCCGATCCGCAGCTGCGACGGGAGCCTGTCCCCGATCCATCCTGTCGCAGATGAATGACATGGAAAAAGAACTTGACAGCTTCGGCGAACCTGTCATAATGCGCGACTCTTTACGAAGAACTCAAAGGCGCAAAGACAGGAACCGGTTCGATGAAAAGCTATATGGCAAAACAGGGCGAGATCGAGGCGAAGTGGCACGTCGTGGACGTGACCGACAAAATCCTCGGCCGCGTCGCCACGAAGATCGCACGGGTGCTCATGGGCAAGCATCGCCCCGAGTACACCCCCAACGTGGACACGGGCGACTTCGTGGTGGTGACCAACGCCGCGAAAATCCGCGTGACCGGACTGAACAAGCCCGACCAGAGGCAGTTCAAGTCCTACAGCGGCTACCCCGGCGGCCTGCATGAGACGTCCCTGCGGGATATGCTCCAGAAGGACCCGGAGCGCGTCATCCGCGAGGCCGTCCGACGCATGCTGCCCAAAAGCCGCCTGGGAACCAAAATGCTCCTGAAGCTGAAGGTCTACCCCGGCGCCGAACATCCCCACCAGGCACAGCAGCCCGAGACGATCGAGCTTTAACCACAGGCAGGAAACCCACCCATGGCCGAAGAGCAGAAAGACCAGGCAGCCCCCGAGGCGACCAGCGACCAGCAGACTCCCCAGGCGGAGACCGCCGTCGCCGAAGCGCCCGCCGAAGAAACTCCCGAGACGCAGACCCGTCCGGTCAAGATTCCGACCCCGCCGGCAGACAGGCACTGGTTCTGGGGCACCGGGCGTCGCAAGAAGTCCATCGCCCGGGTGCGGATCCGCCCCGGCGACGGGAAGTTCCTCGTGAACAACCGCAAGATGGACGAGTTCTTCACCGAAGAACGCGACCGCAATGACGTGGTCGCCCCCCTCCAGGTCACCAAGATGACCGGCAGCTGGGACGTGCACTGCAACGTCCGGGGCGGTGGTTCCACCGGCCAGGCCGGCGCCATCCTGCTCGGCCTCGCCCGTGCCCTGAGCGAAGCGGTCCCCGATGTCGAGCATGAGCTTCGAGTCCATGGACTGATGACCCGCGACGCCCGCATGAAGGAACGGAAAAAGCCCGGCCAGCCCGGCGCCCGACGTCGCTTCCAGTTCTCCAAGCGATAACCGCCGAGACATCGCAACACCGACACCCAAGCCCCGGCCGGTTCGCCCGCGTCGGGGCTTTCGTACAGCAGCGACGCGCGAGGAGCGACACGCGACAGGAGCAACGCGCGGGGGAGTACAGGTTCGCGGCTTCCATTCGCGAGAGACTTGGATGGGAAACGGAGAGTAGACATGGGCGGGGAGAGAATCGAGTCTTTCCGGGACCTTCGTGTCTGGCAGCAAGCGAGGCGGTTGGCGACTTCGGTCTACAGGTTGACGAAGTCTTCTCCCGCGAACGAGCGGTTCGGCCTCACTCAGCAGCTGCGGCGAGCTGCCGTCTCTGTTCCCTCGAACATTGCCGAGGGATGGGGACGCGGTGCAGGCAGGGATTTTACCAGATTTCTGCACATTGCCCGCGGCAGCCTTTGCGAGATCGAAACACAGTTGCTTCTGTCGGAGGACCTTGGCTTCCTCCGGGACAGCGAGTACGACGCATTGCTCGCAGAGGTCTACGACTGCTCGCGAATGCTCTCTGGCCTGATCCGCAGTATGCAGAGACGAGAACAGGAGAATCATCAGGCACGGTGACAGCCTGTGAAGTCCGTGTCGCGAGTCGCGAGTCGCTAGTCGCTAGCTGCCAGTCGCCAGCTGCCAGCCGCTGCTTTTTCACAAACCCGAGGAATTACAGATGACATCCACAGAATCCACGCCCATCAAGATCGTTCTCATCGGCGGCAGCGGCTACGCGGGTTTCGAGGTCCTGCGTTGGCTGGCCCGTCACCCCGGCGCCGAGGTGGTCGGCGTCTTCGGGCCCGCCAGCGAACTGGGCCCGATGGAGGAGTTCTACCCCCACCTCAGCAAGCAGGTGACGCTGTCCCAGGAGCTGTTCACCGTCGAAGCCGTCCGGGCCCTCGAAGCCGACCTGGCCATGCTCTGTGTGCCCCATAAGGTGGCCATGAGCTACGTACCCGCCCTGCGGGAGGCGGGGCTGCGCGTGATCGACTGGTCGGCCGACTATCGCATCAAGAGCCAATCCGTCTACGAGCAGTGGTACTGCCCCCACACCGACGCCGGCAGACTCGCCGAGGCAGCTTACGGCCTGCCGGAGTGGTTCGCCGACGAGATTCGCTCTGCCGACGTGGTCGCCAATCCGGGCTGCTACCCCACCTGCGCCGCCCTGGCGCTCGCGCCGGCCGTCGGCAAGGGGCTCATCGAGCCGGACGGCATCGTGGTCAACGCCATCAGCGGCGTCAGCGGCGCCGGACGCAAGCCGGGCCTGAAGTTTCACTTCCCCGAGCGGAACGAGAATTTCGAAGCCTACGCCCCCGGCGTACACCGCCACATGCCCGAAATGGAACAGACGCTCTCGACCATCGCGGGCAAGGACGTCGAGCTGCTGTTCGTCCCGCACCTTTCGCCGATGGATCGCGGGATGCTCTGCACCATCTACGCCACGCCCACGCCCGACGGGTCGGCCGAGGCGATCAACCAGGCACTCCACGAAGCCTACGACCACGCCCCGTTCGTCCGCGTCCGCGACGAGGTCCTCCCGGCCACCAAGTACGTGGTGGACACGAACTTCTGCGACGTCGGCGTGCGGGTGGAAAAGGGACGCGTCATCCTCATCAGCGCGCTGGACAACCTCCTCAAGGGGGCCTCCACGCAGGCGATCCAGAACATGAACCTCATGTTCGACCTCCCCGAGACGACCGGCCTGTACTGATCCGCCGCGGCGGAGAGTTTTATGCGGATTCCGTGAAAACCCTTGCGCGCGGGCGGAGATCTCGCCGAGAGGTTCACGGAGGCTATACTGAACCAATGATTCCCTCGGATCTGAACATGAACCGGACAGCCCGCACCGTCGCTCCGGGCATCCCCGGCGAGCAGTACGTTGGCAGCGACGTGCCCGCCGCCCGGGTGGACGCCTTCTTCGACGCCGGTTCGCGCCACGTCTCGCAGCTGTGGGACCTGCTTTCCCGGCGGCTTGGCGAAATCCCCCAGCCCGGGCGCGTGCTGGATTTCGGCTGCGGGGTGGGGCGGTTCACTCTTGCTCTCGCGCGACGCGGCAGAGAGGCCGTCGGGGCCGATACCTCCGCGGATATCCTGCGACTCGCCCGCGGTCACGCCGAGCGGCGCGACGTGACCAACGCCACATTCCTGCATGCCGACCACGCCCTGACCGGTATCGAGGGGCAGTTCGACCTGGTGCACTCCTACACGGTCTTTCAGCACATCCGTCCGGCAGAGGGCTTGGGGCTGCTGGACCGCCTCGTCGAGCGAATCACCCCCGGCGGGTTGGCGGCGTTGCATTTCACGCACAGCCGACACAGCCAGGCGTTGCGAATCGGCGGGGGCATCCCCCGGATCGCGCCGGGGGGGGCAAGCACGCAACCGAGGGTCTGGCCGATGTTCCATTACCGCGTGGATGACGTATTGGCCGTGTTCGACCGCCGCGGCTGTGACGTGCTCACGAAAGATCCCACCGACCACGCCGGCCACCTGGGCTCGATGCTGATCGCCCGACGCCGCGGGAAACCCCGCCCCGTCGATGCCGGTGTCTACCTGCCTTCGGAATCATGATCGACGCTACCGTAGCCATCGTCGGAGCCGGACCCATCGGTGTGGAACTCGCCGTATGCCTGAAGCGGCAGGGAGTTTCCGCCATTCACTTCGAGGCCGGACGTCTGGGCGAGACGATCGCATCCTGGCCGCCGGAGACACGCTTCCTCTCCGAACCCGAATGGATCCAGATCCCGGGCCTTCCGATCGACTCGGCCCGCCAGGAACGTCCCCTCGGAGAGGAATACCTCCGCTACCTCCGCAGCGTGGTGAATCAACACGAGCTCGACGTGCGACTCTTCGAGCCGGTCATAGCCATCGAGCCTCGCGACGGCGGCTGGACCGTTCGAAGCCGACGCAGTGGCCAGGAGAGATCCTCGGTCGTCCGCTACGTCGTGTTGTCCATCGGCGACATGGCCGCCCCCAGACGCCTCGGCGTTGGCGGGGAGGACCTGCCGCACGTGCAACACCGGCTCGATCGGCCTCACGCGTACTTCCGTCGCCGGGTGCTGGTGGTCGGCGGGGCGAACTCTGCCATTGAGGCTGCCCTGCGTATCGATCGGATCGGGGGCAGCGTGGCCCTCGCCTGCGCCGAAGAGCACCTGCCGATGGAGCGCATCAGCCCGAAGCTCCAGCCGGGCATCTCCGAACTAATCGACTCGGGCGCCATTGACTTCCTGCCCTCGTGCGCTGTGACCGAATTCACCTCGACCGGGGCGATCGTCGCCGACTCCCAAGGCCGACTTACCCCCGACCCCGACGCCCCGCGCGAGGAGATCCCTGCCGACGTCGTGCTCGTGCAGATCGGATACGAGGGCGACTTCTCGCTGTTCGAGGACGCCGGCGGCAGCTTCGCCGACCCGCAGGGCCCGCCGTCGCACAACCCCAACACCATGGAAACGAATCTCCCGGGCGTCTACGTAGCCGGTACCGCCGTGGGGGGCAAACAGCCCGGCCACGAGGAATTCATCCAGACCTCACACGTCCACGTCTCCCGCATCGTCGCCGACATCCATCGACGCGAGCGTGAATAACCGGGCTGCAAGGAGAGGCTATCCGTGACGGAGCGCTCTGCATTTCATCTGAAGCTCGCCGGCATCGTGGTCTGCGTGGTGGCGTTCGTGCTCGTGCCGTACTTCCTCTGGCATGAGCCGATGGACGCGTACTTCGCCTCGCAGGAATACCAGGACTGGCTGACCTCCGCGCGGCCTTACGCCTGGGCCATCGCCATCGCCCTGCTGGTGGGCGACCTGGTGCTGCCGATTCCCACCACCCCGATCCTGGCGACGCTGGGCGTGCTGTACGGCACGTGGCTGGGCGGGCTGATCGGGGCGGCCGGCTCGGTACTGGCGGGGTTGGTCGCCTACGGCCTGGCAAGGCTGCTGGGCGAGCGGGCGTCGCGCCTGCTGGCCAGCGAGGAAGAGATGGCCGATCTGCAGGTCTTCTTCGATACCTGGGGTGTGGGCGGAATCATCGCGTCGCGGGCGCTTCCGGTGGTGCCCGAGGTGCTCACGTTCATGGCCGGCCTGGCACGGATGCACGTCGGTCGATTCGTGCTCGCGCTGCTCATCGGCGGCCTGCCGGTGGGGCTGCTGCTGGCGTGGGCAGGGCAGGCGAGCGGAACGTCCTCGAACCTCCTGCTGGTGCTCACTCTCACGCCGGCGGCCCTGTGGTTCGCCTATCTGCTCGGCGCACGCCGTGCCCGCATGCGACGGGTTGCCGCGCCGGCCCCGCCGCCGGTCGATCCCATCGAACCGGACCCCGCCGACCCCGCCCAGCCGCGGTAGCGCACCGGCTGGCGCGCGATTTCACAAAGACGGTCGCAAGCCAGTTGCGGGCCCTGCGGCTACTGTTTCTTCCACTTCTTTTCCGGCCAATGGGCGGGGATGGGGTGTTTCTCCGTCGGGTCGGGCAGGAGGAGTTGGCCGTCGTGGTACTCGCGGACGGCGCGGGCCATTTCGCCGTCGAAGTGCCAGAAGACGTAGTCCTTCTCGCCGGTGTATTCCTTGAACGGGGCGAGCTTGTGCTCGGGGTCGGTGATGTCCGCGGAGCTCAGCCAGCCATCCTCAGCCTTGATCGTGCGACAGGTGGCGGGCTTACTGCCATCGCGTTTGCCCCTGGGTGCCCTGTATTCGGCGGCCTTGCGGACGAACATCGCCGCCAGCTCGACGTCCCAGTCGCCGTGGTCGCCTCCGGGAACCACCACCAGGCTCATCAGGTGCTGATGGTCTTTCCGCCAGCGTCGCAGGAGTTGTTCGCGGATCATGACCCATTGCGTCTGTCGGCCGAACTCCGGACGGATGCCGCCTTCGGGCCCGCACCACTCGAACTCGCCGTTCATGGCGATAAACGGCACGCCGGTGAGCGACTCGTTGGGGTCCACGATGTTGTGGTGCATGTTGCCGCCGGCTACGTGGACAATCCCCAGCGTCCGCTCGGGCTTGGCGTAGCCGACGTTTCGGGCGGCCAGCACGCTGGCGGACAGGCCCGCCGGCAGGAGGGCGGCGCCTTTGAGTTCCGGATGCCCGCTCTTGGCGGCGAAACGGGCGAGCATCTCGTCGAAGCGTTTGACGGTCTCGTGGCCGTTGTAGGCGTAGTTCGGCACGACGGCGGTCGCGAGCCCGGCCTGGGCGGCGGCTTCGCGGATCAGCGGGTGGGTGGCCATCTTGGAGATCATCGGGTGCGCGACGATCACGCCCCGGATCTGGTCGGTGTTCGGTGGAATCCAAAGCTTTACGCGGCGTGGCTTGCGGGGATTGCCCTTGCGCGGAGGCATCTCCACGCTGAGGGTGTATTCCTTCGCCCCGTCCAGCAGGGCGGTTCGCATCGCCTTGATCTTCGCGGCGAGATCATCCTGCCGAGTTCGCAGGGCCGATTCCTGTTTCCGCAATTCCCGCGCCAGAGCGCCGTCCGGCTGGAGCTTCGCCAGCACCGTCGCGAGGTGGCGCTCGGCGCGTTTCACCTTCTTGCTGGCGGCATCGAGCTCTTTGCTCTTCTTGCGGGCGCGGCCATAGGCTTTGTAAGCGGCGTCGGCCTGGCGGTAGTAGGGCAGCACCTCGCTGCGTTCCCACAGGGCCCGTCGGATGCCGTAAAGTCTTCGCCCCAGGTGGCGGTGCTCGCGCCGCAGGCGCGCGAGCTGGGCAACTTCGTCCCTGGTGAGCTTGTCGATCCGCTCGGTGAGTGTGTCGACGCGCCGTCCCGTCGTTTCGTATCGTTCGACGGCCTGCTTGCCCAGCGGCGAGGCGTTCAGCAGGTCGGTGGCCTTGGCGTCGCGGGTGGCCTGGGCGTCTCGGAGCTTCTGGCGAAGGGGATCCAGCCCGGCGGCGGTATGGGCGTCGGCCTGGACGGCGCGGGTATCGTGCAGGGCCCGGCGGGCGGCGGCCAAGGCGGCGTTGGCGTCCGACGGCGTGCCGTCGCGCAGAACGGCCAACTCGCCCTCGATGTGTCGCAGGTCGGCCTGGGTGCGACGAAGCTGTTGGCGGGCCTCCTGGAGACTCTCCCAGGAAGGTTCAGCCGCCAGGGCAAGCGTGGAGGTCACAACCGCCAGGACGCACGTTGTGATGGTTCGCATGGGTGTCTCCGTGGTGGTGGAGTTCGGTCGGTCGGCCGACACTTCACAGCCGCTGGAGATGGAACACCCGGGCCCGGCGTCGGGTTCCGGCCCCGTCCCGATAAGGTCCGGACACGAGACGTCCGATGTGCTCAGCCCTTGTCTGGCCGTTTGCCTCGCGCAGGTCCTGTTTGCCGCGGGTGGGTCGCTCTGCTTCCGCAGACGGCGGGCTCATGGCGGGGGTTCAAGCGTTTTGGCCTTTCGGGGTCTCCATGAACTTCCCTGTCGCGGTGGCCCGGACTTCGCCGTCCTGGGTGAGCGTCGCCTCGACGAGGAACAGCGAGGCCTGGGCCTGGTGCTGATTGACGGGTCGCCCGGCATTGGCTGTCCTGTCATCGCCTCCATCACCGGTGCGGACCTGGTGTTGATCGTGACCGAGCCGACACTCAGCGGCCTGCACGACCTCGGCCGGGTTGCCGACGTGGCCCGGCACTTCGGGATTGCCGGGATGGTGTGCGTCAACAAGTGGGACCTGAATCCGGAGTTGGCCGGCGAGATCGAGCGCCAAGCCCAAGATCATGGCCTGGCTGTGGCTGGGCGCGTTCGATACGACCGGGCTGTGACCGAAGCGCAGATCCGCAAGCAAACGATTGTCGAGTATCAGTCCAACGGGTGCGCCGAGGACATCCGAAACGTCTGGTCATGCGTGGAGCACAATCTGATCGCCGCGGGGAACAGGAATCGGTGACCCGGCGACGTTCGGAGCTGTGTGTGGGCGGGGGGCGCTGCGCATTGCGGAAGGCGCCGCCCGGATCGCGTGGCGCGAGAAAATGCGGTGTTTTCGGCGTGTTTGTCGTTGTCGCAGGGCGGTTTACGGCGTAACATAGGCACCAGTGGGATCATTTCGATCACTCAAGTGAACAGTTTCACGACGTTTTACGTCTACAGAAGAGGGTAGAGCCACGTCGACACGGGGCCGGCTCTGTAAACGCTCGCGACATCTTTCAGAAAGGGGCTGTCCCATGAAGAAACTTCCGTGGCTGTTGGTGTTGGTGGCGATTGCGATGGGGTTTGCCGGGGTATCGATCGCCCAGCAGACCGACAAGCAGAAGGCCGAGGAGGCCAAGAAGAAGGCCGAGGCGCTGGCCTACTACGAGAAGTGCGCCAAGCTGTACATGAAGGACCAGGACTACAAGACGCTCAAGGACGAGTTGCGGGCTCGCCGCATGCACCTGCGGTTTCTCTCTCGGGAGCAACGGGCGGATCTGAACTACCTGCCCAAGACCATCGCGAGCTTTCGGCCGAACTGGTGGGCGAAGACCAAAAGCCCCCGCAACATCTCCTTTACCGCGAATATCTGGGGCAGGGGGTTCAAAGCCAACTACATGCCCTCGGACATGCTGGGCGTTCAGGCGGCTGTGGGGATCCGCAACGGTAAGCTCTTGACGATCGTCTCATGGCGGCCGAACCTGGTGGACAACCCCGATTCCGCCGAGGGCGAGCTGGCCAAGAGGCACAATCTCACCAAGGGCGACATCGCCGAGTGCATCGTCTGGCACGAGATGGGGCACAACTACATCTCGAACTTCCTGCCGCTGAAGCACGTGATTGCGCTGTACGAGAAGTACAACATGCTGTTCGGCAATCTGCAGGAGTTCTACGCGGACATGACCGCCCTGACCCACGGCAGCCCGGACGCGATGAAGGTTCAGCTTTTCATTCGTCTTGACGGCCTGCGGGAGAACGTCGAACGGGATCCGCACACTCGTGCCGCTCACGGGATCGGGGCCATCCTGCTGCAGGAGTTCCTCTCCAAGCCCAGCACGCTCAAAGAGCGTTGGCCTCACATTCACCTGCCCGGAAAGGTGCCCGCCGAGGATGTCGAGCGGAACACGATCGTGTACATGTACGAGAACTTCGACCCCAACTGGAGCCTGCGCGAGGACCGCAAGCTGCGCACCAAACTGCGCACCTTCCTTACCAAACGCAAAGGGCGATACAGCCAGGGCGAAGCCATCCTGCGCGACAAGGGCACAATCACCTTCCCCAATAAACTGGAGTTCAAGTTCATCCCGATGGAAGATCGGGCCCTCCAGAAAAAACGCGACGCCTGGGTGAAGAAACAACTGGAAGCCGCCATCAAGGCAGGGCAGTGCGACAAACCACTCGAAAAAGAGCCCAGCCGCTGGGATCGGCCGTCATTGCGCCTGCCCTGGTGACCGCGCCGACGACGATGGCTGGCTGAGCGAAGCTGCTTTCCGGGCAACATTCGTGTTGTGCGGCAGAGGCGGCTGCGCGTGTACGTCCCCCGGTTCTCGTCGCGCACAAGGCATGGGCTATCGGGAGAACTGCTTGCGATATTGGCGCGGGCTCTGGCCGCAGGTCTTGCGGAACACGCGGGAGAAATGTTCGATCTGGTTGAACCCGCTGCGGAAGGCGATCTCGGTGACGCTCAGGTCGCTGGTGGCCAGCAGCGACCGGGCCCGCCGGATGTGAGCAGATCGGATTTCGGCGCTCACGGTTCGCCCCAGAATGCGACGGAAGCGTTTCTCCAGCGTCCGCCTGGCCAGCGGGACCGCCTTCAATACGTCCGTCACGTCGATGCTCTGCTCGGCATTGCTGTGAATGAACCCCAGAGCGGCCCGAACGTCTTCGTCCTCCACCGCGAACACCTCGGTGGATCGCCGCTGGGCGACCCCTGGCGAGGGAAGGTAGACCTCTCGGGGGCAATCTCGCTCGTGCATTCGGGCATCGAGCATCTCCATCGCCTTGTGACCGATCTGCTCCAACGGCTGCATGATGCTCGACAGCGGAGGGTTGCACAACATGCAGATCACGGCGTCGTTGTCCATCCCCAGTACGGCGACGTCCTCGGGCACCGACAGGCCGGCCATCGTCGCCGCGGAGATGACTTCACTGCCGTGCAGGTCGTTCCAGGCGAAGACGGCCACGGGGTGGGGCAGCTTCTTGAGCCAGTCGGCCAATTGCCGCTGGCGAGACGCGGGATTGGCAGCATCGTCCATGGGTGGAAGAATCTCCAGCGAGCAGGACAGCTCCTCAAGCCGACGCTGGACCGAGGCCCTCCGCTGGGGAATCGCCTCTGCCCAGAAAGGCCCTGCGTAGGCGAACCGCTGAAAGCCGCGATCCAGGAAGTGCTGCACGCCCTCGGTGGCACAGCCGTACTCGTCCACGCCCACCTGCGGCAGCTTGCCCTTGAGGGACGCACTGGTGATGGCAACGGCGGGGCAGCGCGCAGCCCGGGCTTTGCGGATCAGCTTCGGATCGCGCGTATGCAACAGGAAACCGGCCGCTTCGGGATTTGCCTGGCGGAGGAAATCTTCCGGTCCGACCATGTCGAACGTCCACGGGTTGCCGCGTTGATGGGCGTATCGCCCGACCCCCTCCAGCATACCGCGAACGTAGTGGTCCAGGCGGTCGAGAACGACCAGAATGCGCTTGCTCCCGCTCGGGCCAGACCTTTCGGATCGCTCTGTCATGCCGGAAAGCATACCAAATGGGCGCAAAATGTCAAGTTTTCTGCGCGTATAGACCTAGTTAAAAACCCGGATCTGCCTGACAATAGGACTCAACAATTTAGTTTTCCGACAACTGTCCAAAGGAGAGGTACCATGGAAAAGCATCGAGTATTTGGAGCCGTTCTTGCCGTAGCAGCGATCGTAACGATGGGGAGCATTCTGAGCTCGACGGCTTCGGCGGCCGTAATGGGCATCGATAACGCGACATTCGACCCGGGCCCACCGGCGGATAGCGAGGACAACGAGGCGGATCAGACACTCACCTCGTTCGACTACGATGGCGAGACCTACACGGACCTGTACGGGACGACCAGTGCGGATGTGACCGGCACGGGCGGGCACTTCTACGCGACAGGGGGAACCAATCCCGTCACTGACAACGCTGCCGCGGCCAGCGGGCTGGTCGTCACGACGGGCGTCGCGAATCCGAGCCGAGCCGACTTCATGTTTGACGTAGCCGCCTCGGGCAGCGATGTCCTGTTCATCTGGGAATTGGCGACGACCTCCGATTCCCAAGGAGTCGACGGCATGACTGTGCAGCCGCTGGACTCAGATGGCGCTGTGATCGGCGATTGGACGTTGGACATCCACGGAGACGATGAGGGCACGACCGACTTTGTTAAGGACTGGGGCCCCGGCTTTCTGCCCACGAATTTCAACGGCCCTGTGCCGGATGGGTTCATGATTGTCGGCGTGGCCTTCCAGTTGAGCGACTTCACCGGCACCGGTACGCTGACCGGGGTGCAGGGCCTGCGCCTGAACGACAACGACGACTTGGATGACGGGGACAACGGTTCCAACATGGACCCGACGCTCGTCGGCTTTGCGATTCCCGAGCCGGCCACGATGAGCCTGCTGGCCATCGGTGGACTGGCGATGGGTCTGCGGCGTCGGCGCCGCTAGAAGCTCGCTCGCCCGTAAGCAGCAACCAACATCGGTCGCCCGACAGAGCCGCTATACTCTGTCGGGCGGTCGGTGTTTTCTTTCGGTCACGGCCGCCTCTTGCGATTGCCGGCCCGGGTGATAGTCTACCTTGGAACATGGACTATGGGCGGCCCCCACAGGCCGCCCTTTTCGCTGAGTACCGAGACGGACGGACTCGATGCCCCAGGACACGATTCACGAATCATCTCGCGAAGTACCCATCCGAAACCGGGTGGACGTGCTGGTCTGCGGCGGCGGCTGCGCCGGAGCGACGGCTGCCCTGGCCGCCGCCCGACATGGCGCGCGCGTCGTGCTGGTCGAGCAGGCGGGCTTCTGCGGCGGGGCACACACCTCGGCCGGCGTCAACGGCGTGGGAGGCTGGCAGTACGACCTGGACGGTCGGCCGCTGATCGACGGGATCCCGCTGGAGATCGCCCGGACCGTCGCCGACGCCGGCGGTGCCCAAATGAAGCAGGTGCAGCGTCTGAGCACATCGCGTCCGGGCGGGTCGGACTATCGCGACGGCGGGCTGGGCTGCTACTGGGTCGCCGCCAGTCCGGAGATCATGAAACTCGTACTGGACCGCATGCTCACCGCCGCCGGCGTGCAGATGCTCTTCCACGCTTCAGCAGCCATGCCCATCGTTGAGCAAGGCCGCGTGCGGGGCTGCTTTATCGAGAGCAAGTCAGGCCGGCAGGCGATCCTGGCCGATGTGACCATCGATTGCACCGGGGACGGAGACATCGCCGCCCGCGCCGGGGCCTCATTCGAAATCGGCCGACCCGGAGACAATGCCTGTCAGCCGATGACGAAGATATTCACCGCCGGCAATGCCGACGTCGGTCACCTCTGGTACAGCACCGACAAACCCGACCCCGAGCCGGACCCGCTGGTTCGCAACCGCTACCGCGAAGCGATCGCACTGGCCCGCCGGCGCGGCGAGATCGTCCACAACCCCAACGACCTTCTCTGCGCAGCCACGCCGATCAGCCCGGCCGACCCGCAGACGCGGATGATCAACTTCACCCGTATCCAGAACGTCTCGGCTGTGGACGTGGACGAGCTGACCCGCGCCGAGATCATCGGCCGCGAGCAGGTCCGCGAGGCGATGACCTTCCTTCGCAAGTACGTCCGCAACTCGCGCGACGCTTACCTCATCGCCTCGGCCGGTCTTGGCATCCGAGAGAGTCGCCGCATCGTCGGCGAGTACGTTCTCACCGGCGAGGACGTTCGCAACTCGCGCTCGTTCGACGACCAGGTCGTGCGCGGCATCTACCTGCTGGACATCCACAACCCCACCGAGGTCGGCAAGCCCTCCGTGCTGGAAATGCTCGACGCCCCGTACGGTATTCCCTACCGTTGTCTGCTGCCGCAGGGGGTGGATGGGCTGCTGCTGGCAGGGCGGTGCATCTCCGGCGACCACGTCGCCCACGCGAGCTATCGAATCCAGTCGCACTGCATGGCGATGGGCCAGGCGGCCGGCACGGCTGCGGCAATGGCGACCCGAGACGGGATTCCCGCTCGCGACCTGCCCGCCGACGATTTGAGAGACAAACTAACTGCCGACGGCGCGAACGTCGGACCGCACGAAAGGACAGACTGAGCGATGTCGCCGAACCTGTTGGTCATTCTCACAGACGACCAGGGCTGCTGGGCGCTGGGCGCCGCGGGCAACGACGAAATCCACACGCCACACCTGGACGCCCTGGCCGCCCGTGGCGTGCGCTTGGAGAACTTCTTTTGCACCTCGCCGGTGTGTTCGCCGGCCCGCGCGTCGCTGCTGACGGGTCGGGTTCCGTCGCAGCACGGCGTCCACGACTGGATACGCGGAGGCAACCTGCCGTCCGAGCCGACCGGGGCGACTCGTTACCTGAGTGGTCAGGACACCTACAGCGATGTCCTGGCGCGATGCGGATATCGCGGCGGACTCGTCGGAAAATGGCATCTGGGTGACAGTCTGACGCCCCAGCATGGATTCGAGTTCTGGCGGGCGACACCGCGCGGCGGCGGGACGTATCAGAATGGGCAGATTGTCCGCGACGGCCAGGTCGTCAAGGCGCCGGGATACCTCACCGACGTGCTGGCCGATGAAGCCATCTCTTTCCTCGAAGACGCCTGCGGTCATCCCGATCCGTTCCACCTGAGTCTGCACTTCACGGCCCCGCACAGCCCGTGGGTCGATCAGCACCCGCCTCGATGGGTCGAGCAGTATGACGGCTGTCCGTTTGAGAGTTGCCCGCAAGAACCCCGCCATCCGTGGTACGACACGCAGGAGCTGAACTTCAGCAACGCGATGTGCGATCGCCAAACCCCGCCCGTTCGCGAGCACCTGAAAGGGTATTTCGCATCCGTCTCCGCCATGGACGAGGCCGTCGGGCGCGTGCTGACGCGGCTCGATGAACTAGGCCTGCGGGAGGACACCCTGATCTGCTTCCTGAGCGACAACGGCTTTAACTGCGGACACCACGGCGTCTGGGGCAAAGGCAATGCGACCTATCCGATGAATCTCTACGATACGTCGATTCGTGTTCCGGCAATCTTCTCCTGGCCGGGCGTCATTGACGGCGGCCGAGTCGTGGACGATCTGCTCAGCGGGTACGACTTTGCCCCCACGGCGCTGGAGTTGCTCGGGGCATCGATGCCGTCGTCCTACGACGGGCCTGGACGAAGTTTCGCCGCCCGGCTTACCGGCGGCCAGCCTGCCGACCATGATGTGGTGGTGTTCGACGAGTACGGCCCGGCCCGGATGATCCGCACCCGCGCCTGGAAGCTGATTGATCGCGGGGACCAGGGCCCGGCGGAACTCTACGACCTCGCTTCCGATCCTGGCGAGCGGGAGAATCTCCTTTGTGCGCCGGTTTCGGCAAGTGCCAAGCAGGCCGCCACGGAGCTGAAAACCCGCTTGGTGGAGTTCTTCCATCGGTATTCTGAGCCCGGCCATGACGGCGCACAGTTGCCGGTCACCGGACGGGGGCAGACCTCGCCCGTCGGATCAGAAACACCCGCCTTCCATCCTCGCGAGGGCTCTGCCTATGAACGCACCTGACAGAAATTCGCATCTGGATCGGCCAACGGTCTGGTTACTGTTGAGCCACATGGACCGCCCGGACGTGGCCCTGGCCATGCCCACGCTGGCGTGGATGGCCGAGGACGAGGGCGCACTGTTCGAATGCTACCTGCACGCCCGGCGCGACGGCCGACTCTTCGCCCGCACCGGCAGCACGGTCCTTGGCGGCCATCACCATCAGCAGTTCAATTACCTCTGCGCCGCCTTCGACGTTCGCCCGATCATCCTGGGCTCGGCGTCGCTGTGGACTTCGTCCCTGGAGACGTTCGGGCTTCAGCCCCTGGCCGAAGCGGACGATCTGCCCGACCTCTACAAAGCGCTGCTCGATCGTGACGATACGCCCCAACCAAACGCCGTCCTTGTGGGGCCGGCAGCCGCTCCGGAAGGGGGCAAGCCGGACCTGCGACCTTACCTCTATCCTGACATCTTCTTCCGGCGGGCGTTGGCGCTGTCGGCCGGCGATGCCCCCACCGCGGTCGGTAACTGGCCCGGGCTTGCGGTTCTGGAGGGCGGCCTCACGCAGACCCAGCGCCAGCAGTTGGCGGACGCGGGAATTTCCGCCGAACCGGTCGACACGCTCTTGCCCGACGAGACTCATGCCTCATTCACGTTGCGAGCAGCCCAGCGCTGGAAGCCGCAGGCCCGCGGCGTGGCCTTTGGCGACCCGGCGGCGATTCTAAGCCAACTCCCGCGCCTGTGCCGCCAGCGACGCCTGCCGCTCTACGCACCCACCGTTCGGATGAGGCCGGCTGACGTAGTGACTTCGGAGTACACCGAGGCGACCAGTGCCGTCGTGAACGAGACCGCCGACCTGGCCGAGGAATTGGGCGACCGTGTTATCGTAGGCAGGCAGACCTGCGACGGGGACATCCTTACCTGGAGCCGACGCGGCGTGGCCATCGAGATCATTGACCCCAATCGCCCTGCTTTTCCCATTGTGGCGGAGCGGACGCATCACTGGGGGCAGACCGACGTGCCCTTCGACGTCGACGAACCGGACGACGTCACGCTGGAGCAATGGGCCACTGAGGGCAAGATACTCACCTCGCTGGTCTGGCACTCCGGCGAGCCGGCCCACAACGAGGCGATGCTCAACCTTTTCGACCTCGCCGCACGGACCGGTGTGAAGATGGGCATGGGCGTGCTGCTCAGCCGTTACCGCACCTGCCCTCAACAGTGGGAAATGCTCAGCGTGCCGCGCGAGGACGGCGGCGTCCGCGGCCTCATCGAACCGCTACTGCACTGCGGGGGCATGGGAATCCTCGCCGAGGCGGAGTGTCCCCCCGGCCGTCTGGTCGAACATTACGGCCGCGCGATGGAGGGCATCCGTCAGATCGCCGGGGCTGGCGGCACCCCGAAAGGCTACTACGCGTTTCTCGATACCGACTTGCAGACGCTCCACAAGCCGTCCCGCCAGGCGTGGGACGCCATCGCATCCTGTGGGCTGGAATATGTTGTCTCATCCATGAACCCGGGCCGAAATCGACTGCTGCACCGCGACGGTGACTTCGTCGTGCTCAACCAGTCCAGCCGAAGCATCTGCCCGGCCTCGCCGTTTGTGCGCATCACCACGGTGGAGGACCTTAGCGAATACGCCGCCAAAACCCGCCCGGGCTGGCTGATCGGCGCACTGGATGCCCCGGTCATCGCCTTCGATTCCTATATCTGGAGGCATGGCCGACGGTTCCTGGAGATCGTGGAGTTCCTTCAGAACGACGCGGCATTCGAGAATGTGCTTCCTTCCACCATCGCCCGCTACGCGCGGCTGCTCCACGAACGGGGACATTTGCCCCGGTGACTCCACCTGTGGGTATCTGCAGCGAATTGCCTTGCAGCTCGGAGAACCGACTCCTGCCACGTTCGATTTACCAGTTGTGAGAGAGTCTGGGGTTCGGTGACCTTCACCCCATCCTTGATCCATGTCCAAGGTCAGTCTGTGTCGGCCTTGATCTCTGTGGCGACGGCCGACGACGCCCACCGGCGACGAGCAGGAAACCATCCAGTACGTCTGGTCGCAGCGGTACATCGACACGCCCATCTGTCGGCTGCGGGATATCGGGGCCGACGGCACGGTGGATCAGACGCTTTACTACGTGACCGACGCGCAGCATAATGTCACTGCCATGGTGGCCGAGAACGGACAAGTCGTCGAACGCTACGCCTACGACCCGTACGGCCGGGTGATCGTCCTCAACGGCGAGGGCGACCCCGACGGGGCTGAGTACACCCCGGACGCCGACGGCCTCTCTGACGTGGGCAACGTGATCCTTTTCGCCGGCTACCGCTTCGACGCGGCCACCGGGTTGTACCAAGTCCGCCACCGCTACCACCACCCCACGCTCGGCCGATGGATCAACCGCGACCCCAAGGGCTACGTCGACGGCTCCAACCTCTACGAATACGTCGCCTCCCGGCCAATGGGAGCCACCGATCCGATGGGGACGGGCATGATGATGCCCAAAGTGCCGAGCTCAGCAAGAGGCGGCGACATGGGGGACCTGTCGGTATCGACCGGTGACGGCAATAGGATGTCAGCGTCTGATATGGAACTGAAGGATCAACCCGACCCGGCCGATGCTATTCTCGAAGGAGTAGACACGGCGGCGGTGGCAGGGGGCATATACGGACGGACCCCAGAACAGCCCATTGACTTTGACTGGGGGCTTGTCGTGGTGGTCGATTACTCAGGCTATCTTCCCAAGCTGGAAGATGCTGGATTGTTATCGAATCCTGCTGCTGTCCCAGACTTCCCATATGTCGACCAGAAGTGGGCGAATCTGAAGCTTGGCCCAGGACGTCCGCTGACCTTTGCCGGTCCTACTGAGGGTCAGAAATTCGTGGCCGGGTTGCTCGGCTGGTGTGTTTCCGGGACATGGACGAACATCCGAGAGTTTAACGCCATACTAACCGGAGCATTATTTATTGAACTATTCATCGGGTATACTCGTATAGAG
>CAZFPT010000045.1:18712-21318 GCA_964521005.1 uncultured Planctomycetaceae bacterium | reverse complement strand
CTTCTCTACCCCCACGGTTCGCGGAGCTCACCATGGGGCTTCAAACGTCGCTCGGCTATGCCCGCTGCGGTTCTGAGCGTTCCGCGGGCACGGCCGACACGGCCGTGGCACCCGCGAGGAACGGAGTGTTGGGCTTGTCGCACGATTCCGCCCATGGTTTGCGGAGCCCTTCGACAAGCTCCCGGCAGGCTCAGCTGAGGCTTGAGATGGGACTCTTGTGGTGCGTTTATTGAACGCTCTTGAGCCCGGTGGCCGGCGCGGCTACACTGTGTCGCTCGATTCTGGCCCCCTGTGAGGAATTCGATGGACTCTTTCAAATACCGCAAGAACGAACTGCACTGCGAGGACGTTCCCGTCCGACGCATCGCCGAAGAAATCGGCACGCCCGTGTGGATCTACTCGTCCCAGACGCTGATCGATCACTACCGCAAGATGGCCGACGCCTTCGCTGAGCTGTCGCCGACGGTGTGTTTCTCGCTCAAGAGCCTCAGCAACCTGCACGTGCTGGAGCTGCTGTCGGCAGAGGGGTGCGGGTTCGACGTCACCAGCGGCGGCGAGCTGACGCGCGCCCTGGAAGCGGGCGACGCCGGAAAGATCGTCTTCGCGGGCGTCGGGAAGACCGACGATGAAATCCGCCTGGGCATCCGGGCCGGGATCAAGGCCTTCAACGTCGAGAGCGAATCGGAGTTCGAGAATCTCGCCCGGCTGGCTTGCGACGAGGACAGGAGCGTCCGGGCGTGTCTCCGCGTGAACCCCGACGTGTACGACCCGAAAACGCACACCTACACCGTCACGGGCAAGAAGGAGAGCAAGTTCGGGGTGGACATCGAGCGGGCGGTGCGGTTCTTCCGCGAGTACGCCGGCGACCCCAACGTGAGGCTGGACGGTATTCACATCCACATCGGCTCGCCGATTTACTCCCCCCAGCCTTACGTGGAAGCGATCCAGCGGACGCTGCAGCTGATCGACCGTCTGCGCAGCGAGGGGTTCGAGATCGGCCTGCTGGACATCGGAGGCGGGTATGCCGCCGACTACGAGGAAGGCGTCAGCCCGCCGGCGGCGGTGTACGCCCAATCCATCGTGCCGCTGCTGCGGGGGACGGGGCTGGAACTGGTGATCGAGCCGGGTCGACAGATCAGCTGCAACGCGGGCATCCTGCTGGGGGAGGTCCAGTACGTCAAGAGCGGCGGCGAGCGGAATTTCGCCATCGTCGACGCCTCGATGACGGATCTGCTCCGCCCGGCGCTCTACGGCGGCGAGCACTTCATCTACCCGGCTGTCCTGGAAAGCGGTACCCAGGCGCCGGTGCGTGAGATGAGCTTCGCCCCCGAAGGCGGCGTGAAGGTGGACGTCGTCGGCGGTGTCTGCGAGAGCAGCGACTTCCTCGGGAAGGACCGCATCCTGCCGCCCCTGCGACGCGGCGATCTGTTGGCGGTCTTCAGCGCCGGGGCGTACGGGTTCACGATGTCCTGCAACTACAACACCCGTCCGCGGGCGCCGGAAGTGCTCGTCGAGGGCGACTCGTTCCGCGTGATCCGCCGGCGAGAGACGTACGAAGACCTCCTGGCGCTGGAGCGAGGACTGGAGTAGGGTGCGTTTCAGCCCGCCCGGACGCGATCGGCCTGCTTGCCGGCACGGCGGTAGCGGACGTACAGCAGGATGTCGATAGCGACCATGACCGCGTTGAACGCGTAGAGGGCGGTGACCCCCTCGAGCAGGCCCTGGTCGGCGAGCTGCACGAACTTCGAGCCCATCCCGGCCAGGTAGCCGACGAAGATCATCGACATGAAGCCGATGCTCTTACCCTCCACGTTCTTGACGCGGAGGGTTTTGATCACGTCGATCGGCCAACCGAACCCGAAGCACACGAGCATGGCGCCTTCGAGAATCTGTACCCAGTGGGTGAGGGTGAGTTGTGCGAGCATCGGTTTCCTCGATAAACAGGTCGGGCGCAGCCGTTTCAGCGTCGGCTGCGCCCTTTGGAATGCGTGTTTCGGTTGATTTCGTCGGTTGGTCTATCCGCCGGGGGTTCCGATCGCCAGCACGACGGCGCGTCGCTCGCCGGGCGTCGTGAGCTTATGGGCTTCACCGGGGGCCGAGGTCGCCAGTTGCGAGGTGGGCAGGCGGGTCGATTCCCCGCCGGCCGACACTTCGACCTCGCCGGTCACCACGTAGTAGCTCCATTGACCGCCGTTGACGTTGAACGCCTGTCCGGGCTCCATGCACACCAGCTGCGAGGTCAGTTGTCCGTCGCGCGAAAGCTGGACGCACTGGGCCTTGGCCGAGCTGAACCGGGCTTTCGAGATGGCATTGATGATGTCCATGGGGGTTCCTGGCCCGCGGGACGATCAGTCCACGACGGTGTCTTCGTAGATCGGGATCGGGTCGGTCTCGATCTTGCGGGTTTCCTTGAGTTCGACTTTGGCATTGCGGAGGCGCTGCTCGACGAGGTCCACCCAGAGCTTGCCCGGCGTGTCTTCGGTGATGCTCACCTTGCCGCTGTACTGTCCGTCGCCGGCGGTCCACTGGAACCACGTGGGCAGCATGTCTTTGTCTTCCTTCACGGTGTGCTTCATCTTGCTGCCGGCGCGCACCGTGCCCAGCGG
>CAZFPT010000045.1:0-18612 GCA_964521005.1 uncultured Planctomycetaceae bacterium | reverse complement strand
TGTCTTCCTTCACGGTGTGCTTCATCTTGCTGCCGGCGCGCACCGTGCCCAGCGGCATCGCGGCGATTCCCTGCTCCGCCCACTCGACCTGGAGGTCCTGGGAGGAGGTGTTTACGAACGTGACCTCGACCTTTTTGTCGCAACCAACCATAAAAGCTGCACTTACAAGCACTGCAATCAGAGCGAATCGTTTCGGGTTCATCGGCGTTCTTCCTTATTCTGGAGTTGACGGTAGGCTGCACGAGCATCGCTGCCGTACCTATTATACGTAGGCGACGCTGCATACAGGAGATATTCTCTCTATCGGAGCGACGGATCGCTTCTCTCCACAGGCGGGGGGATTTTCCTGCGGGCATCTGATACAATTCGCCCACGCCGAGGCAGAAACCGAACGGACGCGCCGCCATGAAGATAGCACTCGCCCAGTACGATCCGATCGTCGGGGACATTCCCGGCAACGCCGCCCGGATGGCCGGGATGATCGACGCCGCCGCCGAGGCGGGCGCCCAGCTTGTGGTGTTCCCCGAGCTGAGCGTTCCGGGCTACCCGCCGCGGGACCTGCTGAGCAAGGAGCACTTCGTAGCCGACAACGTCGCTGCCGTCAACGAGCTCGCCTCGCATTGCACCGGTATCGCAGCCCTGGTGGGCTACGTGCGCCCCACCCCCGAAGACAGCGGCCGACCGATCCAGAACGTCGCAGCCCTGCTGGTCGACGGAAAGATCGCCCACGTGCACGTCAAGGCGCTGCTGCCAACCTACGACGTGTTCGACGAGACCCGCTACTTCCAGCCCGGTACCGAAAGCGGGACGATCGAGTTCGGCGGGACCACGCTGGGGCTGAGCGTCTGCGAGGATCTCTGGGACGCCGACGCACTCGGACGCGAGCTTTACGGCCACGATCCGGTCGGTCGACTCGCCCGGGAAGGGGCGAGCATCATCATCAACATGGCCGCCAGCCCGTACCAGATGGGCAAAGCCGTCGTGCGCGAGGACCTCTTCCGCCGCCAGGCCGACCGGGCCGGTTGCCCCATCTTGTACGTCAACCAGGTCGGTGGAAACGACGAGCTCGTCTTCGATGGCTGCTCGGCAGTGGTCTGGCCGGACGGGCGGGTCGTCGCACGCGCCAAGCCCTTCGCCGAAGACCTGCTGTTGATCGACACCGACGCCCCGGGCGAGGCCCGCGTCGAGCCGCTGGAAGAACCCGTCGAACGTCTCCGCCTCGCGCTGCAGACCGGGCTGGGCGGTTACGCCCGCAAATGCGGGTTCGACTCGGCGGTGCTGGGGCTCTCCGGCGGGATCGACTCTGCCGTGGTGGCTGTGTTGGCCGCCGACGCCCTGGGAGGCGAGAACGTCCTGGCGATCGCCATGCCCAGCCGATACAGCTCCGACCATTCGCTCCGCGACGCCGAACAACTCGCCCGCAACTGCCGGCTGGACTACCGCACCGTCCCCATCGAGCCAATGCACGCCGCTTTCGAGGAGGCGCTGCAGCGCGATGTCGATCCGGCGTCGGCAGAGGTCGCCGCCGAGAACGTCCAGGCGAGAATCCGCGGAACCATCGTGATGGCCTACTCCAACGCACTGGGGCACCTGCCGCTGGCCACCGGCAACAAGTCCGAGTTGTCGGTGGGGTACTGCACGCTCTACGGAGACATGGCCGGCGGGTTGGCGCCCCTGGGCGACGTCTACAAAATGCAGGTCTACCACCTCGCCGAGCACATCAACGCCATCGCCGGGACCGATCGGATTCCGCGGAACATCATCGACAAACCCCCCTCGGCCGAGCTCAAGCCCGACCAGACCGACCAGGACAAACTTCCGGAATATCCTCTGCTGGACGCGATTCTTGAACGATACATAGAACAGGACACCACGGCCGGTGCGATCGCCCGGGAGGGCTATGACCTGGAGGTGGTTCGGCGGGTAGTGAGCATGGTGGACCTGGCCGAGTACAAACGTAAACAGGCCGCCCCGGTGCTGAAGATGACCGCCCGGGCGTTCGGCCAGGGGCGGCGGATGCCCATCGCCCAGCGATACCGGCACGAAGGCGGATGAGACGGTGAACGTAGTCTGTGGACATTGCGGAAAGGCGGTCAGCGCCGACCATGACGTCGGTCAGGGACTGCTGTGCCCGCGATGCGGAACCAAGGTCGCGCTGCCGGATCTCCTCGCCGAGGCCGCCCAGCCTCCCGACCCCGACGAGACGCACGTCTTCGAGGCGGTCGACGTCTCCTTCGCCGACCAGGCGCGGGAGGCGATGAAGAAGACCTCCAAGATCCACCTGACCTGCGGATCGTGTGGGCGACATCTGACGATCGGTGCCCGCCTGGCGGGCAAACGCGCCAAGTGCCCCTCGTGCAAGTCGCACATCCGCGTGCCATACCCCGACGACGCCAACGATTTCGAGATCGAGGCGCTGGCGATGGCCAACGAGGAGAGCGTCGAGGAACTGGACCTCTCCCATGCCGACGCGCCGGCCGCCGCTGCCCACGCCCTGCACGAGGCGGAGTCCCGCACCATGGACGCCAGCGGCGGGGTCAATACCCGTCGCGAGGCAGCCAAGGTACGCCACGCCGCGCGTGTGCGGGAGGTCAAACGCTCGCGCAAACGACTGATCGCCTACCTGCTGCTGACGGCAGTGGCGATGTGGGCGTTCGTGACGTTTCTCGCCTGGCCGATCCTGGCCGGCAACGGAGACGACGGCGACCGACCCGGCGGCGATAACGGCCGGAACGTCGCCACCACGGGCAACGGCAACGGCGACAACCCCAAGCCCAACGGTAACGGCCGATCCGCCGACGGCAACACCGGCGACGCCACCACCAAGCCCGTTCCAGCCCGCAGGCCCCGCTTCCGCGTGGTGACGGCGCGGGTCAGCCCGTTCGCCCACGGTGGCTACTTCCCGGCCCCGGTGGGCAAGGCCTATTGGCTGGTCACCATCGACATCCAGGCCGGCGACGCCCCGTACGTGATGCGCACCGCCGGTACGCAGGCGGTGGTCACGTCCATGGGCCAGGAGTTCACCTCGCTGGGAACACCGGGCGGGGCCGGATTTCTTCCCCAGCGGGCCAGCCAGCCGCGGTACACCGTCGCTCCGCGCCGGGTGCAGCGGATGGAGCTGATCTTCGAGTTGCCCGAGGAATATCGCCGGGGAACGCTCGTGCTCTCCGGGGTGGGCGAGAAGGGCATCTCGGTGGGCGATACGTTCGCGCCCGTCGACGAGACGAAGCTCATCGGGCGATTCGCCGAGTCGCAGCCGCGGAATCTCAAGCCGTTGCTGGACCACCCGGTGATGGCGGCGTTGCAGCAGGCCGGCCCGGATCGAATGATCGCGCAGGCTGCCGACGGCGGGTTCGGCCTGACGTTTCCCGCCTCCGGGGTAACCGGGCTGGCACGCTACGTCAACGGGGGGCAATACGAGCTTCTCCTGCGGCACGGCGGTGCCCGGTTGGAGTGTCAGCTGCGCCTGATCGACGGGGGCGACCGCGCGATTCTCCATCTGGACTCCGATCCATGGCACGAAATGACGTTCGTTCGCCTCGGCGCGGACCTCGGCGACGGGGCCGGCGGACCTGTAGCCGACGAGACACCCACGCCCGCCCCTGGCCCCGGCACGTCCGAAGACGATGTGCCGACCACGCGCCCCCGCAGCAACGGCGGCGTGAACGAGCCGCGATTCTTCGACGACTGATCCGCGCCGGATTCACAGCCACCTCGGCCGGCGCGATACAATGGGGCGAGACTCGCCGATCAGTGAGAAAACGAAAGGATCACTCGATGGACTTTTTCCACATCGTCAATTCCCGCCGCAGCGTCCGCAGCTTCAAGAGTGACGCCGTCCCGCGCACCGTCCTGGAGAAGATCGCCGCCGCCGGGCAGGAAGCCCCCAGCGGCTGCAACGTGCAGGGCAAGCAGTTCATCGTCGTGGACGACCCCGAAGTGCTGGCCCGCATGCGGGAACTGAGCCCCGCGCTGAGCAGCGCCCCGGCAGCGGTGGTCCTGGCGATCGAGCCGGAAGAGACGAAGTTCGGACCCTTCTGGGTGCAGGACGCCTCTGCCGCGATGGAGAACATGCTGCTGGCGGCCGTGGCGCTGGGCTACGCCGGCTGCTGGGTGGAAGGAGCCATCCGCCGCTGCGAGGACGACCTTCGCGAAATTCTCGGCGTCCCGGAGAACCTTCGCGTCTGGTCGCTCACGCCGGTGGGCATCCCCGACCAGACGCCGGATCGGCCCACCAAGCCCACGCCCGAGGAGGTCACGCACGTCAACCGGTTCGGACAATCGTAGCACGACGGGACGTGTTCCGGCGGCAAGGCCGCGGGACGATAAGCGTCGCATGGGCTTCCAGCCCATGTTCTGTTTTGTGTCCGAACAAGGTCCGAGATTGTGTTTCACCTTCAGCGTTGCGCCCGCAACAAGTTGCGAGCCCTACGGCTGGTCCGCAATTCTGTTTCGCCCTCGACGAATCTGCCTGTCGGCAGTCACGGCCTGGAAGGCCGTGCGACGCTGGAAGGCCGTGCGACGTGCGACGCTGAACGTCGATGGTCTTCGGCGGCGTGTCTTGCCGTTGCAATTCATGGCGGAATGGCGTCTAATCGGATCTTGGACGCACCGAAAGGGCTTGCATGTCAAACGCGAAGAACCCGTTTAATCCGTCCGGCATTTGTGGCCGGGTGCCTCGTGACGTCAACGAAGACCTCGCCTGGCGCGTCGGCCATGCCGTGGCGCAGTTCCTGCGCACGCGCCTCAGTGGCTACGAGCGGGGGCAGGCGTCGACCAACCGCATCGTGCTGGGTTGGGATGTGCGCCCTGACAGCCTGACGCTCGCCGAAGCGGTCATCGAGGGCATATCCGCCTCCGGTGCGGGCTGCGCGGAGCTGGGATTGTGCGACCTTCCCCGCCTGGAGTTCACCGTCGATCGGCTCGCGTCGGCCGGCGGGATCTACATCTCCGGGTGCGACCGGCCCGCGGAGTTCAACGGGTTCCGCCTGGTGGGTCTCAAGGCCCGTGCGGTGGGTCGCGAGTCCGGGTTGGCCGAGGTCGAACGCATCGTCGGGTCCATCCAGCGCATGCCCAAGACCGCTTCGATGGTCGCCAAGCAGGACGTGGACCTGCGGGCCGAGTACGTCGCCCACGTCCGCAAGCAGCTCGATGTCTCCGGTGCGATGTCGATCGTCGTGGACGCCTCGAACGGCGCTGCCGGCGAGATTATCCCGGACGTGCTCGCCCATGACGACCTCTCCCTGGAGGTGATCAACGCGAGCTTCGAGGGCCGGTTCGCCCATCGTCCCGACCCGACGCACCCGGAAGGCTACGCTGCCGTTGCCCGGCGAGTCGTCGAGGCCGGCGCGGATCTGGGCGTGGTTCTGGACTCCGCCGGCGACCGCTGCCAGTTTGTCGACGAGAACGGCAAACCCGTGCGGGCCGACCTGGTGGCAGCCCTGGTGAGCACGCCGCTGTTGTCGCGATCCCCGGGATCCATGGTGGTGCACGATCTTCGCTGCTCGGCGGTGTTGGCTGAGGAGGTCCGCCAGGCCGGCGGCGTCCCGCGTCGCGAGCGGCCGGGCTGGCCGAACATCAACAAGACAATGATGGAAGGCCACGCCCTGTTCGGTGCGGAGCTGGACGGACGGTTCTACTTCCGCGAGCAGATGCACAACCCCTCGCCGCTGGCGGCGACTTGCGCGTTGCTGAGCGTGCTGTCGGGAACCGACGGCAGCTTCTCCGAACGCATCGCCCCGCTGAACCGCTACAGCACCTCCGGGCAGGTCGCCTTCCCGGGCGACGGAGCCGCCGCCAAGCTCGACGCGCTGGGCGAGCAGTTCGCCGACGCCGCCAAGATCAGTCGACTCGCCGGGCTGACCGTGACGCTGGAGGACGGCTGGTTCCACGCCCGTCCCGTCGCCGACGGGCAAAGCATCGAACTCACCGTCGAAGCACCCACCCCCGCCGACGTCGAAGGACGCATCAACCAGCTCAAGCCCATCCTCGGCGAACCCCTCCGCGAGATTTAGAGCGCCAGTGACAGAATGCCTTGCTCGCTCATCGGGCTGCGAGTGTTCTCAGCTGCCGCTGCACCAGTCCCACAGCAGCTTGCCCGCGGTGAGGGCGACCACGAGCAGCAACATCGGCCGAACGATTTTTGCGCCGCCACGAAGCACCAGCTTCGAGCCCACCCGCGCTCCCAGTAGTTGCCCGATCCCCATCGCCAGCCCCAGCGGAACGTGCACCCATCCGCCGACGAGGAACCACGCCAGGGCGGCGATGTTCGACGTGAAGTTCATCACCTTCGTGTGCCCCACCGCCCGGGGCAGGTCCATCCCCAGAAGCGCCACCAGCGCCAGGGTCCAGAACGAGCCGGTTCCGGGCCCGAAGAACCCGTCGTAGAACCCGATCGCCGCCCCGAAAATCGCGTAGAAGGGGGCGGGCTTCATGCGCGGGGCGGATTCCACCATGCCGGCGGCCGGCTTGGCCAGGAGATACACCAGCAGCGCCAGCAGCAGGACCGGGATCACCCCGGCGAGAACGTCGTTGGGAAGGTGCTGAACCGCCAGGGACCCCGCCCCCGCCGAGACCAGCACCCACGCTGCCGGGGCGAGCAACCGTCCGGGCTGCACCGCGCCGCCCCGGGCATAGTGGACCATCGCGCTGCCCGAGCCGAACGATGCCTGCAGCTTGTTGGTGCCCAGCGCGAGCTTGGGAGGCAGCCCGACCAGCAGGAACGCCGGAACGGTCAGCAGCCCGCCGCCCCCGGCGATGGAGTCCACCAGGCCCGCCACGAACGCCACAGCCGACAGCGCCGGCAGCACAACCCAGAAGTGCGTCTCGACCAGCGTCGCCATCGAGAGCATCGGTCGTCTACTCCGCCTTCAGCGGGCGGGTCATCAGGTCGTGGATGGCGTCCTTGACGTCCTTGCCGTCGAACAGGATCCGCCGGATCGCCCGGGTGATGGGCATCTCCACGCCTTGCCGGTCGGCCAGGTCCATCACGCTGCGCGTGGTGGCGACTCCCTCGACCACCGACTGCGTTGCCGAGAGCGCCTCGTGGACGCTCTTGCCCTGGCCGATCCGCTCGCCGAAGGAGCGGTTCCGCCCGTGGGGCGAGATGCACGTGGTCACCAGGTCGCCCATTCCCGCCAGGCCGGCGAACGTCTCGGGTTTGGCGCCGAGAGACTCTCCCAGGCGGGTGATCTCCGCCAACCCGCGTGCCAGCAGGGCGGCCTTGGCGTTGTCGCCCAGTTGCATCCCGTCGACGATCCCCGCGGCGATGGCGATGACGTTCTTGGTCGCGGCTGCGATCTCCACGCCGACGCGGTCGGTGCTGGAGTACGCCCGGAACCACGGCAGCGAGAAGGCCTGCTGAACGTCCTCGGCGAGGGCTTCGTCGTCCGAGGCGATCACCACCGTCGCCGGCAGCTTGGCCGCCACCTCCGGGGCGATGCACGGACCCGAGAGCACGGCCATCCGCTTGCGGTTGACGGGGGGCGCATCGAAGGAGGCCAGCTTGTCTCCGCCGTGCAGGGCGTCGGAGAGAATCTGCGTGGGCCGAAGCAGCGTGTCGTTCTCGATGCCCTTGGTCACCGAGACGATCGGGAGATCGTCGGCGATGTGCTCCCGCAGCGGGGCCACCCAGCCGCGAAGGTATTGCGTGGGCACAGCCGAGACGACCCACTCGGGCGACTCGAAGGCGAGGTCCGGACTGGTGACGATCTCGATTTCCTCGGGGATTTCGACGTCGGGCAGGAAGCGGCGGTTCTCGCGATAGTCCCGCAGCTGCCGGGCGTGATCCTCGAAGCACGTGTAGATCCGAACCGACCAGCCGTTGTGGTGCAGCAGGAGCGAGCAGAGCGTTGCCATCGCTCCGTCGCCGATGATGGTTGCGTTGCGTGTCATGCGAGGCAGCCTACCGGGCGGACGGCCCGCTGTCCAGCGCGGCGATGACGGCGCAGCCGTTCCATCGCAGGGAAGCTTTGAGGTTTACTGTTGTGCCGGAAACCGGTTGCATGACCGGGAGGGGTCTGGCAGAATGCCTCGGGAACAAGAGACGACACATTTCGCGTGACAAAAGGAGATGCCGATGGAGTATGTGATTGCGTTTTTCGTGTACACGCTCATTTCCTGGATCTTCCTGATGATCGTTCTGCCGATCGCCCGGAGCATCGTGGACTTCTCGCTGCCGCCGATGGGCGAACTTGCCTGGCGGGCGGCTGTGGTGGCAGGCGCAGGGGTACTTACGGACATGGTGCTCTCCCCCATCAGCGGGCTCCTCGCCATGGTGGCCGGTTTCGTTGTCTTTTACGGTCTGATGTACAAACTCTTTGACTCGGGCCTGTTCTCGACGTTCGTCATCGCGGTGTTGAACTGGTTGATCGTGGTGCTGCTGAGCGGCATGATCTTCGCTGCCGTGATGGCCTGAGCGGGGGGATCGTCGCCCTGGTGGCGCGAGCGACGTCGGGCAGCACTGCAAGCTGTACGTCAAGGCCTGTCGCGTGTCGCAATTCGCGTGTCGCTCGGTATCCCCACGGTTCGCGGAGCCCTTCGACAAGCTCATGACAGGCTCACCATGGGGCTTCAGCCCTGTAGGGTTGGCGAGCCCTCAGAATGCTGGCCAGTCTGTCTGGGATGGGCGGCTGTGCTTGGGGGCAGAGTTCTCGCTGTATGCGGACAGACCAGAGGGCTTGCCGACGGAATCGCCGAATGTCTCGGCAGCGTTTTGCATTCCCGTTCCGCCGGCAATCCGCCTCGTCGTTGTTGCTGGTCGGCAGGTATCGCAATGAAGAGGCTTTCCGATCGGCCACGGCCTTGATGATCCACCCCCGGCGGATCGCCAGCCCTACAAGCTGCCCGCTCGCCCTTGGGGAAGGCGTCGGCGTCAGTCTTTGTTGTTTTTGCGTTTCCAGTCGTCGATGGCGGCGCGGACGGCGTCTTCGGTGAGCACCGAGCAGTGCACCTTGGGTGCGGGCAGATCGAGTTCCTCGGCGATGTGGGCGTCCTTGATGGAGACGGCTTCGTCGATGCTCTTGCCCATCAGCCATTCTGTGGCGAGCGAGCCGGAGGCGATCGCCGCCCCGCAGCCGAAGGTTTTGAAGCGGACGTCTTCGATGACGCCGTCGTCGGAGATCTTCAGCCAGAGCTTGGTGACGTCGCCGCATTGACCGGCGGTCACGTTGGCGACTCCGACGCTGGGATCGCTTTCGTTCAGAGAGCCCACGTTGCGGGGGTTCTCAAAATGGTCCATCATTTTTTCGCTGAACTGCATGGCACGTCCTCGTTGGTCGACCCGGAATTGGGGCGGGCGAGTCTGATTGTAGCGGACTTATTCGGCGGAGCAACCCCCACCCGGGCAGCAACCCTCCGGCCCGCACTGCTGTGACTGGGCCTCTTCGTAAAACGGGCTGAGTTCCCGCAGCAGGTGCACGGGTTTGGCGATGAGCGAGACGGCGTGATCGATCTCCTCCTCGGTGGTGAACCGACCGATCGAGAAGCGGATGCTTCCCTGGGCGCGACGGTGGTCGAAGCCCATCGCTTCCAGCACGTGGCTGGACTCGTGCGACGCGGTCGTGCAGGCCGACCCGGTCGCGACGGCCAGGTCTCGCAGGCGGGTGATCAGGGCCTCGGCTTCGATGTACTGGAAGGAGAGGTTCAGGGTGTTGGGCAGGCGTGCGTCGGGATGCCCGTTGAGGTGGACATCCTCGACCTCGGCGACGATTCCGCTGTGGAGGCGGTCGCGCAGACCCGCCAGCCGGGCTGCTTCGTCCTGCATCTGGTCGGCGGCGATGTCGCAGGCGGCCCCGAACCCGACGATTCCCGGAACATTCAGCGTTCCGGATCGGCGGTTCCGCTCGTGCCCGCCGCCATGCATCTGGATCGCCAGGCGGACGGCGGGGTCCTTGCGGCGGACGTACAGGCAGCCGACGCCCTTGGGGCCGTAGATTTTGTGGGCCGAGATGCTCAGCAGATCGATGCCCATCGAGTCGACGTCGGTGGGCAGTTTCCCGACGCTCTGGGTGGCGTCGCAGTGGAACAGCACGCCCCGTTCCCTGGCGACGGCCCCGATGCGGGCAACGGGGTTGAGCGTTCCGGTTTCGTTGTTGGCCGACATGACGGAGACCAGTACGGTCCGGTCGGTGATGGCGTCGGCGACCTGGTCTGCGGAGACGACGCCGGCCGAGTCGGGCGTCAGCCAGGTGACCTCGGCGCCCTGGGTTTCGAGATACTTGCACACGTCGACGACGGCTTTGTGTTCGGTCCGCGAGGTGACGATGTGGTTGCCCTTCTCGCGGTAGTTCTCGAAGACGCCCTTGATCGCGAGGTTGTCGCTCTCGGTGGCCCCGGAGGTGAAGACGATCTCGCGGGGGTCTGCGTTGATGAGTTCGGCGACCTGCTCGCGCGCGTCCTCGACGCCTTGGCGGGCCTGCTGCCCGAAGGTGTGCAGTTCGCTGGCGGCGTTTCCGAACTGCTCGCGCAGGAAGGGAAGCATCGCATCCAGCACCCTCGGATCAATGGGGGTGGTGGCGTTGTAGTCCATGTAGATGGGCGTCTTGACAGCCATGGTCCATCCTCGTTTCAGTTCTGCTCCGGCGGGGTCGCGTCGGTGAGCATGTCCTGCAGGTGAACCTCCTGGAGCACCTCGTGGATTCGCTCGTTGACTTTCCGTACCGGATCGGCGATCGGGCACTTCTCCATCATTCTACACCCTTTCGGTTCCATTCCGGTGCAATCGGCGAAACGAATGGGGCCCTCCAGGGCGATGACGATGTCGGCCATCGTGATCTCCGTGGGGTCATGCGAAAGACGGTATCCGCCCCGGGCACCGCGTGTGCTCTTGACGAAACCGGCTGCCGACAACTCCTTCAGTACGTTCATCAACAACGAGGACGGAACGCCAAAAAGTTCCGCAATCTCCCGTGCGCTGGCGACTTGTCCGTTTTCCAGCGTCGCCAGGTGTGTCATCGCAACGAGTCCGTAACCAGCCTTCTTCGTGATGCTGAGCATTCCGGGCATTCCTTTCGTGAACAGCGAAAAATCAAAAAAAGCACAATTCTCCCGCGTATATGGTACGGCATCCCGGCCAATTCGACAAGGCCTGCTTCCCCGCAGCCGGCAGCGAAATTCATTGCCCGGTTTCTGCTTTGGCAGTGACCTTGTACAATTGGAAAGGCAAAAGGGACACGAAGGATACCTCCAATGAGCGTGAAGATCAAACGGTTCAGCCGGGTGAGTTTTCAGATTTTCCGATGCCGATCCATGGTCCACGGCGCTGCCGGTCTCCGGATGGTCGATCTCCTGCCCGATCGGCCACAAGTGTCTGTACCCCAGGTGCCGATGTAGAATTGCGCAGCTTCGTGCAGTATTCTGCGGATTCCGGTCTCTGCCTCACCGGTCGACGGAGACAGTATGCATCGCAATCGGCGAATTGAGCGTGTGTTGCTGGCGGGGCTGGCTGCCCTTGCTCTGGCAGGAGGCTGCCGGAGCGATCGCGACGAGGGCGAACCGAACCGGTCCCCGCCGCCGAGGGATGCGTATCGCCCACCGCGCCTGGATCGGCTGGAAGCAAACGCCCCGGAAACCGATGGCAATGCCGCCTCGTCTCGTCCAGTGGATCATCGACCGATTCCCGCCGAGCAAATGGCCCGGCTGAACGCGCTCAAGGAGAAGGTCACCCGGGCGGCGCACTACCTGGCGGAACACGGCACAGACGCCCTGGGCGAGTTCGGCGACCCCAACAGCCGATGGGGCCGTTCGCCGTATGTGTTTGTCTGGACGATTCAGGGGGTCTGCATTGCTCATCCAAATAACCGCAACCTGGTTGGCAGGAATCTCATGGGTCTGACCGACACGCGGGGCGACAACTTCGCGATCGAGTTCGCCCGGATCGCCACCGACCAGGCCAACGGCTACCAGGGGTGGTGCGACTACTACTGGAACCCGCCCGGCAGCAACGAGTCGGCCCCGAAGGTGAGCTTCATCAAACGCGTGCCCGGGCGAACCTGGCTGGTGGGCTCGGGGTTGTATGTGGACCTCTCCGCCGAGCGGGTGCGCCACGCGATGCGCGATGGCAACACAGAGGGGGCGCCATGATCGCTCGGCGCAGGCTCACAATCCGCCAGCGCGTGCTGGTGCTGCTCCTGCTGGGGATCCTTGGCATCGTCGGGATGGCCGGCGTGATCGGCTACGCCCTGCACCGCACGAGCACGCTGCTGGGGGAGGCCTCCATTGCCGGGGAAATCGCCCGGGGCTCGGAACGCCTTCGGGCCAACCAGGAGCGCTTCCTGCGAAACCCCACCCAGGACCACGCCCAGCGCAGTGTGACGGCGCTCGATCACCTCGAGGAACAGATCCAGCGTGCCGATGAACGGTTCGGCGGACTGCGACGCCAGGATGAACTGCTCGATGAGTATCGTCCGCAACTGGCGCGGGTCATCGGCCTGTCCCTGCAACTAGAGGGCGACCTGGCCCGGTTCCAGAGCGAGAGCACGCGGCTGATCGAGAAAATCCGCACGGAGATCATCGACCGGGCCCGGGCGCTCGACGTGCGGGACATGATGGCCGACCGCCCGGTGAATGTTACGCGCGACGCCTTGGCCGACTCGGCCTCGGTCATCATCGAGGAACTGAACCGGACGCAACTGAATCTCGCGAGATGGTTCCTCAGCCGGTCGGATGCGACATACCAGGAACACCGCAAGCAGATCCGCCAGATGATTCAGAGAGAACTGGAGAAGATCCGCTACTTCCTGGTGGCCATCGAGGACGAAAAGCTGTTGGAGGCCGCCCGGCAACTCCCCGACCGATATGCCGGGCTGCACGAGACCCACCAGGCCATCGAAGACGACCGGGCCCGGAGAGACACGCAACTGGCCAGTCTCACGCCACTGGGGCTGGAGCTGTTCGGCCTGAATCGCCAGGGGTCCATCGCCATCGAGCGTCAAAGCCGACAGACGCACGATCAGGTCGTGGTGCTCAGCCTGATCGTCGGGGCGGCGTTCTTTCTGCCCACGTTGCTGGTCGGCTGGCGGCTGGGGCGGTCGATCGTGGATTCCCTCCGGTCTACCGTGAAGGTGCTGCATCGGCTGGACCTCAATCGTCTCGACGAGCCATTCAGCCAGGACGACGGATCGGCGAGCATTCCCGACGACGAGATCGGGCGGCTGATCCAGGCGCTGGACGACATGCGGCGCCGGCTTCGCGAGGGAATCGCCCAGCGTGAGCAGGCCCAGCGGGCGCTGCGGCGCAACGAGCAGAATCTCCGCATCACACTCAACTCCATTGCCGACGGCGTGATCGCCACCGACGCCCAGGGACGGGTGACCCAGATGAACCCCGTCGCCGAGGAGCTTACCGGCTGGTCGTTTGCCCAGGCGGAGGGACACGACGTGGAGGAGGTCTATCGGCTGGGACTGGGAGATCCCGAGACCGATCAGGTCGCCGCCTCCGGCGAGTGCGAGGTCTGGCTGATTGCCCGCGACGGAACGCGCCGACGGGTGGCTGCCAGCGTATCGCCGATTGTCGATCAGCGTGGCGACGAGATCGGCGAGGTCGTTGTCTTCCAGGATATCAGTGAAGAGGTGCAGCTGCAGGAGCAGCTCCGGCACGCACAGAAGATGGAGGCCGTCGGGCAACTCGCCGGGGGCGTAGCCCACGATTTCAACAACCTGCTGACCGCGATCATGGGCAGCGCCGCCCTGCTGGCGATGCGCCTCGGAGAGGACCACGAGGAAGCCGGGCTCGTCGAACAGATCACGCTGGCCTCCGGACGGGCCGCCGACCTGACCAAGCAGCTGCTGGCGTTCTCCCGGAAAGGGCGGATGCAGAGCACGTCGGTGGATCTTCACGAGATCGTGGGCGAAGTCCAACGACTCCTGGCGCGAAGCATCGATCGGCGGATCGAGATCGTTCGCGACCTCCAGGCCGATCGGTCGGCTGTGCATGGCGACCCGACGCAGCTGCAGAACGCACTGCTGAATCTCTGCGTCAATGCCCGCGACGCCATGCCCCAAGGCGGAACGCTCACGCTGGCCACACGCAACGTGAAGCTCTCCCGCGACGAGCTGGAGCACTGGCCCGAGGATCTTGTTCCCGGCGAGTACATTCAGCTGGAGGTGCGGGACACCGGCGTGGGGATGGACGAAGCGCTGCAGGCCCGCGTCTTCGAGCCGTTCTTCACCACCAAGGCCGAGGGCGAGGGAACCGGGCTGGGCCTGGCGGGCGTCTATGGGTGCGTGCAGGGGCACGACGGGGCGATCCGCATCGAGAGCGCCCCCGGTCAGGGAGCCACCTTCCGGCTGCTGCTGCCGATCTCGGGCAGCCGGACGAAACATCGACCCCGCCGCCAGAGCGAAGGCGTGGTCCGGGGCGCGGGGACCGTGTTGATCATCGACGACGAGGAGGTCGTCCGGAAGATGCTCGCAAAGGCCTTGGGCGACCTGGGCTACGAGGTCCTCACCGCCGTCGACGGGATGGACGGCATCGAGACCTTTGCCGACGCCCACGACGAGATCGACGTGGTGGTCCTGGACATGGTCATGCCCCGTCTGAGCGGCGAGGAAACGTTCTACCAGCTTCAGCAGATCGATCCCGGCGTGCCGGTGTTGGTCTCCTCGGGGTACGCGCGGAACAGCGCGGTCGAGCGTCTGGCGCAGGCGGGGGCAGCCGGTTTCCTGGCCAAGCCGTTCCAACTGGACGAGCTGAGCCGACTCCTCTGGCAGGTCGCTGAGCCTGGCATTGGCGGGTCGGCCGTCTCCGGCGAGTAACTGGCCGACCTCAGGCCAGCAGCTTCCGCAGATACCGCGCTTCGCGGCGTGCGATCTCCGCGGGATCGTCTCCCATCCACTCGACGGACACGAACCCGTCAAAGCCCAGCGATTCCAGTCGTTCGAGGATGGCGGGGTAGTCCATCGTACCCTCGGCGAGGAGGCACTTGCCGGCCTCGTTGCGGTTGCTCGCATGCACGTGGCGGGCGGCGTCGCCCAGGGCGTCGACTGCCGCCAACTCATCCGGGGCGAACGTGCTGGGCTGGAAGATCAGCCCCACGTTTCGCCGGTCGATCCGCTCGAGCAGCTTGCGGGTCTCCGGGACGGTGTCCATGAGGTTCCGCGGGTGGGTCTCCAGCGCCCAGATGAGGTCGCGGGCGTCATCGGCGAGTTGCTGAATGCCGCGTATCGCTCGGCCCCACTGTTCGTCGCTGGCGTCGGCAGAGCCAACCTTTCCGGTGAACACGCGGACCCCGCGCGATCCCAGCAGTCGGGCTGCCGAGAGAACGCGACGCCCCAACCGAATGCTGTCTCTCGCCGAGTCCTCGTCCGTCGTGAAATCGAAGTACGGCGAGAGCATCGCCACAGCCAGGCCGGCCTCGGCCAATCGACGCCCCAGATCGATCAGGCCGTCGTCGCTGAGGTGCTCCACGTGAGGCCACCACAGCTCGACGGCGTCGTACCCAGCCTCCGACAGCAGCGGCCAGATCTCGTCGATGGGTGTCTCGATGAGGCGAGGCGAGCCCCATTTGTCGTTCTGGAATGCGATCGTGCAGAAACAGGAACCAGCCATGGAACTCTCTCCAGGGACAGAATACACTGCGAGCGTATCGACGCGTCCCGACGGGGCGGGCGCTCCATCCGCCCTCTGTGCGATGCGTCAGAATGTGCGGTAGGCGTTACGAATATCGCAAAGTGTACCGCGATCTAACTGCTTATGCAATATGGGTTCATCCAGAAAGACGACAAAAAGTACAATGATCACCTTACTTCTTCTGACGGCCGAGGACCACATCCACGATCCGTCAAACCTCCAGGCCATCCCCGACGGCTACGACGTCCGGGACGGACGCGATTGGCGCGACTGGACTCACGGAAAACTCCTGGCCGCCTGCCGCGAGGCGGAGGTCATCGTCACCGGGCGAAGCTCGCCCAGGCTGCCCGACGAACTCATCGAAGACCCAGGCCGATTGAAGTGGGTCTGCCATCTCTACGGCACGGTACGACACCTGCTGCGGCGCGAACACATCGAGACGGGAATCACGTTGAGCAACTGGGGCGACACGATCCGCCCGGTGGCCGAGGGAACACTCGCGCTGCTGATGTGCCAGATTCGTCAGATTCCCGGCCTGGACCGATTCAGCCGCACCGACGAGATCGACCAGTGCATCCCGCAATCCTACAACGTGGAGCTGCGCGGAATGCGCGTGGGCCTGTTCGGCTGCGGGCCGATCGGTCGGCAACTGGCGGGCATGCTCGTTGCCTTGGGCGCGAAGCTGGCGATTTACGACCCGCATATGGACTCGCCTCCGCCCGGCGACGTGAGGGTGTGCGACACGCTCGAAGACCTCTTCAGCTCTGTCCCGGCCGTCTGCGTGATGTGCGGGCTCAACGACCAGACCCGCAATTCCGTCACGCGCGACCTGCTGGAGCGTCTCCCGCAGGGCGGGGTGCTCATCAACACCGCCCGCGGGGAGATCGTGGACGAGGACGCCCTCGCCGAGCTCGTCTCAGCCGGCCGACTTCTCGCCGGATGCGACGTGGTGCGGAACGAGGGGAACTGGCCGGGCTCCCCGCTGGCGGGTCTGGACGGGGCGGTGCTCACGCGGCACCGTGTCGGCCAGGGCGTGAGACACCCCCGCGCGGAGCTGCCCCTTCTGCCGATACCCGACCATTGCATCGAGAACCTGCGGGCCTACGCAGCCGGTCGGGCGTTGAAGCACACCGTCTCGCCGGAGATGTACGACCTGAAAACCTGACTGCCGATCGCTCAGTCTGCCAGCAGCCCATTTCTAAACGGGCTGCTATGGCAGGACGCCGGCGAGTGTCTTTGCGGCGACCTTGGTTTCGCCGTCGATCTTGAGGATGTACCAGTTCGCCAGGCAGGCGGTGGGTACGCCCTCGCGTTCGGGGGCGGTGGCGATGCGCACCAGCTCCTCCCGCCCGCTTTCCCTGCCGAACCGTCCCAGTGTCATCGCTGCCGACCGGACCAGCTTGGGATAGGCGCTCTCCAGCAACGGACCGGCCAGGGCGATCGCCTTGGAATTGTCGGCCTTCACCAGACCCATCGCGACGGCCTGCGTGCGGGCGCTGTAGCGCGACTGGAGCAGCGAATGCACCGTCTTGAGCCCCTCGCCCAGGCCGATGTCCACCAGCACGGTGGTGGCCTTGGCGGCGTGGAGGTGCTCTGCCTTGAAGCTCTTGCTGCGTCCGTCCAGCGACGTCAACCACTGCGACAGGGCGGGCACGTACGCCGGGGCGAGCGTCCGGCTGTTGGCGTCCTGCTCGGCCCGGGCGATGATGTACGCCGCCGGCAGGAGGCTGTCGCCCGCGATGGCGCGTCGGGTCACGCCGGACAGGGCGCGAGGATCGTTCTTGCGTGTCAGCTCGAACCGGGCAAGCGGCGCCATCGTCCCGTCCGCCCGGGCGATGGTCAGAAGCTGGCTGGCCGCGTTGTCCTGGTCGGCCAACAGCTTCAGGAGGCGGGCTGCGTAGACGGGGTTCTTCGCCTCGGTGATCGCCTTGAGCAGGATTCCCGGCGCCGCCGGGGAGATCTCCGCCAGGGCGTCCAGCGCCCGTGCCCGGGTTCCCATGGATCGCCGGGAGCTCGCCAGATCGGTCAGCAACCCGGTGGCTGCGGTGACGTTCTGGTCGCTGACCTGCTCGCACATCAGGGCGATCACCACCTCGGGGAGGCGGGGATTGGATATCCTTCGACGGATGGCTGCCAGTTGCGTGGTGTCTCCCAGCTTCACCAGGCTCACCCGTGCCATGATCTCCGTGGCAGGGTTGGTGGACTCGGCCAATTCTTCCAGCGTCGCCTGCAGGCCGTTGCCCGTGCCTTTGTCCAGCCGAACCAGTGCACAGGCGGTGAGGCAGCGGAGTTTCTCGTTCTTGTGGCTCAGCAGGTCGGTGAGCATCTCGGGCTTGGCAGCCTTCAGCTCCATCAACCTCGAAAGGGCAGCGGCCCGGACGTTCGCGGACTCGTCACTCTTCAGCGAGCGGGTCAGCAGGGGAACCGCCTTCTTGTCCATGATGTCCGCGACGGCGTCGAGGCAGTAGATGCGGACCGGTTCATGGGCGCTCTCGATGCCCCGTTGAAAGATGGGCAGCGCATCGTCCTCGCCGGCGGATTTGAGCGTAGCCAGGGCGATCATGACGCGCTGGGGATCTTTGAGGCAGTCGGAGAGATAGCCCACCGTGTCGCAGGATTGTCTCTGCTGCGCTGTCGCGTCGGCAGGGCCGAGAAGCCCGCTGACGGCCCACAGGGCAGCCAGCAGCGAAAGGGCGATGCGGGCGTCTGGTCGCAATGGAAGTCTCCTGGCCTGCTGGGGCATCGGTGCGATTGAGTATGTCGGCCGACTCTCGGCCGAGCACAGATCTATCCTACGAACCGGCGCGCGGTGAGTCCAGCGAATCGAGCGACGCAGTCACCATGGGTGTGCGACGCCGAACGTCGCATGGGCATCGGAGCCCATGTTCTGTTCTGTTTCCGCCTTCGGTGTTGCGCCCGCAACAAGTTGCGAGCCCTACGGCCTGCGCGTCGCATGGGCATCCTGCCCATGTTCTTCTTTCCGAACCGACCCCCCAAACCAAGGGTGCCCCGGTTTGTGCAGCGAGCCCAAGCGAGCTGAGCAAC
>CAZFPT010000044.1:0-21392 GCA_964521005.1 uncultured Planctomycetaceae bacterium | reverse complement strand
CGGTCAGCGGTGTCGGATCGTCATTGAACAGATGATACTTTGGCAGGATGACCGTAACGTCATGGCCGCCTCGAACATGCCCGCGCAGCGTCTCCCGCAACGACGGCATGCCCCCCTTCCCGTCCATCGACCAGATCGGTAACGCGGAGATTTCCAGGATGTTCATCTGCGGGTGCCCCTCGGGCCTTGAGGCATATAGCGGTCAAGCCACTCGTAGAAAACCATCAGGGAAGCGGTAAACACCGGGCTCACATGGTTCGGCTTAATGGCCCGCAGGGCAACGTCCATCACCGATCGACCCATCGCCCGAGCCCGAGAGAAGGCCCATCCTCTTCCCAGTACGTGCTTCCGGATGTTGCGGAGCAGGAAAGCCCTGCGCTGGGCAAAGAAACGAATATCATCGTCACCGGACCCCGTTTTTCTCTCGCGACCGACGTACTGTGTGCTTGCAATATCGGCCAGCGATGGATGCAGCAATCCGAACGACTCGCGCCTTAGAGGATGCGATAGCTTCAACTGCAACGGAATGGAGGCCACGAAGTCAAAGAAGGCGTGATCGTAGTAGGGGAAGAAATTCAACGCCCTCAAGTCGATCAGGCGGAGCGGGGCGAGAGCGACATTGCGCCGCGTGCGGTTGAACAGTAAGAAATCGGTCAGTGGCGACACCGTGTTCGAGAACCGTCTGACCTCGCCGCGAACCGCCTCGCGAACGGGCTCGTACCGTAATCGCAACCTCAGCTCGTTGGACAAGTGGCACAGTTCCAGCGGCGGAGGAGTGAGGGCGTCGATGAGCCCATCTCCGGCCACAGCATTGAGTCCGTTCACACCTCCCAACTTATGGATCAGCGGCTGTTGCGCTCCATTGATCATGATGTCGCCACCGAGGCCATCGTAATTGACCATCGGCCGCTCGGGCAGGGAATCCACCAGCGGTAACAGCCATTGGTGCAATATCGTCTCGTAGCCGGTCAGTTCGTTGGCCCGTGGCCAGTACTCCGTCAGGAAGTCCTTTCGCGGCAAGTTGACGAAGGTATTGTCGACTCCCAATCGCTCAGCCACCCGTTTGCTCAGGCTCTGGTCTCCCGTGCTCAGGTCGAATCCCCGCGTGGTAAACGTCTCAAACTCATCGGTAAGCCGCCTGAGTTCGGCGGCGATACGCCTGGAATCCAGCCCCCCGCTTAGGAACACAATTTCGGGACTAGGGGCAGCTGCATGGCAACGCTCCATTGACCGCCGAAAATGGTGTGCGATACCCTCCACGGCCGACTCGTGCGAGAGTTGATCGTCTACCTCGATCTCCTCGGGCGACCAGAAGCCCTCTAGACGGACCTCACCGTCCTGCCATACCAAGGCATGCCCAAAAGGCAGGACCCGAACCCTCTTCCAATATGTATCCTCACCCAAGTAGAACCCCATGTGCAAGAATACGGAAATCGACGACCAGTCAGCCTCCAGATCAACCACGCCGCTGTCGGATATGGAGCGAATGTCGGATGCGAACAACAATCGGCCGCTTGCGGGGTCGTGATAGATGTATGGGCTCCGCAGACCGTAGCGATCGCTTCCCAACGTTAGCGACCGATTAGATTGGTCCCAATGGGCAAAGGTGAATGCCCCTTCCAGGCTAGGAAGTCCCTTAAGCGAGCTGTCGCCCATCCACGAGAGCAGGTCGGCCGGATCCATCGTCCTCTTGCCGATGGTTAGTGTCGACGAGTCGGTTTCTCCCGCGCCCGAAGAAACAAGATAGCCGCACAGGACCAAGCAGTCGCCGGACCTGTCGCAGGCCGCAGGCTGGGCCCCGGCGTCCTCGCTGCCCCTGCAGAAGTGTGCCAGCCCCACGCCCGGGGCGGTCCACTTCGAGAACCTTAGCGGTGTTCCCTTGGCCATCGCGTTACACATTCGCTCCAGTCTCTGATCGACCACCGTTTCGGACAGTCCCGGCTCGACCAGACCACAGATCCGGCTCATGGCATACCTCCTTGCGATCGTCGGACTGATTCCCCGAGCTTTCGGGTGATCCGGCATCGATCCGTCCTCCCCAACAACCCGAACCAGGCGATTGGGGCGAAGGCTGCCAGCGTCAGCCCCACCTGCAAGCCCAGGTCGGCCCACGAGTTGACCTCACCCAACTGCCGGACGGCCCAGCATGCGCCGGCGAACGCTCCGCCGGCCAGCAAGGCGGTCCCTTCGACGCGCATCAGCAGGCGTGAGAGTCTCAGCCCGCCCTTGGACACCCCGAGCCAGCGAATCAACGGGTACTTGGTGATGGCCCGGGCAAAGAGCGTGCCGCACGCCACGCCGGCCATCCCCCAGCCCAGGCCGATCGCCAGCAGCAGGCTTAATCCCAGGTTCGTCGCCGCTTCCAGTATTGTCGCACGTGTAGTATCCCATACATGTCCCATCGCCACAAGCAATGGCCCGACACTGATGTTCATCAGCACGAGCAATTTGGACGCCGCCAGGATCATCATCACCATCGCCGCCTGGTTCACGGCTGCCTGGCCGATTTCGTCGCCCATCCACACGCGAATGAACGGCTCGGCGAAGAAAAACACCCCGACGTACATCGGAATGCCCAGGATCAGCGCCAGCCGCGACTGGCGCCAGAAGTACCAGTGGGCCGACTCCATGTCCCCGCCGGCCACCGACCGCTGCACCTGCGGGCCGAACGTGCGGGTGATCTGCCCCAGGAGTGAGTTGGAGTAGTAAATGCCCATCGCACCGATCGAGTAGACCGCGACGGCTTCGACGTTCTCAGCCCACTCCATCACCAGCAGGTCGGTCTGGCCGATGATGCGCACCGAGATGGACGAGAGAAAGGCCGCCAGTCCGAAACCGAACAGTTCTCGTGCCCGAGTCCTTGAGAAATGCAGCGGCCAGACGCGCAGGCCTCGATGAACCCGCCGCGCCAGAAAGAAGTTCCCGACGGCGGCCACCGCGTTGCCCCCGACCGTCGCCAGGGCCATCCCGACCAGCCCAAACCCGTTGCTGAGCATGACGATGATGCCCGTGGTTCGTACCACCAGAACCACCAGGTCCACGCCGCGCGTGAGGTCGAAACGGTCATGGGCAGCCAGTACGCTGGAGAAGATCGAGCCGCAAGCACTGATCAGCAGGTTCGCTGCCAGCAGCGGCAACAGCCATCGGATCGTGTCGCGGTGGGTTTCGGGGATCGAATCGAATACGTGCGGGAACACCCAGCCGAGACCGACACCAACCAGGATGATCCCCGCACCCACAACTGAGAAGAACCCCAGCCCCGAGCGGATCGTCTCGTCCACTCCGCGCTGGTCGCCCTTGCCAAGGTACAGACAGATGTGCCGGCCGACGCTCGCGCGGATTCCAAGATCCAACACGCCCATGTAGCCGGCCACCGCGTTGAGCAGGCTCCATACCCCGTACGACGCCTTTCCCAACGTGCCAATCACGAATGGTGACAGCAGAAACACCACTAGCAGATTAAGTGCAAAAGTTGAAGTGTTCAGCGTGAGGTTCCGCGCATGCACTCTTGCTCTACCCATGCTTACCTCTTAGGCAGGCGGCCATGAGCCCCCCAATGCCCAGCCTCTCCGCCATCCGCTCCAGCTTTGCTGGCCAGGTTTCTGAGGCCATGGATTCGTGGAGGGCGGTTCGGGCGGCCGAGTCGGTTTCGAGGGCGGCGGCGCAGGCTGTTTCGAACGCGTCGACCCCTTCGGCCAGGTGTACGAGTTTGTCGTAGAGTTTCACTTCCGGCAGCGGCGTGCTCACCACCGGCAGCCCGGCTGCGAGGTATTCCCGCAGCTTGATGGGGTTCACCGCGTGGGTCAGCTCGTTGAGCTTGAACGGGATGAGCCCCGCGTCGAGGTGGCGGCAGTACGCGGGCAGCTCGTCGTACGGCTTGCGGCCGAGGAAATGCATATTTCCCACGTCGCGGTACTGGCTGATGTTCACGTTCGAGTCGGCATCGCCGATGAGCACAAACTGCCACTCGCTTCGGCGACGGGCGATTTCGGCGAGCAGGTCCAGGTCCACCCAATCGCGAATGAGCCCGAAGAACCCCAGCCTCGGTTGCGGGATGCCCGCCAGGTCGGCCGGCTCGGGCAGAGGCTGGCGGACGGCCCGGGCGAAGTGCTCGTAATCCACGCCATGCGGGATGAGCACGGTATTCTCGTTCCAGCCCTGCTTGGCGTCCTGCAGCGCCATCGACGTGGTCACCACCAGGTCGGCCCGGCGGGCGAGGTCTTCCTCGTCGCGCAGCACCTGCCGACGGTCGTAGCCGGTGAAGGCAGCGTGATCGTCCACGCAGTAGTACACGACGCGCTCCTCGCCGAAGTGCCCCAGCATGTAGGAGATATCCGGCGTGAAGCTCCACACCTGCAGCGGCCCGCGGCGGATCTCCGCCAGAGCAACACGAATCTGCGAGATCAACAGTAACTTGTTTACACGTTTCGCGGCGGCGGAGCCCGGCAGGGGCAGAACCAGCGGGGTGAGCGTGTAGAGGTTCGGTCGGGGGCGTTGCATCCCCCCGGCAATCTGCCCGAGCCTGGCGGCCATGTACAGCAGATCCGAGCCCGACGCGGTCGGCACGCGTGATGCATGGTAGTTCACCCACAGCACGACGTTCCGCTCGGCCAGCAGGTGCATCACGTGATGCTTGCTGGTGGGCGGGGCGTCGTAGCCGCTGGCGAAGCAGAGGATGGTCTTGCCTTCGATCATGGGGCGACCTTCGCGATGTCCCGCTGGGCGTTCTGCTCTCGGCGAATCTGCACCATCGGGGCAAGCTGTCGGCTCCAGGTGTAGCGGGTCTCGACGCGCTGGTGGGCGGCCTGGTCCCGACAGCGTTGCTCACCCGGATCGCCAAGCAACGTCGCCAAGCGATCTCGCCACTGGTCGGGCGTCTCGGCGATCAACCAAGGCTCGATTGACGCCTCGTCCAGCCCCTTCGCGGCGGACGGGGTGGCGATGACGGGCAGGCCCATGGCGAGGGCTTCGAGGATCTTGTTCTGGATGCCGCGGGCGGTGAGCAGCGGGCAGACGGCGAGCTTCGCGCCGGTAAGGTACGGGCGGACGTCCGGGACCGAACCGGTGACGGTCACGCCGGGCGTTTCGCCCAGCTTCCGGACGGCCGGCGTCGGGTCTCGGCCGACGATGGTAAACGTCGCGGCCGGGTGGGCCTTTCGCACCGCCGGCCAAACCTCACGGACGAACCACGCGACGCCCTCGACGTTCGGGGCGTAGTCCATCGTGCCGGTGAACACCACGGCCTGGGGCCCGAGGTCGATCGGCTCGACGGCGTCGGGATGAAAATACTCGGTATCCACGCCGTTGGGCACGGCATGGACGTTGTCGGCTTTGGCGTGGAACGCGTCGAGTTCGGCCTGACTGACCAGCAGCACCGCGTCGCAGGTTTCGACGGCCCGGCGTTCCAGTGCGGCGACGCGCTTCGCCTCGGCGGCGTACAGCCAGCGCTTCGGGCCTTTGGCGGCAGCGGCGTACGCCTCCCACTTGAGGCTGTCCACGTCCACGAGGTCCAGGATGCGCCGCTCGCCGCAGACGGCCTGCACATACGGCAGCGTCGACGAGCAGTAACCAAACACCACGTCGAAGGGCCGATCCTGGCTGAGCTCCCGCAGGCGTTTGATCAGGGCGGGGTTGCGGAAGTAGCCTTCGGTCACGCTTCGTCCGACCAGCAGGTTCACCCCGCCGCGTAGCAGGCCTCGCTTGCCGCCGGCGCGGGCGGTGATCACCTCATGGCAGATCGCCTCCAGCGGAGGGACGTTGGCCATCTCGGCGGGGTCATGGATGAGGCTGGCGAGGGTCAGCTCGTAGCGGTCGGCGAGGAATTTGATCTCATGGAACGCGCGAACCCGCTCGCCCTTGTCGGGCGGATAGGGCAGCCGATGCGAAATGTAGAGCAAACGTTCCATGGCCGGTTCTGTCCATCCGGTGGTGCGGTCCGCGAGCGCTGCGGCCCGGTACTTGTTACGAGTACTTGTACAGGTAGTTCGGAATGTGGTACTTGCGGTGGGTCAGCACGATGCCCGCCACCTCGATGTTGGAGGCGTGCAGCATACGGATCGCCTTTTCCACCGATTCCTGCCGCGTCTTGTTCATCCGGACCACCAGCAGCGCCTCGGTCAGCGCGCGGCCCAAGCTTTGCGCGTCGGACACGCGGTTCACCGGTGGGGAATCCACCAGGACATAGTCATAGCGGGACTGCAACTCGGCCAGCACGATCTGCAGTTGCGTCTGGCTGAGCAACTCGCCGACATCATCGTGTTCGACGGCACCGGCGGCCAGGAAGTCCAGATTCGGGTAGGCGGTTTTCTGGATCAGGTCGGCGGACTCCCCGTCACCGCGAAGCACCTCGGCGAGCCCGGTATTTCTCTCGGCGCGGAGCAGTTTGTGCATACGGCTGCGACGGAGATCGGCGTCCACCAGAATCGTGCGACGGTCGCTCTGCTCGGTCAGCACCATGCCCAGGTTCAGGCAGGTGACGGTCTTGCCTTCGCCTGCTTCGGCGGAGGTGACCAGATGGCAGAAACGCCCATCCCGGCTGCGGGAGAGCAGCGTGTTCCGCAGCGAGCGGTACTCCTCCGCCCAGCCGCTGCCCCGGTCGTGATGGGCGACGAGCTGTTCGGCGTAGTTGGCGTCGAAGTCCGGCTTGGTGGTCGGGTTGGCCACCACAACGGGCGGTGAATCGGACAGCGCTGACGAGACGGCGGCCGAGCGCGTCTCATCGCCGACCTTGTCCCCGCCCGCCTTGGTCGGACCATGGTCCGGCTGGGTGGGGGCGGCGGCGTCTTCGGCCTGACGTTTTTCGATTGCGTCCCATATCCTGGCCACGATCGGTCTCCTCTCACAGCCTCGGCGCGGTCGGCGCCGAATCGCTGTTGTCGCCCAGCTGCAGGTCCCAGCAGGTCATGTCCCGAAGGACCTCGCGGACCATCTCGCGCGTGATGGTATGGGTGCCTTTGACGTATCCCACGAGCAGGGCGTTATCGCAGATCACGTTGATCATGCGCGGAATGCCATTGGTGGCCGCGTGGATATCCTCCTTGGCGTCGGAGGTGAACTGCACCTGGCAGCCTTCCTCGGCTGCGACGCGGATTCGATGGTCGATGTAGGCTTTCGTGTCGTCCTCGCTGAGGCTGCGAAGATGGTAGCTCAGCACGATCCGCTGCCGCAGCGGCTCCCAGCGCGGTTCGAGGATCCGCTGGCGAAGCTCCGGCTGACCGATGAGGACGATCTGCACCAGGCGCTGGCCGCGATCTTCCCAGTTCCACAGCAACCGAAGTTCCTCCAGCGCGCCGGAGGGCAGGTCCTGCGATTCGTCCACGATCAGCGCGACCATCCTGCCGACGCTGTTGAGCCTTACCAGCGAATCGTGCAGCCGATCGATGATGTCCGACTTGTCGCGCGCCCGACCCAGTTCCACACCCAGCTCCGAGGCCAACGTCTTGACCAGCTGCTTGGGCGACTGGGGCGGGTTCTCCACCTTCACCACGCGGCAGCCCGGTCCCAGCCGACTGGCCAGCATGCTCGAAAGGAACGTCTTGCCAGCGCCCACTTCGCCGGTGACCAGCACCATGCCCTTGCGCTGGCCAACAGTATAAAGCATGTTGGCGAGGGCTTCGCGGTGGCCTGAACTCTCGTAGAAGAACCGTTCGTTGCACGTAATGGAGAACGGGCACTCCTTCAGTTTGTGGAAGCTGGCGTACATGGGTCAGTTCAGTTCCGGCTGGTCGGAGGTCTTGTCCAGCACGACCTGCTGGATGTATGGAATGGGGGCGGCCCGCCATTGCTTGTAGTTCTCGGGCTGCTTGAGCCAAAGCGTCAGACTGAAGGTCGCCACGCCGATCGCGGTGATGATGACCAATCCGAGAATGGGCGTAACGATGAACCTGCCCACGCCGCCGGTGATGCGCTCGCGGGTGGTCCTGATCTCACCGATCACGCCGCAGACCGGAATGCCGAAACTCTCCTGAACATCCTCCGGCGTGTTCAGTGTGCGGTCAAGCATGTTCGCCAGAAACACCAGCGCCGCGGCGAACCCCAATCCGCCCACGAAGGCGACCCCGATCACCATCATCGGCTTGGGCGACGACGGACGGAACTGCGGCTGAGCGGCCTCCACGGCATCGAGGTGCGTGCGACGCTTGGCCACCTCGGCAGCCAGCTTCATCTCGATGCTCGTCAGTCGCTTCCGCCAGGTGTCCGCCTCCGCCTGGGCCTTGCCCAGATCATCCACGATCGCCAGATATTCCTGCCGGATCGGGGCGAAGTTCGCCATCAACGCCTGCAGCGAATCCAGGCGGGACTCCTGGCGGACCAGCTCGGAGGTCGCCGTCTCGTAGTCGGACTTCGCGGCCGCGATGGCCGCGGCGTATCCACCGTCCCCGCGAGGACCGTCTCCGAAGATCCGCTGAATCACGATCTCCTCGGGCGTCTCCTCGATCTGCTTCTTGAGCTGCTCGATGCGGCCTTTCAGCGAAATCACCGTCGGGTGCTTCTCGGTCATGTGGTTGACCGTCAGCAACTGGTTGAGCTGCTCCTCGGCCTCGGTCAGCTGCAGTTGAAGGCGTTTGAGCTCGGGGTTGGGCCCGCGAATGACCTCCCGCGGCTGCTCGTCGTCCGACGGCTGGGTCGTGGGTTGTTTCTCCTCCCGCAGCGCTCCCAACCGGGCGAGGGTCTGCTTGGCCATCTTCTGGCTGCGGCGCAGCGTGTCGATGTCCGAGCTGATCTTCTGGATCCGCTCCTGCAGGGCGCCGGGGCTCTCGGGCATGGTCCCCGCGTGCTTCGTCTCGAAGTTGATCTTCCGGTCGGTCAGCTCCTTTACGCGGGCCTCGGCATCCTGCACCTGGTCCAGAAGGAAGTCTCGGCTGGCGGTGAGGCTTTCCCGGATTCGCCGGCTGATCAGCGAGATGTAATTCTTCACGAGCGTGTCGGGCAGTTGCTGGGCCAGCGACGGGTCATTGTGGGTCACACTCACCGAGACGAGGTCGACATTTTCCGACCGCACATCCCAGGAGACGCTCACCTTCTCCATCAGCTCGCGGACCATCTCCTGCTTCTGCTGCCTGCCCGTCTTGGTGAGGTGTCCTTCGCTGTCGTGGGGAAGCCCCCGCGCCAGGCCGAGCTCGTCGAATGCCCGTTCCACCGCTCGCAGGCCGGCCAACTCGTGCTGCAGCGTCAGCTTGATCGTTCCGAACGACTGGCTTCCCCCGCCGCCGCGGACCTCTTCCATCGCCGGGTCGGACCGCCGCTCGAACTTCGTCGTTGCGGTGTACTTCACCGGCCAATAGTGACCGACGATCAACGCGATGATGATGAACAGCGACGCGCTGAGCAGAAACAGACGACGCCGGCGGAACACAACCCGCAGGACGTCGCGCGGCGTTTTTTTGGTCTCGTTCTCAGCCATGATGCTCCGTCGCTTCGGTCATGTCCGCCGACCAGTACGGCTCGCGGGCCGCTACGGACGAACGATCAGCTGCTGCTGCCCGCCGTTGTCCGTCCCCGGCATGCCGTCGTCCACCCAACGAATGTTTTCGACAATCTCGCGGTAGTCGCTGAAGCCGTAGTTGATCGCCCGGACAGGCCCGAACACCTGGCTGACGGCCATCGTCACCTTCGCGAACGGGTTGGCCTCGACGTAGATGATATCGTTCGGCTGCAGGATGATGTTCTTGGACATATCGCCCTGGGTGACCATCGCGGTGTAGTTCACCGTCATGACCGAAGGTTGCTTGTTCGGGTCGGCGTTCTCCAGGCCGGTCACGTTGTAGTACACCGCTTTCTTCTTCGGCATATATCCGCCGATACTTTCCTGCGGCGGGCGAATCACCGCGACCCGCTCCGGCCAGGCCTCCTGCGTGGGTTGCGCGCGGGCGAGCACCTCCAGCAGCGTGTCGCGACCGGTCCAGGGCATCGGGCCCGGACGCCCGACCTGACCCAGCACGTAGAAGTTCTGCGAGTTGTAGCCGGCGACGTTGATCGTCACGTCCACCTGGTCGTAATACTCCTTCGCGGCCGTCCGGACCGATTCCTCGATCTCCCGCGGCGTCTTGCCCGCAACGTACACCTCGCCCAGCAGGGGCAGGTTGATCATCCCGTCGGGACGCACCTGCTGCCGCAGGCCGTTGATCTCCTGGACGAAGACCGACTGAACCGCAATCACGTCCGGCGGGTACACGCGATACTCGCCCGCCGAGGCCGTCCCACCCTTGGGGTTCAGGAACGGCTTGATCTCGTTGGCGTCGTAGCAACCGCTCAGCAGCCCTGCCGCCGCCACCGCTACGCATCCCACAGCCTTCCCAATTCCGGTCAGTCTGCTCATCGTTCCTTCCCTTCCGCGTTCCGCACTGCCGATCGATATCGACTATGCCCCTTCCTATCGGGGAAATACAACCCATTATTATACGGCTGGTGTGAAAACCTGTGAACCCTCATTTCGCCACCGACCCCGATGCCCGTGCTGATCATACGCTCCAGTAAGTCGAATGTTCAGGAAGAGATGGGACATTTCGGGGAAAATCGACGCAGTTTTGTACGTGTTTCCCCCTACCCCCGACCTCGTGAACACCCCAACCCGCCACCGGTCAGCCGAGACACAGCGAAATGCTCGTCGGCAGCTCGCCCGACGAAAACAAGCGAAGGCGGGCCCGGATTCTCCCGGACCCGCCCGCATTGTTCCAAACGTCCTGTTGGCTGGACTGCTTGATTTCTCGAAAGAAACGCCCTACGCCCGACGGCGACGGCGGATGTACCCGCCCAGACCAACCACAGCCGACCCGACCGCCAACATCGTCAAAGGCTCAGGGACGACGGCATCAGGTGCAGCCGTGAAGTTCATGTCGTACGTCGTAGCAGTCCCATCCTCATCAATCGTCAACTGATAGTTCCGCACGATGCGTCCGGTCTGGCCCCATGGCCGCTCAGCACTTGAGCCGGTCACACCATCGTGAGCAGGGTCATCGCTGTAGAACCCGCCGACCGTGTCGCCATGGAAGAGGACGATCCCGAACTTGTTCAGAGTTGTGTCGGCCGTGCCGACATTCGTCATATCGCCCCAAAGGAAGTCGTTCCAGGCTTCGAACCCACCTTCGGGCGTTCGCTGGTAGTCATAGAAGCCCGCAATCGTCCAATTCTTGATCTCATCCCACGATGGATAGTCGCCCGAGACACCACCGTTGTACTCGAACACCTTCCCGTAGGATGTACTGCCATCCAGGCTCGTCAGGTCGATCGTGCGCTTGGCGAAAAAGGATCCGGTGGATGTATCCGTGTAGGCAGGTGACCCGGACGTAGCCGACCAGATCCCGTAGTTCCCAGCGCCATCGGTGATGAAGAAGTTCATTCCGGGGCTGACGGTCGAAGCATCATCTGAAAGGGGATCATTCGTGCGATACTCGAATTCCATTTTAATAGAACTCAGCGGCTTGCCGTAGGCAATGTCGGTAGCTGCAAATGTCTTCATGCCATCGCGATTGAAGGTAGCGCCGCCCGACGTATATGTTGCCTGAGTCCCTGGTGCAGAACCGTTGTTCTCGTTCCAGACGTACTCCGTATCCGGCTGGGGGTGAAAGCGGAGTGCGACTCCGCCCCCGTTCACGGTGAATGCTCTCGATCCATGGACGGTGGCCACATACACATTGGCCGAGTCTGCCACAGCCGAGCCTGCCGCTGCCACAAGAACAACCATGGCGACAATTCCGATCCGAAGTCCGTTCTTCATCATGTCTCTCCTTTCTGCCGGCTGGGGGGTTGGTTGCCCCGGCAGGCACTATTCTTGCGGGTGGGGGCGAAAGCGACATGGACGGAGCGGTTGGCTGGCCTGCCGGCCGGCGTGAAACCCCGAGATGTCCCCGACCCCGCGAATGGGGGCGGTTCCCGCGAGGCGTTGGCCTCGCGGGAACGCAACCCGTTGTCTGTTCCCTACGATCTTCCTGTGCGTCGATCAGGCATCGCGGCGGCGCCGACGGATGTACCCGCCCACGCCCACCACAGCCGACCCGACCGCCAGCATCGTCAGCGGCTCGGGAATCGTCCCCGTGCCGAGGATGCTGAACGTCATGTCGCCTGCTTCGATGGGGTCGAAGACGAACTGCACGGTATCGATGTCAGTCCAGTCAACAACACCATCGTCCCCGCCATTGAGAACCACAAAGTCAGCGAAGTCAAAGGCGATTGTTCCTGCGCCTTGGCTGACAAATGTTTCTGCCCTCTCGGCAACAGTCCCGCCGCCATCCACGACCGTCACCATAATATCACCGTTGAGATCGGTGCTGAGGATCTCGATCAGAACGGAGACATTTGCGCCACCTTGCGAGAGGTCGGCGGCAAGCCCACCGCCGTCATGCACCAGCTTGCCGTCTCCATCGACATTGCCAGAATCATCTGCGTCGTACGTGAGCGTCAGAACGCTGTCCACACCTGAGGCGTTGGAGTACTCAACCACTCCCAGGGCCCTGTCAACATAGGCAGTCCCCTCCTTGTAGGTGCCGGTGACAGTCTGCAACTCGAGCTCCATCTTCCGAGTGCCGCCAAGGACGCCGCTCAACCCGGTCTCGAATGTGGAGGAATAGTCGATATCGCCCCCGGCCCAACCACTCTCTGGGGCTTCAGGATCGCCCGCCACTCTCGCCGATACGCTCAGAGGAGGGACGCCGCCATCACTGAAATCATCGATCACCGTCAGCGCCGAAGCCGGCGTTGTCAGGGCGGCCGCCATGAGTGCGACCAGTCCAATTCGTGTCCACGTGTTCATTTCATTTTCTCCTTTTTGCCTTCGCAAAGGCGTTGTCTGGTTCCGGGCGTGTTGCCCTTCCACCTCGTTTTTTGGCGGCGGGCTGCTCGCCCCGCGTCCCGTCGCCGTCCCCCGAGACGGGGCGGCGTGCCTCGCCTCGGAACCAAGTTGTCACCGCATTACACACTGTTCTCCCCGTCGGGGCACCAAGCCGCCGGCGGAAGCTTGTGTTGCTTGTATTCTTCAGGCCGACTCGCGCCGCCGTCGTCGCAGGTAGCCGCCCAGCCCCATCACCGCCGTCCCGGCAGCCAGCATCGTCATCGGCTCGGGCACGACCTCCTCCGAACTCGTCGGGGGGATGTAATACACGAAGTCCTGGTTGTCGGCACTGGAGAACACCTTCAGGCCGCCATCGGCGTCGTCGCTGCCCAGGTTCGCCAGCCAGGTGTTCGCCTGGCCCGCCCAATTGTTTGTGTTGTAACCGCTCAGCGAGAAATCACCGGTCGTCACGTCATAGCCGTAGTTTTCGTCTTCATTGACGATCTCCCAGACGGCCGCCTGGAATGCGGCGGCGTGGTCTACGTCGGTGCTGTTCGTGTCGACCGTGTCGATGAACCCGGTGAACAGCCGATTCAGGTCGGCTGCCTTGGCGGCGCCCATCGGGGCGGCGTCCGGCGCGAGGGCCGGGTCGATCACGTCGTACTCGCTCCAGCTGCTGTTCTCGTGCTGATAGATATCCATGCACCAGCTTCCCAGCGACAGGGTGTCGTCGTATCCGGCGCCCAACTCATCGAAAATACTCTCGGCTTCGGTTCCCACGGGGTCCTTGATCTGGCTTCTGTAACGGCCGATAAAGACAGCCTTGTCGTGGAACGGCGACCCATAGAAGCTCACCTTGGTGATCGCCCTGGGGCTCACCCGCTCAAACTTCAGTTTCACGCTCGCTGCCTGTACGGCAGAGCCGCACAGCAACACCGCACTCAATCCGATTATCCATCTCTGTTTGTTACTCATAACGTTTGCCCTGTCATTCAAAGGCCTGCTGGCCTGGGCGTCCTGCCGCGGGGCTTCCCGGCGGCGTTCTTGGGCCCATCGACCAACATCACTTGCCAAGGGCGGATCCATCCTGCCCACATCACACAAAGCTGCTCACACATAGAGCAGCCAAAACTCGGTTGTCTCTATCCTCTGCAGGCGGGGTTACCGCGCCTGGTGGTCATTCAATTTGGAGAACGTTCCCAGCAGGATCCGCATCTCCTGTCGCCACGACTGCTTGCCGATGTATTCCAGGTCGGCTGCGAGCTTGTGGCGGAACTGCTCAACGCTGCTGTCGTAGCCGTTGCGGATCTGTGCCAGGCCGGTGATTCCGGGTTTGACGGTCAGCCGCTGGTCGACGTTGGGGTAGTGTTTGCGGAGCTCGTCGAGAATTTCCGGCCGTTCCGGCCTCGGGCCGATCAGCGACATGTCGCCCCGGAGCACATTCAGCAGTTGGGGCAGCTCGTCCATGTGCGATTTCCGCATCCAACGGCAGGCGGGAATCACGCGGGGATCGTTTTCCGAGGCCCACTGAGCGCCGGAGTGCTTCTCGGCGTCGGCGTACATCGTGCGGAACTTGTACATCACGAAGGGGCGACCCTTCTTGCCCGCGCGGACCTGCTTGAACAGGACCGGGCCCCGGCTGGAGAGCTTCACGCAACACGCGCAGACCAGCAGGACCGGAAGGGAAAGAACGAACGCCACGCCGCCCAGGAGGATGTCGAAAACCTCCTTGGCCATCTCGAAGTACCGCCGGGCCAGATATCCGGCCACGCCGAACATCCCGCTTCCAACGGCCATCATCGTCATTGGCTCTGGCATTTGGATTGTCCTCACTTTGCTTGGCGACTCGTTGCCGCGTCTTCAGCAGGCGCCATTTGCTCCCGCCGAGAACACATTACTCGCGGGAAGCGAAACCCTGCGCCGGGTCGTCAGCAGGAATGCGCACAGGAAAAAACCCTGTGACTGGAAGAAGGAAACCTCCGTTTGCCTTCTGGCCAGCGACTGCTGACGGTCTGCTGCCCTTACCGCCGGACCTCCGAAAACGCCCCGAGGGGCACTCTCGCCGGCAGCACATCCTCCGATGCAGGCAACCTGCGAGCCGCGGATACGCCTCCATTTCCGCGTGCTTCGCAGCTGTACGCCCTTTCGGTTCCCACGGCCGCGAGGCAGCTGGCCTCGCGAACTCTCCAGATTGTAGCCCAACTCCCGGATTCCGCAAGTGAAATTCGCCTGTTTTGGTGCCTTAACATCAAATTCATCTCGGCCTGTCGGGCTAAAACCTCGAACGCTCGTACATGATGTACCTTATGGAAGCCGCAAGTGTTATGGGCATAATCTGGATACTGCGAATAACAGGATCCGAATCCGTCAGCGCCGAGCATGAAGGCGTCGACAGCCTTCTCAGCGAGCCATCGGAACACCCGCATCAGCCGCCCCTCTGCGCGAAATCACCTTGCGTCGAATCGGTCCGCAGAACCCGTCTGGATCATGTGTGAATTCGCGCGAGTACACACTGTCGGGAGCTGGAATTCTGTCACTCGCTCTGGTCCGGGGCGTGGTTTCGGGCGGCGCGCATCGCCATCTTCGACCAGTCGATCAGTCGCTGGGGATCCTTTCGGACCGTGGAGATATCCTTCATCACGATCTCACAGGGCATGTCGCCCGACTGCTCCAGCCGGGTGCGGATTTCCGCCTCGGCCTCGTCGAGATGCATCCGGTCGGAGGCGAACACCGCCGGATTCGGCTTGTGGCTGAAGACGTAGCGCGTCTGGGCGTTTTCGTACGCCACCGCCGGGTCGCACCACGGGCTGATTGAGATCTTCCGCAGGTTCGGGATTTTCGCCATCAGGTGCATCTTGTTGTGGAGCGGCTCGCAACAGCCGTAATACGTCAGGCCGCACTGGTCGAGCAGTTCGCGTTCATACTGGAGGGCGAACTCGTCATGCATCTCGGGCGAGACCTCCCCGAAGATCTGGGACGTCGCACTGCCCCACTGGTCGGCCACGCGGAAGTGCTCGCCGTCGCAGTCGCTCTGGGGCAGTTGCTCGGTGTACCCGGCCCCGCCGCTGCCGACCCGCTCGCGCGGGTGGGGGGCGTCCAGCAGGCCCTTCTCGGCGAGTTGGCTTGTACGGCAAAGCACCGCGTCGGTCAGCCGACGCATGATCGCGTGGATATAGTCCGGGCGCATGACCAGGTCCATCAGGCCCTGGGTAACGCCGATCCACTGAATGACGATATCCCATGAGTTGTAGGTCTGGGTCCTCGGGCCACAAGCGCGGACGGGCAGGAGGTCGCCGAAGAGTTCATCGAGCATATTCACTCGCGCGAGGGTAGTTTCTTCATCGTAGCGGACCTCGGGCATGCGGATCTTCTCGACGTCGTCCACGTCGGTGATGACCGGCTCGAACTCGTGGGCCTTGATGTGCGAGCCGCTCTCGGCTTCGATGGTACGTTCGTGCACGCACAGCCCAAAGCCGGTCCCGTGGATCTTCTTCCAGACCGAGTAGGTCGGCTCGACGACCCGGTCGGTATCGAGGTACTTCTCGACCCATAACCGCTGCCGAAGCTCGGCCTCGACGCCCCGCAGCGAGGCGTCCTCGCAGCGGGGGCGAAGCTCGTCGATCTCCAAGGCGAACTCATCCCAGGGGATCTCCGTGACGAACACCATCGGCCGATTCGGCCGCAGGTCGTTGAGTGCGGTCCAATTGGCGCGTCGCTCGTCCTGGACGGGCTGCTGGGCGAGTTCGGCCAGTTCGCCCGCCAGACGGCGGAGGTTCTCGCAGTCGCCGGCGGATGCGTCGGCGTGTCGGGTCTTGTTCGTCTTGGCCATGGGTCAGTTATCCTTCGTGGCGATACAGTACAGGAAATCCTGCGAGCAGATGTAGAGTTTCTTCCCGGCCATGTTCATCTGGCAGGCGTACGAGAAGCCCTTCGGAAAGCCTTGCCGGGTCCACTTTGCCCGGCGCTGCGGCGTCCACTCCGCCCCCAGCAGGAGATTCGTGGTGAGCTTGTTGAGGCCATCGATGCGTCCCGTCGCCACGGAACCCGATGCCCGTGTCCGGTACGTCCTGCGGCGGCGTGAACGCACCGCTCCCGCTCTGCCCCAGACACGTCGAACCCGCCAGCCCCAGTACGATCAGCGAAACCGCAATTCGGTGAATCATGCGTTACTCCTCAGTGTTTGCTGCCTCAGTGTTCAGTGCCCGCCGTGAATTGCTCCGCCAGCAGGGACGCCAATGTATTCCAGTTGAGAAAGCCCGGGTGGGTTAGTCCTTCGCCCGTCTCGGGGTGGTAGTACTCGTGCAGACAGCCGACGTGTTCGATGTCCCTCGCGAGGGTCCGCAGCAGCCTGCCCGCAAGCTCGGCCGACTCGGCCTGGTAGCCGTAACGGGTCAACCCTTCGCAGGTCAGCCAGGTCGAGACCACCCAGATGGGGCCCTGCCAATTGGAGGGGTTGCTCCCGGCAAAGGCGCAAAACCCCGGCTCGTTGGCGGCCATCGTCCGAAGGCCATGCTCCGAGCAGAACTCCTCGGGGTCTGTGAGATGCTCGCGCACCAGCCGCTCGGCCTGCTCGTCGGTGGCGATGCCCGCCCAGAGGGGCATGAAGGCGGTCCAGCAGCGGAACTTCAGCGGAACCACCCAGTCGATCGGCTGATTCGTCCGCTCGATGGGGCGTTTCTGGACGTCCAGATTGTAGAACATTCCGTCGATCGGGTCCCACATGCGTTGCATCGCCTCGGCCAGTGCATCGCGTCGGGTCAACCAGCTCCCGGCCTCGGCGTCCTGTCCCGCTGAGACCGCCAACGCCGCCAGTGCCTCATACTCGCGAACCATCAACGAATTGAGAAACACATCCGCCGACGAATTGAACGGCCGACCGTAGACGGCGGGGTGATTGTCCGCCCCGCTGCCCCGGTGCGAGCGAAAGGTCAGCAATCCCAACTCGCTGCGCTGGGTCTGCTCCCAGTGCTCCACGCTGCGCCGCAGGCCCGGATAGACCTCCGCCACCCAGAACTCGTCGCCCAGGTAATCCCGTGCCATCCGCGTCATCTGCGCCAGCAGCGGCTTGGCGAAGTTGCGCTCACTCTCGGCGGGCCGATTGGCAACACCGATGGGCTCGGCGCTGCGGGCGTTGAGGCAGTACGGAACGGATCCGTCGTCGGCCTGGTGGTCCAGGAAGTTCCGCACGCAGCCCCGCACGTACGGGCCGACCCGATCGGACCAGGCCTGCAGGCCCACCGCGCAGAAATGGGCGTCCCAGTCCCACAGCAGATCGCGATAGCCCGCCCCGGGATCAATGAAGCGATGCTCCAACGAACCGGCAGGCTCGCGCAGGGAGGATGCGTACTCCCCGGCAATCCACTCCGTGACCGTTCGGGCCGTCTCAACCATCGACGCGTCATGCTCAAACATCGAAACACTCGTCTCCTTCCAAAAGAACCGGCTTTACCAATATAACCCGGCAGAGCGAAGCATGGGCGTGCTCATTCTTGCTGTTGTATGCGCGTTCTTGTATCCTGTTACTTATGGCCAATGGCAGGAGAATACGCGATCTGACGGTGCTTCATGTCGTTCCCGACCCGGAACTGCTGCCTCACGGTGTCTCGCACAGCCACCGCGAGTTGGTCTACATCGCCGGGGGCGACTACCGCGTTGCGCTGGACGGCAAGACGACCTCCTGCCTGGCTGGGACGCTGTGCTTCTACCCGCCCGAGACACTCCATCAACCACAGGGCTACTACCGCTGGCCGTAGGGGGTGTACTCGTATCGTTCGACGAGGTCGCCGCTGGCCGAGACGATTCCGTAGACGTTGAAATTGACCCCCTGCAGCGCCCAGAAGAACCGCTCGCAGGCGTTTTCGGCGTTGGAGGCCGTCGCCGCGTTGGCCGGGTCCTGATTGATGGCGACCTGGACCAGCTCGTCGATGTAGCCCAGCCCCCAGGTGTACTGCTTGAGGACCTGCGAGTTGTCGTTTCGCACCTCGATCATCTGCTGGCCATTATAGTACGTCACGTAGGTCTGATTCCAGTCGGCAGAGTGGGTAATTTCCTTCACGGCCCGTCGACCCAGCCCGTCGTACTCCAGCCGGCCGACCGTCGACGCCGTCTGCAACGCGCCGGCCGCGTCGCGATACGCCCGCTTCACAACCACCAGCCGATTCCACGCGTCGTACGTGAAGGCGAATCGCCCGTCGTACGTCAAGTTGCCGGCCGCGTCGTGGGTGCGACCATCTATCTAGTTCCCGAAGAACCGACCGTAACTCTCTGCCATGGAACCGCATGCCCCCAATCCCTCTGTACGACTACCCGACACGCCACGATTACTGCTTTGGAGGTACCCGCTCAGACCCGCTCACTATAGCCCCGACATTGCTGTCCGTGACTCTGCCATCGGACATCCCTTGCCGAATATCACAGAAGGTCCTCGTTAAGCGGCGATACATGCCAGAATACCCCCGTGCTGCCATATCAATATCTTTAAGGTTGTTGTCGAACGCTATACCCCATCGAGAGTCCCAGCTCTCTAGCTGCAGACCTGTCTCCATACCTTCGAAGACAACTGCAATAGGACCTATATCCCCCCCTTCTGTATCTATGTCTGCTTCTTTATTCCACTGCGGCCATAGCAATACCTCCAGCAACATCCTATCGAAAGGACGGTAGAACTCCTGACAAAAGACTTCAGACATGTCTTTGCCAAACTGTTCTGTCACATCCGCACGCAACAGCTTGGCGGATGATGCAAACTCGCGATGTGCCCTGAGTATGTCCCCAACAGGTTCTCTCCACCCTGGAACAACTGACTCCTCAATTCGCTCGTAGTCACGGTCCCGGACCGCACACACATATGTCCGAAGGGCATACTCAGCATCCTTGTGCTCATCACACACACAACCCAGCCCCATTGGTACACATAGAGACGATGCAATCATCCATGCCACCAATGCAGATGGGGCTCCATTGCTAATACATACACATGAATTGGCCATAGTGGTTTCCTTGCACTGTTTCGCGTATCACCAAGTCGCGTTATCATCTGGGTCCGGAGTAACCAAGAATGACGGCGGACTGCCATCTCGAGTCTCCCAGTCTACATGTCGCCAATAGTATGTTGCGGCAAACATCCCGAACCATCTTACGGTCTCGGGATGGTATGGCATAGATAGATGATCAATAACAGGGATACCGAGTTGCGCAGTGTTTCTGTTGTATATCCCCTTAATCGAAGGCCTGATTGGCATCTTGATATGCATCGCACCAGTCAGTGTCGGCAGTTTGCCAACAAGGGTGGGGCCAGCGAGCCAGCCAGGCTTCTTCTTAAGCACCATGTCCACGAATCCCAAGTACGCGGGCTGGATTCTATTCCGACTATTGTGTGAATCCTTAACGCGCGCAAATGTGCCCCTCCACAGCTCGTTGTATATCCCCGACGCTCCACTGCTGTGGCCGATGGCTACGAACTGTTCCAAGCTGCATGGATTTGCGCGGCGGCGTGCTACGTATTCTCGGTAGGCTTTCCTCACTGCAGCATCGTAGTCGTCGAACAGTCCTCCTTTAGCAAACGTCGTCGTCATTATCCACGGCCACGGGCCCTCTGTATACGGTGCCAGGTACACCCTAAGGCGTCGTTTGATCTCATCTCCTATTGCTCTCATCGTACCTGGCCCTTGCCCAGCTCCGGCCAAGAGTACGATAACCCTTCCTGTGGGATCGATGTTCATCGTCGGAGCGCTGCGGCCAGTCTGATACAAGGTCATCCCATCGGTGTATGAAGACAGAATGTCTACCGGCGGTACAGAATCTTCGGGCCGTGGAACATCCGCATGCCAAACCTCTGTCGCTCCTTCCGCTGCGGCTGGCCCCGGGTCTTGCTGGTTGAAACGTGCGAGTGGTGGGTTGAGGGTTCTGGCGCGGTTGTGAACCAGGCCGGTGGCGGCTGGGCCGAACTCTTTGTCGTGCAGCAGGCCCTGATGGCCGATGTCGCACAGGCTGCCGTAGCCGCCGGTGGAACTGAACCGGCTGTCCGTCCGGAACGATTCCAGCCGCGAGTGCATCACCAACGGATCGTCGGCGACGGACTGGCCGAAGTTCAGCGACAAACCGGTCAGATCAGCAAGTCCCACCGACCCGTCGCCGCTTATGTCCGCGACGGAGACGGCCGTGGTATCCCAGTACGTCCCGAGCAGTTCAGTATCCGCGTCATCCACAACGCCGTCGCCGTTCAGGTCCGCCCTCAGCCAGCCGCGGGAGTAGACGGTCCGCTGGCCGTACGGGGTGTATTCGTAGCGTTCGACGAGGTCGCCGCTGGCCGAGACGATTCCGTAGACGTTGAAGTTGACCCCCTGCAAGGCCCAGAAGAACCGCTCGCAGGCGTTTTCGGCGTTGGTGGCCGTCGCCGCGTTGGCCGGGTCCTGATTGATGGCGACCTGGACCAGCTCGTCGATGTAGCCCAGCCCCCAGGTGTACTGCTTGAGGACCTGCGAGTTGTCGTTTCGGACCTCGATCATCTGCTGGCCATTATAGTACGTCACGTAGGTCTGATTCCAGTCGGCAGAGTGGGTAATTTCCTTGACGGCCCGTCGACCCAGCCCGTCGTACTCCAGCCGGCCGACCGTCGACGCCGTCT